>CAXYCO010000001.1:0-31563 GCA_964275545.1 uncultured Polaribacter sp.
TTTTAAATCGAATCTTCCTTCTAGAAATTCGTAGGCGGTATATACTTTTAGTTTATGATAAATTGGAATAAAAACAACACAAATAATAACCATTGCAATGGGCAAACCAAAATAGAATTGAACAAACCCCATTCCACTATGAAATGCTTGTCCTGGTGTTGATAAAAATGTAATTGCACTCGCTTGTGTTGCCATTACAGACAAGCCAATTGTCCACCATTTAGAATCATTACCTCCTTTTATATAATCGGTAACATTCTTATTTTTTCGAGTTACATAGGTTCCATAGGCTACAATAAAAATTAAGGTTATGGACAGTACAATCCAATCGATGGCGTGAAGTTTACTTGAAATTTCCATAAATTACAATGTAAAATAATTTGTGATCAAATAAAAAGCAATAATGTAAATTACATTGGCTACTAAAACCAAGGTATATTCTTTTTTCCAACTGTATTTTTGCTGCTCCATTAGTTCTTCATTTGTTGTTTAACTCCTATTTTATTCTTGCCAACAGACAACATATTCGCAAATAATTTATAAGCTCCAGAAACTCCAGCTGGTAATTCTCTAAAAAAACTCAGACCAGTATAGATATAATTTCCTTGACCATATTTTGCAATTAATAAACTTCCGTTTTTAGCAGTTTCTCCTTTATCGTTCATAGATAAAATTGGCGTATATTCTTTACTCCATTTATTAGGAAAATACAGCCCACGCTCTTGCACCCAACCTTTAAAATCATTTTGAGTAATTTTATTTGGGAAAGTTAATAATGGATTATCTGTTTCTAAAACTCTAACATCTGAAAACTCGTCTGTAACTCTATCTCTTGATAATTTAAGTAGATAAGGAGCTGCAACATCTACTCTTCTGTTGGTATTATATTGTACAATCATAGTACCTCCTTTTTCTACGTATTCTAACAAAAATTTTTGTTTAAATTTTAACTCTTTCACTACGTTATACGCTCTAATTCCTAAAACAATAGCATCAAATTTTAGTAAATTTTTATCAGTAATTTCACTGGGATTTATTTCTTCAACAACATAACCAATTTGTTGTAAACTTTCTGAAACAGCATCTCCTGCGCCCTTAATATATCCAATATAATTTCCTGCCTTTTTGATGTTTAATCGAACCAGCTTTGCTTCAGAATTAGGCAAAACAGATTGTTTAGGAATGTGGTTATAATTAATTTCTACCAACTCTTTTTTATATGTTTTTCCTTTGGAAATAGCTACCACCTCTAATTTTCCTTCCGATTGATTTTTGGGTGGTGTAACTAAAAATTCAACAGTTTGTTTATCGCTCTTTTGACTTATATTAAAAGGTATCTCTTTTGGAGAAACTACCCAGTCTGTTGGAGTTTTCAAACTCACATTTCCAGAAATATTATTTGCTCCGGCTCTTACCTCAACAAAAACCTTTTTAACAGTGTTATCGGAAAAAATAATTACTTTATCTTTTAACTTTGTGGTTACTATAGGTAAAATTTCAAATGGCTCATAAATTTCACCTTTGTCTCTTTCTGAATATCTTCTGACTACATCTTGTGTAAAGACAACAGGAGTTGTATCAATTATTAAATTGAATATTATTTTTGCTGGTCTTTGTGTTTCTGGATCGCCAATTAGCAATTGGTTATTTACAGTATACATCCCTAAAGAGGCTTCATTTTTCAACCAATAAGGATCTGAGAATTGATCTGTTTTAAGGTATATTGTTTCTTTAAAATTAATTTTTTTATTCGTTTCTAAATCCAAATTTTTAGAAATAGTTGTGTTGTTTAATATTGATGTAATTGACAGTAACTGAATATTGATATCACTTCTATTTAAAACTTCAAAATTTACATCAATTGAAGAATTTGGAGTTCCTGAGGAACTAATAGCTGCGACTTCTAGATATAATCCAGCTGAAGCTTTAATGATATTTAAAATTTGCTTTTCTTTAATTTCTCTCCAATGTTTGTCTTCTAATTTTTGAATTTTCTGATATGCTTCTAATAATTTCGGTATGTGTTTAGAGGGATTTACAAAGTCGAAATTTTGTTCAACTTCATATAAAATATCACCTATTTCTCCTCCGCCTTTTATCCGATTCCATGTGGTATTTATTCCTGAAAAAAGATCGTTTTTATCTTTAGGCTCTTCACCTTTTATATATTCTAAATATTCGGTTTGACTTCCACGTGTGGTAACTCTACCAAAACCCTGACATAAATGCTGGCTACTAGCCATTGAAGCCAACTCGTTATTAGACAATCCTTTTAATGGATAATACAAACCAATATCAAATTTTATAAAATCTTTAGCCGCCTTTTCAAACTTGTTCTTATCTCTGTAAAACCATGAAGATGTATTGTAAAATATCCGTTTGGGTTTCCAGGTTTCTGTATATTTTAATTGATCTTTAAACTTTAAATTATCTCCTGCCAAATCAAAAGCTTCTATACTTAACATTGCAGAACTGGTGTGATGACCATGCGTTGTTCCAGGAGTTTTATGATTAAACCTATTAATAATTACATCCGGTTTAAAGGTTCTAATTGCCCATACAACATCGCTTAAAACTTCATTTTTATTCCAAATTTTTAAGGTCTCATCTGGATGTTTGGAATAGCCAAAATCATTGGCTCTTGAAAATAATTGTTCTCCTCCATCAATTCTCCTTGCTGCTAATAACTCTTGGGTTCTGATTACTCCCAATAACTCTCTAATTTCTGGGCCAATTAAATTTTGTCCTCCATCTCCTCGTGTTAGAGACAAATAGCCCGTTCTTGCCTTTACATGGTTTGCCAAATATGAAATTAAGCGTGTATTTTCATCATCTGGATGAGCAGCAACATATAAAGCAGTTCCTAAAAAGTTTAATTTTTGAAGCTTCTCGTATATCTGATTTGATGTTAATTTCTGAGGCTTTTGAGAAAATAAACTCAAAGAAATCAGTAAAAATGAAAGTGTAAAAAAAGTGCTTTTTTTCATTTGATTGGTTTGACTAATTTCACAAAAATAGTTTTTTTTATAATTTAAAACGGATCTATTAACATAATAATAACGTTTTAAAATTCATCAACAAAATGCTAATAACCTGTTAATAAATTAATTTTTAAAATCACTTAATAAGATTATATTTGTAAACCAACCTAAGAAAACAAATTACATGAAGTTTATTGTATCAAGTTCGCTATTATTAAAACAATTACAAGTTTTAGGCGGCGTTATAAATAGTAACAACACATTGCCAATACTAGATAATTTTTTGTTTGAGTTATCTGAAAATCAATTAAAAGTTTCTGCATCGGATTTAGAAACAACAATGAGCTCTGTAGTTGAAGTAGAAAGTGAAAGTTCAGGATCTATTGCTGTATCTGCTCGTTTGCTATTAGATACCTTAAAAACATTTCCAAATCAGCCATTAACTTTTAAAACAGAAGGAAAAAACACAATTGAAATTAGTTCTAGTCAAGGTAAATACGATATGGCTTATTTTGGTGGAGATGAATTTCCAAAAGCGGTTTCTTTACCATCACCAAGCACAACAGTAATTCCTGCACATATTTTAGGAACTGCTATTTCAAAAACTATTTTTGCTGCTGGAAACGATGATTTGCGCCCAGTAATGAGTGGTGTTTTCTTTCAGTTTAGTCCACAAAGTTTAACTTTTGTTGCAACGGACGCTCATAAATTAGTAAAGTATTCTAGAATGGATGTTACTGCAGGTCAGACTGCAGAATTTATTATGCCTAAAAAACCATTAAATCTTCTTAAAGGAATTTTAGGTGGTTCTGATAGCGAAGTTACTATCGAATATAATGACTCTAACGCAAAGTTTACATTTGACAATGTTGTTTTAGTATGTCGTTTAATTGATGGAAAATATCCTAATTACGAGGCTGTAATTCCAAAAGAAAATCCAAATAAATTAACAATAGACAGGGCATCTTTCTTGAATTCAGTAAGACGTGTTTCTATTTTCTCTAGTAAAACTACACACCAGATTCGCTTAAAGATGGCTGGCAAAGAACTAAATATTTCTGCGGAAGATTTAGATTTTGCAAATAAGGCGGATGAACGATTAAACTGTGATTATCAAGGAGACGATATGCAGATTGGTTTCAACTCTCGTTTTTTAAGTGAAATGTTAAATAATTTAAATTCAAACGAAGTTTTAATTGAAATGTCTTTACCAAACAGAGCTGGAATCCTAACACCAATTGATGGTACAGATGAAGGTGAAAAAGTTACTATGCTTGTAATGCCGGTAATGTTAAACAGTTAATGTTTAAGAACATGCATTTTATATCAAAATGGTTTGTTATAATTGCTCAATTAGAATAAAAATAAATATTTAAAAACCACAGCTTAAAAGTCGTGGTTTTTTTTTTACTTTTAACGTATAAAAATTCTCTAATGAATTTCTTAGCTCACTTATACTTGTCACAAAATAATACCGATATTATAATTGGTAATTTTATTGCAGATCATATAAAAGGGAATAATTACAAAGGGTTTTCTAAAGAGGTTCAGCAAGGAATTTTCTTACACAGAGAAATAGATACTTTTACAGATACACACATAATTGTTAGAAAAAGCAAACGACGCTTGCATGAGCGTTATAGACACTACGATGGTGTAATTATCGATATTTTTTATGACTATTTCTTAGCTAAAAACTGGAATACTTATTCTGCTATTCCCTTAGATATTTATACCAGTTCTATTAATAAATTATTTGATAAAAAATCATCAGAATTACCTTTAAAATCTCAACAATTTATCAAATATATGATTGAATACAACATTCTGTATAATTACCAATTTGAAGAGGGAATTGAAAAAGTCTTAAACGGAATGAATTCTAGAACAAAAGGGAAATCTCAAATGAATTTAGCCATTGAAGATTTACATATTTTAAAGAATGAATTTGAAGATGATTTCACTACATTTTTCACAGAATTAATAGAGTTTACATCAAAAAAAATCAAAGAAATTAATCAATCAAACCAATCACTATGAAAAAAATATTTTTATTACTTATAATTTGTATTTTGATGTTTCATTGTAAGACACCTAACAAACAAGTTACTGGTTTAATTTCAGACAAAGCTATGGTTGTTTCCGCTAGGCAAGAAGCTTCTAGAGTTGGATCTAATATTTTAGAAAAAGGTGGTAATGCATATGATGCAATGGTAGCTACACATTTTGCCTTGGCAGTTGTATATCCTGTTGCTGGTAATATTGGTGGAGGTGGTTTTTTGGTCTACAGAAATAATGACGGTACAAAAGGCGCTTTAGACTTTAGAGAAAAAGCACCAATTACAGCGCATAAAGACATGTATTTAGATTCTTTAGGAAATGTAATTAAAAACAAAAGTACACTGGGGGCATATGCTGTTGGAATTCCAGGTTCTGTTGCTGGAGCTTTTGAGGTGTATGAGAAATTTGGAAGTTTGCCTTTTAAAGATCTTATTCAACCTGCCATTGATTTAGCAAAAGATGGATATAGAGTCACAAAAAAACAAGCAGTTTCGTTAAATAATGCTGTACAAAAATTTGAAAAAGCAAACAACTACAAAACCATATTTGAAAAAGAATGGAAAGAAGGAGACCTATTAAAACAGGTGGAATTAGCGGAGACATTAGAACGAATTCGGGATGTAGGAAAAGATGGATTTTACAGGGGTAAAACTGCCGATTTATTTGTAAATTATGTTAAAGAATTGGGTGGGATTATTTCTCATAATGATTTAGAAAAATACCAAGCAGTTTGGAGAAAACCCATCACTTTTACCTATAAAAATCATACCATTACATCAATGACATTGCCAGCAAGTGGAGGCATTTGTTTGGCTCAAATTTTAAAATCTGTAGAACCTTTCGAACTCTCAAAAATCAAACATAATTCTACAAAATATATACAATTACTAACGGAATCAGAAAGAAGAAGTTACGCTGATAGAGCCCATTTTTTAGGTGATATTGATTTTGTAAACGTGCCAATTGATAGTTTAACTGATACAAATTACATCAACAAAAGAATGCGTTCTTTTTCTTGGGACAAAGCAACTCCCTCATCTGAAGTTTCTCATGGAAAAGTTTTGGGCTATGAAAGTGATGAAACTACTCATTATTCTATTGTAGATCAGTTTGGAAATGCAGTATCGGTTACTACTACTTTAAATACTGGTTATGGTTCAAAAGTAGTTGTTAAGGGTGCTGGTTTTATTTTAAACAATGAAATGGACGATTTTTCTAGCAAACCCGGAATTCCAAATGTATATGGTTTGGTTGGTTCTAAAGCCAATGCAATAGCTTCAGAGAAAAGAATGTTGAGCTCTATGACACCAACAATTGTTGAAAAAGATGGAAAATTAAAAATGGTACTGGGAACTCCAGGGGGGTCTACCATTATTACTTCTGTTCTACAAAATATTTTAAATGTTGTTGAGTATGATATGGGCATGCAAGAATCTGTAAATCAGCCAAGATTTCATCATCAATGGTTACCAGATCAAATTCTTATGGAACCTAATGGGTTTGATAGCATTACTAAAAATAATTTAGCATCTAAAGGCTATAAAATTGTAGAAAGAAACTCCCTAATTATTGGTAGAGTTGATGCAATTTTAGTCTTACCAGATGGAAAGCTAGAGGCCGGAGCAGACAAAAGAGGTGATGACACTGCCGTTGGTTTTTAAAAGTTAATTTTTACAATAAGTTTTTAAAACTTCAATATAATATGCAAGTACAACCATTCCATTTAGCAATTCCAGTTCAAGATTTAGAAAAATGCAGAACTTTTTACCGTAGTATTTTACATTGTAAAGAAGGACGAAGTTCTAAACATTGGGTAGATTTTAATTTCTTTGGACACCAGTTGGTTATTCACCAAAAGGATGGATTTAATCCAGAAAGAATTTCTAACCCTGTAGATGGTCACGAGGTACCTGTTCCTCACTTTGGAGTAATTTTAACTTGGGAAGATTGGCATGAATTATCGGAAAGGTTAAAAGCGAATAATACAACATTTATAATAGAACCAACAATTCGGTTTAAAGGAAAAGTTGGAGAACAAGCAACAATGTTCTTTAATGACCCAGAAAATAATGCATTGGAGTTTAAAGCCTTTAAAGATATGAATCAAGTTTTTGCAAAATAAAGAACTCCAACATTATTTTTCTTTTAGTGATTTTTTTATCTTTAACGTAATCAACTAACATCTTTTTATTATGAAAAAACTGATTTTCATTTTTTTAATTTTATTTTCTTATTCCATTTTTTCTCAAGGAACAAGATTGTTAAGACAACCCACAATGTCTGATAGTGAGGTTGTTTTTGTTTATGCAGCAGATTTATGGAAAGCACCTTTAAATGGTGGAAATGCTATTCGTTTAACAAGTGATGAAGGATATGAAACGAACCCCCATTTTTCTAAAGATGGAAAGTGGATTGCATTCACAGCACAATATGATGGGAATACTGATGTATATTTGGTCTCTATAAATGGTGGCGAACCAAAAAGATTAACCTATCATCCCTCTGCAGATATTGTTCAGGGCTGGACACCAAAAGGAGAGGTGCTTTTTCGTTCTGGCAGGGAATCTAGACCTACACAAACAAGTAAATTTTATACTGTATCTAAGAAAGGTGGAATGCCAGAATCTTTTGAACTACCCAGAGCTGCTTATGGAAAAATTTCTGATGATAATAAATATATTGCATACACACCAATTACAAGTTGGGATGCAGAATGGCGAAATTACAGAGGTGGTCAGGCAATGCCAATTTGGATTGTAGATTTAAAAACAAAAGAATTAGTTAAAACTCCTCAAAAAGATGGAGAGAGACACGTAAACCCTGTTTGGTATAAGGGTGATGTATATTATATTTCTGAAAGAGATTACACAGCAAATATTTGGTCATATAATTTAAAAACAAAACAAGAAACTCAGATTACATTTCACAAAAAATTTGATGTAAAGAATATTGACGCCAATAAAAACGGAATTGTTTATGAGCAGGGTAGTTTTTTACATTTCTTAAATCCAGAAACAAAAAAAACAAAGACATTAGTAATTAATGTAAAAGGAGATTTAAACTACTCTAGAACAAGGTGGATGAACGTTAGTGGAGGAAATCTTACAAATGCAAATATTTCTCCAAAAGGAAAAAGAGCAATTTTTGAATATAGAGGAGAAATATTTACAGTTCCTAAAGAAAATGGAACTTGGAGAAACTTAACAAATTCTTCTGGCACTGCAGATCGTGCGCCAATTTGGTCTCCTAAAGGAGATAAAGTAGCTTGGTTTTCGGATAAAAATGGAGAATATGAAATGGTTATTGCAGATCAAAATGGCAATAATCAAGAATTTATAAAATTACCAAATCCTACTTTTTATTTTCAGCCAGACTGGTCTCCAGACGGAAAATACATTGCATATACAGATACCAACTTTGTAATTTGGACGATCAATTTAGAAAGTAAGAAAATTACAAAAATTGATGCAGACACATATGCACATCCAAACAGAACCATGAATCCAAAATGGTCTCCAGATAGCAAATGGATAGCTTACGCCAAACAAAATAACAACAGCTTTAAATCTATTTATGCATATCAAATAAGCACAAAAAAAAATATACAAATTACAGATCCAATTGCAGATGCAATTTCTCCTGTTTGGGATGCTTCTGGGAAATATATATATACATTAGCAAGTACAGATTATGGCCTGCAAACAGGTTGGTTAGATATGAGCTCTTACGATCCAAGTGTAACAAGAAGTTTATATGCAGTAGTTTTAAATTCAAAAGATAAAGCTCCTAATTTACCTAAAACAGATGAAGAATCTTTAGAAAAAGAAAAAGGAAAGGAAGACAAAAAAGGAAAGGAAGAAACTAAAAAATCGTCCAAAGAAAATAAAACTATCATTGTTGAAGACGGTCTATTCGATAGAGCAGTTGTTTTAAAATTGGCTGCAAAAAATTATATAGACTTACTAAAAGGTCCTAAAAACAAAGTATTTATAGCAGAAGTTACAGCAAATTCTAGAGGACTAACAGTTCATAATTATGATATTACAAAAGAAAAAGCTACTGTTTTTGCAACAGGTGTTTCTTCAATGACAGCATCAAATGATAGAAATTCAATATTAATTTCTAAAAGAGGAACATGGAGTTTAGAAAGTACTAAGGCTGCCAAGCTTGGAAAAAAATCTTTAAATACAAATATGAAAATAAAGGTTGATCCGAAAGCAGAAGCCCATCAAATTTTTAAAGAGGGATGGCGATATATGCGCGACTTCCTTTATGTAGACAATGTTCATGGTGCTCCTTGGGACAAAATATATAAATGGTATTCTCCATGGATAAACGATGTTCGTCACAGAACAGATTTAAATTATGTGGTCGATATAATGAGTGGTGAAATTGCTATTGGCCATTCATATGTTTCAGGAGGAGATTTACCAAATATTAATAGGGTTTCTATTGGCTTATTAGGTGCAGATTTAGAACAAAACAATGGCTTGTATCGATTTGCAAAAATTTATAAGGGTGAACGTTGGAATCCTAATATTACTTCTCCTTTAGGTGCCCCTGGAATAAACATAAATAAAGGAGATTATTTAATTGAAATCAATGGCGTTTCTTTAACATCAAAAATGAATCCTTATCAATTGTTAGAACAAACTGCAGGAAGAGAAATTTTCATAAAAGTTAATGGTAAACCCTCCAAAAAAGATGCACGAACTGTTTTAATAACACCAACTGTTAGTGAAAGAAACTTAAGATCTATAGATTGGATAGAAAACAATAGAAGGAAAGTAGACAAATTGTCTAAGGGTAAATTAGCCTATGTGTATGTTCCAAACACTAGTGGCGCTGGTTTTACATCTTTTAATCGCTATTATTTTTCTCAACAAGATAAAAAGGGAGTCATCATAGATGAAAGAAATAATGGCGGGGGTTCTGCTGCAGATTATATGATAGATATTATGTCTCGAGAAGTTGTTGGTTTTTTTAACAGTAAAAGTGAAAGCAGACGACCTTGGACAACACCTATAGCCGGAATTTGGGGTCCAAAAGTGATGATTATAAACGAAAGAGCTGGTTCTGGTGGAGATCTACTACCCTATATGTTTAAAGAAAAAAAAATAGGCCCATTGGTAGGAACCACCACCTGGGGTGGCTTGGTTGGAACATGGGATACACCTCCTTTTATTGATGGAGGAAGAATGGTTGCACCAAGAGGTGGATTCTTTGATGTTGATGGAAATTGGGCTGTTGAGGGTGAAGGTGTTGCACCAGATATTGAGGTTCATCAAACTCCAAAAGAAGTTTTAGCTGGAAAAGATCCACAATTGGAAAAAGCTGTTGAAGAAGCATTAAGATTGTTAAAAGGAAATGAATTCAAACTAAAAAAAGAACCAAAAGCACCCATTCGTTCTAGAAGACCTAAAGGATACCAAAAAGAAAATTAAACTTAGTTTTAAGATGCACGTGAATTAATTTATTAAAAATTATTACAATTTCTTTGAAAATTATTGAAACACATACTGCCCCAAAACAAGAAAAACGAATCCGTTTACAAGAATATGCTGTTGGTATTTTTAAGATGTTACCTACAAAGTCTGGCATCAAAAAAGCAATAAAAAAAAAATTGATTTTTGTTGATGGAAAAACAACTTCTACTGCGCAATTTATTATAGGTGGTGAAACAATTGAGTTATTTCAAACGGAAGAAAGTTCCACTTTTAAAAGATTAGATTTAAAATTAGACGTTTTATTAGAAGACAACTATTTAGCAATCGTTTATAAACCCGGAGGGATTTTAGTTAGCGGAAACTCTTTTGCAACGATAGATAACGCATTATCTCAAAACTTAAAGAAAAGCTCTAAAACCGACGCTGTTCGCCCAAGACCGGTTCATCGTTTGGATTATCCAACAAGTGGCTTACTACTGGTCGGAAAAACTTCTTCTTCTATTATTGATTTAAACAAAATGTTTGAAAATAAAGAAATTACAAAAATATATCATGCAATAACTACAGGTAAAATGGCACCGAAAGGTTTAATAGACTCAGAGATTAATGGCAAAATAGCTTTGACCAATTTTGAGGTTTTAAAAACAGTTTTTTCAGAGCGTTTTGGTTGCTTAAATTTAGTAAAATTAATACCTAAAAACGGTAGAAAACATCAATTAAGAAAACATTTATTGATTAATAAAAGTCCTATTTTAGGAGACAAAGAGTACTTTATTAGTGATTTAATCTTAAAAGGAAAAGGGTTGTACTTACATGCTTCTATGTTAGAGTTTACTCACCCTTTTACAAACAAAAAAATTGTTATTTCAAAAGATCTTCCAAAGAAGTTTAGAAAGATTTTTCCAGAAGTATCAGTACATCAATTATTTTCTTAATTCATACATTACCTTATTACGATACGCTGCAAAAAAGATTTCAATAAATTATAATTTAATTTTACAATTACATATGATTAAACAAGATTTAAAACCGACTGAATATAATGAATATTACGAAAGTTATATTGCTAAAATACCCAATGAAACGGAACTAATATCAGGCTTAGAGCTCGATGAAAGCATGGTGATTAATTTCTTTTCTTCAATTCCAAAAGACAAGCTAGAATACAGGTATCTACCTGAAAAATGGAGTCCAAAAGAGATTTTACAGCACCTAATTGATACAGAAAGAATTTTTATGTACCGCTTATTGCGGATCGCTAGAAAAGACACAACTGAATTGGCAGGTTTTGACCAAGACGTTTATATAAATCCCTCTAAAGCAAGTAGTAAATCTTTAGAATCTTTGATTCAAGAATTTACGGTTACACGAATGTATTCTATAAATCTAATTCGAAGTATTTCTGACGAAAACTTGTTAAATATAGGATCTGCGAGTAACTCTAAAGTTTCGGCCAGAGCTTGTGCTTTTATACTACTGGGGCATAGTATTTGGCATATAGATATTATTAAAGAACGGTATTTATAATTACAACCTATAACTTATGAGGCAATAAATATTTTTAAGCATACTTAAATATATAATTAAAATTCGAATAAGTTCAAAACATACCATACTTTTTCTTCATGAATAAAAATGATTAGTCTAAAAAACATCGTCGAATAATTTGTTTTAGAAACAGGTGCAACACGAAGTAAGACCTATTAGCCATATAGATAAAATACTGAAAATTAGATATTAGACTGGTTACAAAACCTTTAAAAACATGTTATAGAGTATCAATTCTTGTAAGTAATGAACTAAAAAATTTAAAATTCTAAAAAATAAACTAGATTATTTATAAGCAAAATAAATAATTGATTTAAAAATGATAAATTAGCTTTTTAATTTATCATTTTTTTTTATGAAGAAATTTTTGAAAATAGTCGGAATCCTTTTACTTCTTTTATTCCTTTTTATTAGTGCTTTTTATTTTATAAACAACGAAAAACTTCCCGAAGGAAAAAAAGGGAAAGAAGCAGATGCCTTGGCAATTAAAATGCTCAATGCCTTAAACCATGAAGCTTATGAAAACACTGAAGTTTTAGAGTGGAGTTTTAGAAATACAAATCATTATAAATGGTTGAAAAATGAAAATATTGTTTATGTTAGTTGGGAGGATAAAAAAGTAGTTTTACACACTAAATCACCGGAAAAATCAACAGCTTCTGTTAATGGCAAACAAACCGATGACAAATTATTAATTGAAAAAGCAACAGGTTTTTTTAACAACGACTCTTTCTGGCTTGTTGCACCCCACAAAATTTTTGATCCAGGTACGGAAAGACGCATCGTAAAACACAAAGATAAAGATGCATTATTGGTTACGTATACCTCTGGTGGATCTACCCCTGGAGATTCATATCTATGGATTTTAGACGAAAACTATCTACCTACGTCCTTTAAAATGTGGATTTCAATAATTCCTATTGGTGGTGTTTCAGCAACATGGTCTAACTGGATCAATACAAAAGCAGGCATTAAAATATCTTCAACACATGAACTTTCACTATTTGGTATGGAATTACCACTAGGGAATATAAAAGCATACAATTACAATGCTGATATACTTGCAAAGAAAATACTAAAAGCAATTAATCACGAAGCTTATAAAAATACACGTTATTTGGAATGGAGTTTTGGAGGAAGAAGAAATTACAAATGGGACAAAGAAAAACACGTTGTAGATGTCTCTTGGGATACAATTCGTGTAAATCTTCAAACAAAAAACACTGAAAAAAGCAAAGTTTTCTTGAATGAAAAACTACAAGAAATATCAGATTCAACAACTATTAGAAAAGCCATAAACCTTTTTAATAATGATAGCTTTTGGTTGGTTGGACCTCACAAACTATATGATAATGGCACAATTAGGAGTGTTCAAAAAGTAAATAATAAAGATGCTTTATTAATAAAATACACTACTGGTGGATCAACTCCAGGAGATTCTTACTTGTGGATTTTAGACTCTAATTATGTTCCTACAAGTTATAAAATGTATGTACCAAGCATGAAAATGAATGGAGTTTCGTCTACTTGGCAAGACTGGAAAAAAACAGAGAGCGGAACGTTATTACCAACAAATCATAGTTTTGGAAAAGACAGAATTTTAAGTATGGGAGAAGTAAAAGGATACAATTAAAATGAATGCAAAAACAATATCAAATGGCATCCTAAGAGCCATCCTTATTATAGCTGGTGTTGCACTTCTTGGTTATTTTTTATTTAAAATTGAATCTGTAATAATTTATATTATTATTGCAGGAATATTATCATTAATATCTAGACCTTTAATTCTTTTTCTTAGAAAAAAATTAAAATTCCCAAATACATTAGCAGTAGTTTTTACAATGTTTGTTATGTTGGGATTTTTGATGGGTTTAATTGTAATGTTTATTCCTTTAATTGCTGAACAAGGTAAAAGTTTGTCACTACTAGAGGTAGATAAATTACAAGATAATATTCAAGAAATATTTAGTCAAATAACTGCGTATTTTTCATCTAAAGGAATAGATGTTCTGGGCGAACTAAAAAATGTAAATTTTATTTCTCAATTTAAGGAAATCCCTAATTTATTAAATTCTCTATTAGGCACGCTAGGATCTCTGAGTATTGGATTATTTTCGGTGCTGTTTATATCCTTCTTTTTTATGAAAGATAGCCATTTGTTAAAAAATGGTGTTATGACAATAATTCCAAACAAAACAGAGGAGAGATTTTCAAAATCATTAGAAACAATTAAAGATCTTTTATCAAGATATTTTATTGGGTTGATAACCCAAATTACAATTTTGTTTATTTTATACACAATTATTTTATTGATTTTTGGAATTGATAATGCCCTTGTTATTGCTTTTTTATGTGCATTGCTCAACTTGATTCCTTATGTTGGTCCAATGATTGGAGCTGTAATCATGTTTATTTTGTCAATGACAAGTAATATTGGTCAAGATTTTCAAGCGGAAATTTTACCCACAACAATTTATGTTATGATTGGATATTTAATAGCTCAATTAATTGATAACTTTGGAAGTCAGCCTCTTATTTTTTCAAAAACTACAAAATCACATCCGTTGGAAATTTTTCTGATTATTATTATTGGAGGCTTACTTTTTGGAATTATGGGAATGATAACTGCGGTTCCTTTGTATACGGCTTTAAAAGTAATTTTAAAAGAATTTTTAGCTGACAATAAAATTGTAAAATCCTTAACCAAAAATCTTTAAGACATTTTGAATCTTGCTATTTTACATTCAGAGGTTCAACAATTTATTACTCATAATTTAAAGTCAGACATTACAAAATTAGTTTTAAAAGGAAGTCCTTTTGATGGTATTTCAATTCAAGAATTGGCAAATCAAATAGTGGCAAAACAAAAATCATCGAACAAATTACCAACTTGGTATTCATCAGAAAACATCTATTATCCTCCAAAAATTAGTATAGAACAAACTTCATCAGAAATTACTGCAGCATACAAATCAAAATTAATTTCTGGAGATTTGATTGTTGATATTACTGGTGGATTTGGAGTAGATTGCTACTACTTTTCTAAACAATACAAAAAAGTAATTCATATTGAAATTAATGAGGCTTTGTCTTCAATAGTAAATCACAATTACCAGCAACTAAAATTAGAAAATATTTCAACTTTTTGTATTGATGGTATTGATTATCTGAAAAGTACAGAACAATTTTTCGATTGTATTTACATAGACCCTTCAAGAAGAAATGATTTAAAAGGAAAAGTTTTTTTATTGAAAGATTGCCTACCAAATATTCCAGAAAATTTAGATTTATTATTCCGAAAAACAAATCAAATTCTACTTAAAAACTCTCCTATTTTAGATATTTCGAGCGCAATTGACGAATTGAAATTTGTAAAAGAAATTCACGTAATTGCTATCCAAAATGACGTAAAAGAGGTCTTATTTTTATTAGAGAAAGATTTCAAAAAAGGAATTCAAATAAAAACTATTAATATTCAAAAAAAAAGTTGCCAAAAATTTAATTTTGATCTCTACGATAAGATAGAGTCCCTTTACTCTGAACCTTTAACCTATTTGTATGAGCCAAATGCGGCTATTTTAAAATCTGGAGGATTTCATCAAATATCAAATCAACTAAATGTTTTTAAATTACACCAACATTCGCATTTATATACGTCAGATAGTCTAATTGATTTTCCTGGTAGAATTTTTAAAATAAAAAATATTATTCCTTACGATAAAAAGAAAATCAGCAAAATAGTTCCAGACAAAAAAGCAAATATTACTACAAGAAACTTCCCTAAGACAGTTGCACAAATTAGGAAAGAAACTAAACTAAAAGATGGTGGTAATTTATTTTTATTCTTCTCTACTGATAGAAACAATAAGCTAATCGTATTAATTTGCTTAAAAAATTAAATTAACACACAGTTTATAGGTTATAATTACAACTACTAATACATATTCTTTTGTATTTGATAAGGTCGTTTGTCCTTCAATCATTTGTTCTTAAGTAAAAAACACTAAAAAAAGTATCGAGTTAATTTTAAAGAGTTTTGTTTATTTCGCTACAACAATTTTAGTAAATTTGTTTAGAAAGTGTAACTTTATAGCGAATGCAAACGTTAATATATGAGGGTTTAAAAATTATTAGTGATAAACTGGTATCTATACATGACACGCTGGTTGTTGAAGCTCCCCTTCAAATAAACATTAATAATGAAGCATATACTGTAGTTATGAGAACTCCAGATAACGATAAAGAACTTATAAGAGGGTTACTATTTGCTGAAGATATTTATAAAAAATCTAACCCTTTTGATATAGAAATTAAAAAAGAACAAAACAAAATTCCTTCTATTATAAATCTAAATATAGCTAAGGAAACTTTAGGTAAAGGGTATTTAAATAAAAGGACACTTTTATCCGTTTCTTCTTGTGGAATTTGTGGTAAACAAAAACTAGAAGATGTTAAAGTTAAAGGAAAAAAATTAGACTTTAAAGGATCTGTTCCCACTAAAAAATTATTTAAAATGTATGCAAAAATGAATTCTTTACAAGAAACTTTTAAGGTTTCAGGAGGAAGTCATGCTGCTGCAATTTTTGATAAAAATCAAAATTTATTAAGCATTAAAGAAGACATAGGAAGACATAACGCGGTTGATAAAAGCGTGGGAGAATTACTATTAAAAAACTCGTTAAAACAAGCTAATTATTTATTAGTAAGCGGACGAGTATCATATGAGATTGTATCTAAAGCATTTATTGCAAAAATCCCAATTATTGTTGCAGTCTCTGCCTGTTCTTCTTTAGCAGTAGATTTTGCAAAAGAATTTGGAATTTGTTTAATTGGTTTTACTAGAGAAAATAAAATGACAATCTATTCCAATCCTTCGTTTATAAAGAATTTAGAGAATGTCTAAAAAACCAAACGCACAGCCACCAGAAAAACTAACAGGAATTGAATTAAAAAAAATTCCAAAATCTGCAGTTGGTGCAAAAGCAATTGTTTCTGCCCTTACTCATATTAAAGATGAAGTTGGAGTCATAAAAGGAATTCGTTTGTTAAAAAATTTGAATCAAAAAAATGGTTTTGATTGCCCGGGTTGCGCTTGGCCAGATCCAGATGCAAAACGTGCTTTTTTAGCTGAGTATTGTGAAAACGGTGCAAAAGCAGTATCTGAAGAAGCAACAAGAAATAAAGTATCTCCCCTATTTTTTGCAACACACTCTGTAGAAGAATTAGCTACACTATCTGACTATGAAATTGGAAAAAGTGGAAGAATAACACATCCAATGTATTTACCGGAAGGCAAAGATAATTACGAAGAAATTTCATGGGAAAATGCTTTTACTATGATTGGTAAGGAGTTAAATTCTTTGGACTCGCCCGATGAAGCAATTTTTTATACATCAGGAAGAACAAGTAATGAAGCTGCTTTTTTGTACCAACTATTTGTTCGTCAATTTGGCACAAACAACTTGCCAGATTGCTCAAATATGTGTCATGAATCTAGCGGAGCAGCCCTATCTGAAACATTAGGCATAGGAAAAGGTTCGGTGACTTTAGATGATTTTAATCATGCTGATTTGGTCATTGTAATTGGGCAAAATCCAGGTACAAATCATCCCAGAATGTTAAGTGCCTTAGGTGAAACTAAAAAAAGAGGTGGTAAAATAATAACTATTAACCCGCTTGAGGAAGTTGGTTTGGTAAATTATAAAGACCCTCAAAACCCTCTTAAATGGATTGGGTCTGGGCAAGATTTAACAGATCTATTTCTGCAAGTTAAAATAAATGGTGATGTAGCTTTATTAAAAATCATCCTAAAATTAATGAAAGAAAAAGAAACTGAACATCCAGGATCTGTTTTTAATCATCAATTTATAAAAGAGAAAACTGCTGGAATTGAAACGCTACTCGAAGATTTAGATAGATATTCTATTAAGGATTTACAAGCTCAAACCGGTATTGATATTCGACTTATAGAAAAAGCAGCTGATCTAATTATCAACAATGAAAAAATTATTATTTGTTGGGCTATGGGCCTAACACAACATAAAAATGCAGTTGATAATATCAGAGAAATTGTAAATATTCTTTTGCTCAAAGGAAGTATTGGAAAAAAGGGAGCTGGAACCTGTCCTGTTAGAGGTCATTCTAACGTTCAAGGTGATAGAACCATGGGGATTTGGGAAAAAATACCTGATTCTTTTTTAGACAAATTAGATAAAGAATTTAATTTTAAATCTCCAAGAAATCACGGTTATGATGTTGTTAGTTCTATCGAGGCAATGCATCAAAAGAAAGGAAAAGTATTTATAGGAATGGGAGGTAATTTTGTTTCTGCTACTCCAGATACAGAATTTACAGCAAACGCATTAAGAAACTGCAATCTAACAGTTCATATTTCTACAAAATTAAATAGAAGTCATTTAATCCATGGTAAAAAAGCATTGATCTTACCTTGTTTAGGTCGTTCAGAAAAAGATGTTCAAACTTCAGGTGAACAATTTATTTCTGTGGAAAACTCTATGGGTGTTGTACATCAATCTCACGGTCATTTGTCACCTGCATCAAATTATTTATTAAGTGAGCCTAAAATTGTTGCTGGTTTGGCAAATGCTACATTAAAAAATAGCGCGTTAAATTGGTCAGAATTAACTTCTAATTACAATTTAATTCGCAATAAAATTGAAGCTGTTATCCCTGGTTTTAAAAATTATAATGAACGTATTAGAATTCAAGGTGGGTTTTATTTACCCAATACTGCTAGAGATAATAATTTTGCAGTTACAAAGACAGGAAAAGCCAATTTTAGTATAAATAAACCCTCTAAAATTACATTAGCTAAGAATCAGTTTTTAATGATGACCATAAGAACACACGATCAATACAATACCACAATTTATGGTTTAAACGACAGATATAGGGGAGTTTTAAATGAGAGAAGAGTTATTTTCATGAATGAAGAAGATATGAAATCTTTACATTTACATACATTAGACAAAGTCGATTTAACGAGTCATTTTAATGGAGAAGAAAGAATTGCTAAAGGTTTTTTAGCTCTACCCTATAACATCCCTAAACAATGTACAGCAACCTATTTTCCGGAAGCTAATGTATTGGTACCTTTAAAAAGTAAAGCAGACATTAGCAATACTCCAACTTCTAAAACAGTGGTAATTACGATTCAAAAAAGATGAAAATGAAAAAGTATATTGTTCTATTTTTAGCATTAGTATTGAGTCAATTTTTATTTTCTCAATCCGAAAATGTTCCTGTAAAAAAGACACAAAAAGCATTTGCTAAAATAGATTTTCTTTCCATTCAAATGCCCGAAACAAATATTCTAAACGAACCTAATATGGGTTTTGCTGGTATTCATTACAATTTTCATATTAACAAAAACTTTTATACAGGAGCTGGTATTTATGGATCTGTGACAGGAAAAAGAGGTGGTTTTTTTACACTTGGTATGAATGTAGGATATAAAAGGAATCTAAGTACTAAATTCTATCTAGACACTGGTTTTCATTTTGGAGGAGGTGGTGGTGCTGGAGCCCCTGATGGTGGTGGTGCTTTTATTTTACCCCATTTTAATCTAGGCTATGATTTTAAGTCTTTTTCAATAAACTCTGGTTGGAGTTATGTAAACTTTTTCGACGGAGGTTTGATAAAAGGACATCAAATTAATCTTGGTTTAGAGATACCTATCGACTTTAATTATACAAACACCAATGAGCTTGAAGAAGTATTTTCATTAGAAAAATTAAACTCTTCAAACTGGAAACAAAAAACAAAGAAATCTTCTCTTATGTTTCATCTAAACAATTTAAAAGTTCTAGATGCACCCCCTACTGAAGATCAAGTAATTAAAGGGAAAACAATAGGATTAGCAGGTTTTGAATTTGCGCGCTATTTTTCAGAAAGCTGGTTTTCGTTTTTAAAGGTTGACGGCGCTTACAGTGGAATTAGAGCTGGTTATATGGATGTTTTTTTAGGTCTTGGTTACCATTTCTCATTTAACAAGAGCAGAACTAATATTATTGGAAAATTTGGTTTAGGTGCTGGTGGTGGTGGTGGTGTAGATTCTGATGGTGGTTTTTTGTTATCTCCTGATATTTCTATAGAACAGCAAATTTTTAAAGATATTTATATTTCTATAAATAAAGGATTTCTCTTCACTCCTAGCCAAATTTTTAAAACCTCAAATTTTGGAATTGGTATCAAATATTATGTAGATATCAATGGGACATCATCAAATAGTAAAACATTTAATAAAGGAACATTTAAAGATATTGATCTTATTATAAAACAAGACTGGTATTTTAATGCGAAAAGAATGACTGAACCTACTGAAGATATGCATCAAATATCTTTACAAATAAATTATAATTTAAATAAAAATATTTTTTTAGCAGGACAAACTTCTTTTGCAAATTTTGGAAATGCAGGTGCATATGCAGAAGGAATTGTTGGTCTAGGAATAAAAACCGACCCTCTTCTTAATAAAACCATTACAATATTTACACAAGTTTTAGGAGGTGCAGCTGGAGGTGGGAATATAAGTACAGGCGAGGGTTTAATTATAAAACCAAGTATGGGTTTTGATTATAAATTAAATAAAACTTTAAATTTTAGAAGCTCAATTGGTTATGTTAAATCTAAAGGAGGTGAATTAAGTAGTACATATATTAATTTTGGAATAAAATACAACTTATCCTTTCTAAAAATGAATTAATTTTATACATTTGCACAGTTAACAATTTCTGTTGACTATTCCCCTTTAAAATAAAATTATAAACAAGTTCAGGTAACTATAGTTAATACTATAAGTTATCATTTTATAAAATTTTTAAAGCACCCTAACTTTTCAAGTTTTTATCAGCTATTATTTTTAATAAGCTAAAGGAAAACTAAAATCTAAACACCCTCTACAAAGTTAGTCCCTTTCAGTATAATAATAGTTTTTTAATTTCTAATTAAAATTATTTATTATGAAAAAAGCAATTTTAGCTTTAACATTTGTAGGGGTTTTACTAATAAGTTGCCAACCAGTAAAAACTGAATTGGAACATTATGAGTCTAATAAAGAGGTGGTAGAAAAAGAGTTCCCAAATTATCATATAACTTCATTTAGACAGTTTAGTTACGTGTTTCAAGTTTCTAACCCAGAACATGTTATAAAAGTAACTTTAGACAATCAAAAAATTATTAAGAAAGATACGTTAAGAGTATTTAATTCTCTTGTAATAAAATAACTACTCCCAAAAAGTATGTTTATAATGATATAGTGCTCAGGTACTATGCTAAGAGTAACACAATTGTGTTACTCTTTTTTTGTTTAATATCTTTTTGAATAATTAGACCAGAAATACTTTGACTTTAGTTGAAAATTAAAGAATAATATCAGCACATTTCTTAGAATGCTTGTATTAAAACAGAAGAGAACGAAATCATATTCTTAAAGAAAACCTGACAGTATATACTCTGTTAAAAGACAAAAAAGTAAAAATAAATTAATTCATTTAAACAGAACTAAAATGCATTTTATCTCCAAATAAATACTACTGAACGATATTGTTGATTTTTGATGTTTTAAAAAAATAAATTTAAGGTAGTACAAAAAAAAATCTGGTTCAATAACAGGGTATATATAGCTCTTATAAATTAAAAAAAAACTAAATCAAATGAACTTTAAGAAACAATGTTCATGTCAAACCTATATTAAATTACTTTATCCTAAAAACAAATTAAAAAGGATCAGAAGAGTTTGGTGGATGAAATCCATACCCACCTCTAAATTATATAAATGTACAAAATGCTACGCTACATACTTGATAATAAAATCTATAAATCTAGTCTACACTTATAAAACAGGTTTTAATAATTTTAGAAAAGGTTTTTCTGTTAGTGATGCTAATCCTTAAAAATGAGAACTAGGCTTACAGAACTGAACTTGGTTTTAATAGAAAAGAGAGTCAATTATCAATGTTGTCGATGTCAAAGTTTCACCTGTATACGAACCTTAATGCGCTCTTTTATTCTTTCTGATTATATATCAATAGTATTAAAAGATAAACTTAAGACATATATAGCCCATAGATTGCTACTAGCCTACTTGCAAAAATCCTCTCAGATTTTCTATTCGGTTTGTATTTACTAAATTAGATGCTTGAACTACAAAACAAACCATATACAAACATGTTAGTAATAATAAGAACCAACCAATAAACAATGACAACGCTATTCTCTGAAGCAGGCTTCATCATTTTAGCCTTTGTAACGCTATTATGGATATGGAGTGTTTTGATAAAAAATGTAAGTATTGTAGATATTTTTTGGGGTTTTAGTTTTGTAGTTGTGAATACGTTTTACGTTTTTATGTCAGGGGAACTCAATGCTAGAAAAATATTGATTTTATCTTTAGTCAGTATTTGGGGACTTCGGCTTGCAATGTATCTTGCCTATAGAAATATTGGTAAAGGAGAGGATTTTAGATATCAGGAATTCCGGAAAAATTATGGTCCAAAACGCTATTGGTGGTTCAGTTATTTTCAAACATTTTTACTGCAAGGAGCCTTAATTATGATTATTTCTGTACCCTTTTTGGGTGTAAGTTCAAGTACAAGTTCTGGAAACCTCAATGTGCTAGATTATATAGGAATTTTAGTATGGCTTATTGGGTTTACTTTTGAGGCAGGTGGCGATTTTCAATTGGCACGTTTTAAAAGTAATATAAAAAACAAAGGGAAGGTATTAAATACAGGATTTTGGAAATACACAAGACATCCAAATTATTTTGGCGACTCAGCCGTTTGGTGGGCATATGCTATTTTCAGCATCGCAGCCGGAAGTTACTGGCAAATTATAGGTGCTGTTATTATGACTTTTTTAATTATTAAAGTATCTGGTGTAAGCTTACTTGAAAAAACGTTAAAAGAGACAAAACCTCAATACAGAGAGTATATCCAAAAAACAAATTCCTTTTTCCCATGGTTTCCAAAAAAATAAATAATAATGGATTTTTTAACTAAAAATATTTGGTTTATTCTTTTCTTAATTTGGGGATTCCCATTAAGTTTTTATAGAAGTAAATTCCGGAAAATCGTATATCAAACCGACAGTTGGCTCATTAATATTAGGCCTGTTTTTTGGAAAGAAATTAAGGGTCTTTTCGGAAATCTCTATCCTGAAAATCTCAAATACAAAAAGTTTAGAAACTTCTACCTGTTCTATCTAGCTATTTATTTTTTGTTGTTTATTGCTTATCTACTATTTGATACAAAGACCGTTAGTTAAAAATAAAACTTTAACTTAAAAATCGCATGCATAATACTACATAAAATTAATACTAGTATTGCTTACTCAAAAAAGTTCTCTATAACACCTCTTTTAGATTCGGGTAAAAACTTCTATATAATCATCATCCTCTATTATTTCAAATGTATTATTATCTATAATATTTATTATAACTATAGAATCGCCATCTATAATTAATGTATTTCCAGATAATTCCCAAGTACTATTTTGAAAATCTTCTTCTTCACAAATACCATTATTATTGTAATAATAATAAACCCCAATAAAAATTCCATTGGATTTAAAATCGAAAGTATCTCTAATTTGGCAATCATCGATAATATTATCACCATCAACTAATATCATTGGTCTACTCCATTCACCGACTAAATTGAAGTTATCTTCTTCAGAATCAGAACAAGATATGATAAGCAGCGCAAATAATAATAAAAATAGATTTTTCATGGTTGATCGTTTTAATTATTTTTCCAAATATAGAATATTAATTTTTAACACCTAAAATTAACTATTTATTAATAAGCATATTATAACATGAATAAACACATTTCAAAGGATGAGTCATTATTTTGAAATGACTCCGCTAAAGAGGCTTAATACAATCTTTAGCTACTTAAAATGGTTTCAATAGGTAATAAATTTTCTATTTATTTTATAAAAACATTCTTTTCAGCAAGTAGTTGCTATCTGAGTTTTATTTGCTTAATTTGGTTATTAAACAACGCTACTAATCATATAAAAATACTATCTAAAACATTGAAATGAAAATAACAATTTACTCATTACTATTACTAATACTATTTTCTAGCTGTTCATCGAGTTATAAAACCTTTGTACCAAAAAGAGAAAGAGAAATGAACCAATTAACTAGCAATATTTTAAATAAAATAACAAAAATAGAAGCTAAACCTATTATACCTATCGAAGTTTTAAATAAAAATATAAAACCTGAAATACCTATTGAAATTTTAAATAAAAAAGGAATAGTTACACATTCTCGAGATTATAAAAGTCAATATCCTAGACTCCTACCTTATTTATTATATAATGAAAATAATGTGTTTAATAATTTCGCAGGAGATTTTGTTAATGTCAAAAATGATGAACTCTCAAACCTTAATTTAATGGTAGAATACGATAGAGAGTTTGGTAATTACAAAAACTCTCTTATTGTTTTAATTGCTAAGAGCGATAATTCAATTGGATCGTTACAAAAAATTCCTATATCGGTTAAATCGAGCAAATATGGTAATTTTTCAAAAGCTTATTTAAAGGATGATAAAATAAACAAGTCTCAACAAAGGATTTTATTTGTTAGGAAAATAAAGATTAATAATGACTTTGATATATTAGATAAAGTTTATGATGATGTGATAACTGTGACTATTGGTAAACAAAATTATAATTTTTTAAATCCAGAATTTGAAATAAAATAACCAACTTTTTTACAACAACCTGTAAAATACATTGAAACAGCTTTTTACAGTAACTTTTGCCACTCATTGGAGCAACAAATTCAAACTAAAAAAAAATGTGAATAAAATTTAAAACGCATTCCTAATATAAACAAAAATTAAAAAATCATTTTTTTATGAAAGCTAATCCCATATTACCTCATTATTTGTACTCTAAAACAACGTGTCTTGTAATTATTAAGGAATAAAACAGCAATCTATTAAAATGTAAATACCTTATAAACAACGTTTTATGATTTTAGAAGTGAATACACCGTCTTTATGTATTTAAGCAATTGATTGTATTTATATTAAATACAATATGTTTTTGCAAATCAAGTATAAATACTTGATTTAAAGTAAGAATATTTTTTTATGTTTAAACAATATAAATATTACGTCCAATGAAAGAAATGCTTTTAGAAATTGTAGGTATTTTCTTGCCTCCAAAAAGTGAGCAAGAGAAAAAATATAGAAAAGATCAATTCTGGTTTCTCACTTTTTTTAAGATTTGGATGATCTTAACAGTTGCTATGTGTGTTTTTCTATTAATAATTTTAATTCTTATGTAACATCATTTTTAACTCGCTTAAAGAGTATCTCCTTTTTGAAGTATTACATGAATTAAAAACATATAATTTTATATTGAAACTCGTTATAAAAAGGCTATTTTTAAAAAAATTAATTAGTGTAAATAAAAACGATAAATGGGAACAAAAGTTCCTGTTATCCGGAAACAGAGACCTATAAACAGGAAGTTTGTTCTCCATATAACGAGTTAGGCACAATTAAAAAACGAAAATGAAAAAAACATTAGCTATTGGAATAATATTACTTTTTTCAATAAAAACATTTGGACAAATAAGCGTAAAAGATTCAACAGTTCAAGTTGTTGGATATTGGTCAAAATTAGAAAAACAGTCTTATAATGTTTCATACGAGAAACTTAAAATTAAAAATAAAGATACAATTTCAAGAGAATTAATGAAATATGAAGTAGATCTTAAAGTAATTGATTCCACTCAAAATAGCTATACAACTGAATGGGCACTATAAAAACTTTAAAATTGATACAGATAATGAATTGGTCAAAAAAATAACATCATTATCAAATGATATATCTGTATTAATTAAAACAGATGAATTGGGCTCTTTTATAGAAGTTGTAAACTGGAAAAGTGTTAGAGATTATTTTATTAAAGTATCAGAAGAGTTGAAAAAAGAACTGAAAGACGTTCCTAATTCGGAGCAAATAATAGAAAACATTAAAAACATTTATTCTTCTAAAGAATCAGTTGAAGCAAACGCAATAAAAGATGCTATTCAATTTTATTCCTTTCACGGTGTAAAGTATGAACTTGGAGAGGAAATATCAGGAGATTTAACAGTTTCAAATAATTTTGGAGGAAAGCCATTTGATACAAAAATCAAATATAGTTTAGACGAAATAAACTCTGAAGATGGGAATTCAATAATAAGAATGAAACAAGTTGTTAACTCTGAACAATTAACAAACGAGACTTATAATTATTTAAAAAAAATAGGCACATTTGGAAAAAACATTCCTGACCGAAAAGATTTTCCTTCTCTAACTAATGAAACAAGTACCGCATCAAGAATTCACGGAGAAACTGGCTGGATTATTTACAGTATTGAAACTAAAGAAATAAAAGCAGAAGAAACAACAAACATAGAGGAAAGAATAATTGAAATAAAATAAAAGTGCCTAACACCGTATAAACTTTATTGCTGGCTTTTTGCTTACTTGCGAAAGTCCTCGCGACTTTCTTGGTCAGTAATTATTTATTAACTTTACTGCTAAACCAACGCAAACAAAGCTTATACAACAACGTTGTAAACAATGCCCAAACTGACCGTTAAAAATGAATTTAGAACGAACTGACAAAAAATATTCGAAAAGTTTCCAAAGAAGAAATAGTTAAAAAATTAGCCGACAATATTCAAGAATGGAAAAAAGATGAAAGAAATGCTGTTGAATTAAGAGATAATGTTGAACGATTTATTGGAAATACGTGGATTGAAAAACAAACGGATTTTGACAAAATTTACGGAATGTGGACTGAATTTAGAAACTCTGCAATTGACGGAATTGGAGGAATGACAATGAATGAAAGACTTTACTGGTTTGGACTTTTTGATTTATTTGAAAACGCAAAAGATAACGTTGAACAAGATAAATACTACCAAAAATTAATGGCGAAAAAATGAAAATTAAAAAAGTAATTTTTGCTATTTTGACTTTACAAATAGCACTATATTTTCTTATTGGAGATTTTATGTTGGAAAAGGAATTATTTAATGAATTTGAAGAATTTAGCAAAAGGAGATTAGCGAATGAATATAATGTTGAAAATGATACGATTTCAGAACGTTTTTATTTCACTTCTTGCGGAGATGAATTTTTAGAAATAATGAAAAATTAGAAAATAAAGTTAGAAGCACAAATACAAAACGATATAACAATGCTGAAAAATATTTATTTATTGAAAAATCGGAATATTATCAAAATACTCTTGAATTTTTACTATGAGAAAGTAGATGAAGGAAAATGAGACAAATTTAGTTAGATTTGGAGCTTGTAGAATTAGTGATATTCCTTTTATATCAACAAAAATTGAATTGATTGAAAGTTTTTCAACTCATAAAGATTTTCACGCAATGCATTATAACGAACAAATGTTGGAATACAAAGTGAATTATATTTGGGTTATTTTTAAATGGGTGAGAATTAGTAAAAAAATTAAAAAGAATTGAAATTAAAAGCACAGTTTACAACACCGTATATAATTTATTGCTAGTTCTAGCATACTTACGAAAGTCCTCGCGGACTTTCTTTGTCGGTAATTATTTACTAAATTAGTTGCTTAAAATACGCAACAAACCATATACAATCACGTTGTACACCATTAAACCGAATCGAAAATAAATGACATATAAATATTCTATTTGCCATCCCGAAAAAGAAAATATTGAATATAGAAATAATTCAATATCGGAAATGAAGTTATAGAAATAGCTGAAAATTATCCTTGGATTGGAAAACTAAAATTTACAGATTCATTGAACCCAGAAAATATTCATTACAGTCCTTCTCTTGATTTTAATTGCATTCAAAACGGAAAAAGTTTCTGTTTAACTGCTAATTATGATAAGAACGAAAATCTTGAATTCTCTCTGTGGTATAATAGACCCAAAAAAGTAAAAATTTTATTTGGATTATTAGGAGAAAAAGAAAAAATGGTTTGTTGACGATATTTGGGGTTTTAGTTTAGAAAAATCCTTGAAATACTTGGAGCATTTTGTGAACGGAAACCACTCATTGATTGAAGAATTATTTAAAAAATAACGCTGTACAACAACGTGTATAATTAATTGCTAGGTCACTGCCGACTTACGAAACATTCCTGCGGAATATTCTATCTGTGATTTATTTGCTAAATTAGTTGCTTAACCACGCAACTAACCATACACAATTCCGTTAGGCAAAAATTAAAAAGACTGAATGGAAAAGATTGAAAGAGAAGACATTCAAATAATTGCTCGACACAGTAATTGGTCTGAAAAGAGTATTGACAAAATTCTGAAAAAGAACATATACAATGATAAAGAATCTTGGAATAAATTCCTTAGACTTTTTTTTATCAGTTTAGGTGTAGGCTTTACAACTGCGGGAATTATTTTCTTCTTTGCTTACAATTGGGCTGATTTACATAAGTTTATCAAAAATTGGATTAATCGAAGGCTTAATCATCATTTCGACCTTGGTAATACTATTCTCAAAAATAAGTTTAGATATAAAAAACATATTACTTACAGGCACATCAATATTAGTAGGTGTTTTATTTGCTGTTTTTGGTCAAATCTATCAAACAGGGGCAAATGCTTATGATTTTTTTCTAGGTTGGACAATGTTTATCTCAATTTGGGTTTGTTGTTCAAATTATGCTCCATTATGGCTTGTCTACATAACTTTAATAAATACAACACTCATATTATATTCTCAACAAGTTGCACACGATTGGTCAGAGGTTTTTGTTTTACTATACTTTTCAATTATAAATATACTATTCTTAACAACTTTCTTATACGGAAAGAAAATTAATAAAGAAATTAAGGTTCCTATTTGGTTTTCGAACTTAATATCTTTGGCATCTGTGTCTTTCAGTACGATAGGCTTTGTATTCGGCATTTTGACAAAAACCAAACATCTTTCTTTGTTTTAATTATCATTACATCAATACTATATGGAATGGAATTAAGTATGGACTAAAAGTAAAAAGCGGTTTTTACCTTTTCTATAATTCCTTTTAGTATCATCATTATTATTTCTGCTTTCCTTATAAAATTATCAAATGATGCAGGTATGTTTTTCTTCATCAGCTTATTCGTTATTGGAAGTGTAACGCTTGTAATTAAAAACCTAATTGACCTTCAAAAGAAATGGATAATTAACTAGCAAAAAGGATCTATTAGATAGTATTCGTCTATCAGAAGGCACTAAATTTGAATGTGACGAAAATGCTATTTACGAAGAATACAATACTCAAGGAGAAAACAAATCCAGTTTAGCAATTAAAGTACTTTCCATTTTCGGAGGTTTTTTAGGCAACTTTAGCGTTCCTTGGTTTTTTAGCAATTACAGGGCTTTATAACTCTGAGTATGGATTGTTAATATTTGGAATAGGGTTTATAATTTCTGCTATTTGGCTTAATAAAGCATATAATAAACTTATCATAGACACATTTAGTATTTCAATATATGTTATAGGCTTTGCTTTACTTGCTTTTGGATTATCAGAAATGAAAGTTGATGAAAACATTATTGCAATATTAATAAGTCTTATAGCATTTAGTTCTTTGATTATTACACAAAATTTTATTTTGTCATTTATTTCAGTACTTACTATTAGTGGTAGTTTTATTTTTCTAATAATCTCCAACAATTCATATGATTTAATTCATTTATATGTTGCTATTAATACTTTAATCTTAGCATACTTATTTCTAAATGAAGCAAAAATAATCTCATCAAATAAACGGTTGTCCCAACTTTATAATCCGGTTAGAATTGGTTTGGTTATCTCTTTATTATTTGGTCTTATTTCAATTGGTAAAAGACATTTTAATCCCAATATCTCAAAGTTATATTTGGTTATCGTCAATTGTAATGATTTTAGTTATTATGTATTTAGTTTATTCAATCATAAAAATAAACGAAATAAAAACTGTTAAAAGTAAAGTGATGATTTATACTTTAAGTGCATTAATACTAATTTCAACAATATTCTCACCTCTATTTCAGGAGCAATTGTGATTGTGCTATTAAGTTTTTTAGTTAATTACAAAACAGGATTGGCTATAGGAATAATTTCAATTATCTATTTTATTTCACAATACTATTATGACCTGAATTTCACATTGTTAACCAAGTCAATAATCTTATTTGTATCTGGAATTATATTTCTAGTATTCTATTTATTTACTACAAAAAATTTAAATACTAATGAAAAAATATAAGTGGATAATCATTCTAATTAATCTTATCATTTTGCTTGGTTTGTTTAATAATTCTATTCTTCAAAAAGAAGAAATTGTTAACTGACGGACAGCTTATTTTATTAGAGTTAGCTCCTGTTGACCCTCGCTCATTAATGCAAGGAGACTATATGAGATTGAATTACGATATTTCAAATAACATTAATACTGATAGCATCTCTAAAAGAGGGTTTTGTGTTGTCAAATTGAAAGAAAATGGAGTTGCGGAAAAAGTTCGAATTCAAGAAAAAAGAACCCAATTAATGACAATGAATTCCTAATAGAATATACTTCTAGGGAATGGAGAGGAATTAACATTGGTGCGAATCATATTTTTCCAAGAAGGAGAAGCGGAAAAATTTGAAAAAGCCAAATATGGTGGAATAACAATTGACAATAAAGGAAATAGCCTCTTGGTTGGATTGTATGATAAAAATAGAATTAAAATAGAATAAACTTTGCCTAACAAAGTATAAAAATAATAGCCGAAATAGTAATAACAATGAACATTGTAGTCCGCATAAAACTTAGTAATAAATTGAAAAATTCGAGTTCCGTAATCGGCTACTATTCTTATACAAAACGTTAGCTTTAATGCTTAAGCTTGTTTGCGGAAATAAAAAAAGCCTGGTGTGAGTGTCGAAATTTTTTTGAGATTTAAGAAAGTATAATCAGAAAAACTGTCCTGCCGATTTTTTTATTCTTTACAACTCTGAAAGCTGAATTTATAATCCTGAAATACTCAAAATCTGAATTGAGCGAGCCGCGGAATTACTTGCTCATTCTCGGAATATAAATCGGATAAAAACGCTCCTGCGAATTTTAGCCTGTTTGCGGAATCTAAATCGCTGATATTCAATCAAACTCTGAAAACATTAATGGCGGAAGCGAAAATACCCAATGAATCAACATCGAAAAAAAAGCACTAAAAGCTAACAAAGCATAAAAATAATTGCTTTATTAGGTGCTTTATTTAAGGTCGTTGCTCGTTTACTTCATCTGATTTTCCTGCGGAAAATCTCGTACGTAAACAAGCAACTATTCTTATACTAACACGTTAGCTTTAATGCTTAAGCTAGTTTGCGGAAATAAAAAAAGCCTGGTGTGAGCGTCGAAAATTTTTGAGATTAAGAAAGTATAATCAGAAAAACTGTCCTGCCGATTTTTTTATTATTTACGCCTCTAAAAGCTGAATATATAATCCTGAAAATA
>CAXYCO010000002.1:0-39103 GCA_964275545.1 uncultured Polaribacter sp.
GAGATCAAACTTTAAATGTTGCAGCATATAATTACATCAATTTTTTTGCCAAGAGCAATCAACCAATTGAAATTGTTATAATGCAAGAAGAAGTAAGAGAATGGGGAAATAGAATACGTTACACAATTCCTGCAAGTGTGAATGAAACGGAACATATTATATCTTTCAGTGATTTTTTAGATGGAAACGGTAATAGTGTTGTAATAACTAATATAAAAACAGTTGTATTCTCAATAATTGGTGATTATGTAAATTATATTCCTTTTGAAATTTCAATAAAAGATCTAGCTTTTAAAGCTAGCAGCGTTTTGAATATTGATAATAATACCGCAGAAGAGATTCTAAACACTTCTAATTTTCCAAATCCATTTTCTAATTTTACAACAATAAGATTAATTGAAGACTCTGAATTTGTTCAAATTAATGTATTTGATTTGTTGGGTAGATTAGTAGATTTTGAAAAAATATACTTAAAAAATTCAAAAAAAGAACTTATGTATACTTCTAAGCAACTAAAAAGGGGGATTTACAAGTATCTTTTACAAACAGATAAAAATAAAGTACATTCTGGAAGTTTTATGATCAAATAACCCCTAATTTTTACTATTGATTAGTTAAGTGTTTACAAAGGTGAAAATTGATTTTTTTGCCTTTATTTTTTAAATAGTGGTTTGCTAAACAAATAGTATTTAAAGTTTAAACCAATTTCTGTGAAATTAAAACCAGCAGCTGTCGTGGATGCAATATTACTATGAGTTCCATAAACATTTAAAATACTACGGTTAGAAAATTTATAGCCTAATGTACCTTGAAACCTATAGGTGCTTTGTCTTTTTTCATCTTCGATAAACTGATAACCTGTAGCTGCAGTGATCTCATAAAACCATTCTTTATTTTCAGTAATTGCTTCATCCTTTATTAAATTGAAGAAGACTTCTACTACATTAAATTTACTTGGACTAAAGTAAATGGTTGGTACTTGATTTTTAAAAGAAATGTTCTGGTAATTAAAACCCGCTTTTAAATAAGGCTTTTCTAAAATAGTATAATATAATGATGTAAAAAGTAGATTTCTAGTATTATTATCATTTTGAGAGGTAAAATAATACTCAGTAAACCAACCTAGTTTAAAGTTGGTGTTTAAGCTATAATTTACTAAAAAGTTATTTTGAACAATTTCTCTATCTAATAATTCTGCATTGAAGTTTTGTATTTCTCTTTTATAACCAACCTCTAAATTTTGAAGTTTGAATGGTTTTAAATTGAAAGAGAGATCTACTAATAACTGATTAAAGTCATTGGTTGTTGCTTTTGATACATTTACTCCCGCACTTCCTTTAAATATCAAATTATTTAAAAATTGATACGATATACCTGCTATAAAATTATTTGAGCTTGCATTTTTATTACTTATGGAATTTGATGTTGTTCTATAATTATAGCTTGCTAATACTTTAAATGCTGTTGTAAAAGAGAATTCTGTAGATGCTGAATATGAATACGCTTCATTATTTCCGTTATCAAAAGAGTAAGCAGTGTTTACGTTAACAAAAGGAGTAAAGTCTTTATCTAAATTTTCAATAAAATCAGTAGCATCTTTCTGATTCTCATAAAAAACTAAAGTGTTTTTTGCACTCTCATAAGCATCATTATAATAACCAAAATCTTTTAAAGCATTGGCTTTACCAAGATTTCCATCGAAAGATGTACTGTCTTTTTTTAGAATTAAATTATAATCTGTAAGACTTTTTTTGAAATCACTTTTGTAAAAATTTAATGTTGCTCTTAGAGATAAAATCCAATTTTCTGGATCATTATTATTATCAAATAAAATATCAATCTCTTTTTTTGCAGCTTTGTATTTTTTATTCCAAATTAAGGCTTGTATGTATCTTTCGGTAGTTTGTTTTTTTAGATTAGTATCTGTGTTTTTATTTACTAAATTAATTGCCTTTTCACTAATTAATAGTGCTTGTTTGTTTTTAGAATCAATATGATATGCCAAAGCGATTCCATTTAAAGAAGTTAAGGTGTTCAATGGATTTTCTCCTATAATTTCATAGGTTTTTTTTGCTTTGTCTATCTGATTTGAAATTAAATAGAGATTTGCTAAATTTAATAACGTTTCTTTATCGTTTTTAAAATCAGTAAAGTTTTCTTTTAATACCTTTTCTGCTTCAACATATTTTTGTCCATTTAATTTATTATTTGCCAATCCTAAACGTATGTATTTTCTAGAAATTAATGCATTTTGGTTTTTAGGTAAAATTACCAAAGCTTTATCTACAAACAACATGGCATTATCGAATTTTCTCAAATTAGACAATGTATTTGCATATCCTAATAATGCAGAAAAACTTTTTTGATCTTCTTGAACTAATTTTTCGTAGTAACTTTCTGCTGAAGTATATTGTTGATTCCATAATAAGGATTCAGCATAATTTAACTTTACCTCATAGTCATTGGGATAATCCTCTAATAAATTTGTAAATAAATTTATTGCTTCTTCAGATTTTCCGTTTAAACCAACTGCTCTAGCATAACAGAGTCTTGCAGTTTTATTTGTAGGATATTCTTTTAAAATAAGAATAAAAAAGTTTTCCGCTTCGTGGTATTTACCTGTTTCTAAATAGGTAAAGCCTTTTTTCATTTCTTGAGAAATTCCCATTATACTTAAAAAAAGTAATACTATGAGTGTGAAATACTTTAATTTCATATTCTTTTTTTTCTATTGCAATTTAAGAAATAGCTTTCAATCATAAGGATATTCCTAACTTGTTTTTCATAAAAATTGGTTGGTCAATAGCTTTTACTTATTTAACAGAATGAAACGGTTTTTCAACGATAGATCTGTGATTTTTTAGAATATGAGTATGATATTAGTATTGGTAATCATAAAAATATATAAACTATGTCTTTACAAATTTCAAAACAAAACGGAATATTTTATTTAGATGGAAGAATTAATTCTACAACTTTAAAATCTTTTAAAACGTACTTTAAATATAATTTATCCCAAAGTAAAAAAATTATTATAAACATTGATAATGTACTAGAAATTGACAGAAGTGGTGTTGATGCGATTTATAATTTTATAAAAAAAGCAATTACAAAACAAAAAATTTTTTCTGTTATTGGTCATGGTAGTAAAGATATTTATGATTGTATAAAATAGAAAATATAATTTATTTAATTGCGATTTCTATTGCTTGGTTGTTATTTTTTCTCGTAATTAACTATTAACATGTTATTTGGTAAAGGGTATTTAGAAATTTCTCCCTTGCTTTGGAGACACGCTACAGCAACTGTTTTTTTACAATTTCTAATATTTTTGCTTATTATTATTATTATTATTTGTTTTTTGACATCTATTTTACTGTAATCTTATCTTGTTTTTTTGATGTGTTACAAATAGTTCTAGTGGTATTGTATCATACTTCTCTATAACGTGTAGTTCAAATGCAAATTATTGTGATGTTAATCGTATTATTTATTCAGTTGCTCTTTTTCTTCTTTTCATCGAATTTTATTAGCAGTATTCAAAACAATATCTAAATCTTCTTTTCATTAATCTAAACCTATTTGTATTTGAGCAGAACAAAGCAACTCTCTTTATTTTTAATTTAGAAATTTGAATTATAATTAAAATCATATAGTATGAAATTAGCAATTGTAACAGCTTATCCACCTAGTAAAGTAACCTTAAATGAGTATGCATATCATCTAGTTAAAAGCTTTAGGCAAAGTAAAAAAGTTACAGAATTGATTTTATTAACTGATCAAACTCCAGAGGAAAGAGATCTCAATTTTACAGAAATTGGATGTCATGTAAATCTACAAGAATGTTGGAAATTTAATAGTTACACAAATATTATTAATGTTACAAAAGCAATCAATAAAATAAAACCAGATGCTGTGTTTTTTAACCTACAATTTATGAAGTTTGGCAATAAAAAAATCCCTGCAGCACTGGGTTTAGCACTCCCTTTAATTTGTAAAATACAAAGAATTCCAAACATTGTATTATTACATAATATTTTTAGAGGAAGTAGATTTAGAAAGTGCAGGTTTCACTTCTAATAAATTAGTTCAAAAAGTTTATAATTATATAGGTACTAGTTTAACTAAATTAATTTTAAAAGCAGATTTAGTGGCTGTTACTATTAAAAAATATAGATTAATACTTGAAAATAAGTATAAAGCTGATAATGTAAAAATGATACCTCATGGAACTTTTGAAGTTCCAGAAAAACCATTATATCTATTGCCTGAAGGCCCCTTAAAAGTGATGACTTTTGGAAAGTTTGGAACCTACAAAAAAGTAGAATCCGTGATTGAAGCTGGAGAGAAAGTGAGAGCTTCAACAGGTTTGGATTTAGAAATTATAATTGCAGGTTCAGACAACCCTAATTCCCAAGGTTATTTAGCTTCAGTAAAAGAGAAATATAAAACGACCTCTCAAATAACATTTACAGGGTATGTTAAAGAAAATCAAGTAGGAATGTTGTTTAATGATAGCGCTGTTGTTGTTTTTCCTTACACATCTACAACTGGAAGTTCTGGAGTTTTACATCAGGCAGGGAGTTATGGAAAAGCAGTTGTAATGCCAAATCTGGGAGATTTAGCAAGTTTAATTGCAGACGAAGGGTATCGAGGAGAATTTTTTGAGCCAGAAAGTGTTCAAAGTTTAGTGAATGCAATTGAAAAAAATTGTTACAAATGATTCCTATAGGATTCTATTGGGTGAAGCAAATTATAAGGCAGCAACAGCATTCCCTATGGAAAAAATTACGAACATGTATTTAGATGAATTTCAGGGAATTATCAATAAAAAAAAACAAAGGATAAACCTTCCGTTATTTAGCAATAAACTCGAAAGCTAATTTCTTTTTACCTTTTTTAGAAATGATTCCGAATTTTTTTTGTGGATTTGTTCGCCAAGGTAGTATTCCTATAACTTCTTTTGGTACTTTTTCAAAATCATACAAAGTCCAAGACATAAAAGGAATTTTCTTTTTAGTTATTATTTTTTGTATTTCTTTATAATAGGTGGCTTGTTTTTCTTCTGAACCACCAAAAGGTTTCCAAAATCCACTATAAGAAGATGCACCATATTCTCCTAAAACAATTGGTTTATTGGTAATTATTGATGTTAATACATCATATGACTCTTCAAAATTGTCTAAATCTTCATAATAATGAAAAGAAACAAAATCTACCTTTTCCTTAAGAATTTCTGCACTTTCAACATTAGACCAGCCAATAGTAACAGGATGATTTTTATCAATAGATTTTATTAAAATAATTAAATGTTCTAACCAAGAAATAACATTTTCTCTTTTTCTAGAATCAAAATCTAAATTAGGTTCGTTTTTAATATCCCAAGCTACAATTGCATTGTGATTTTTAAATGTTGATACAATCTTTTCTGCGTGTCTGTGGTTTAATGTCCAATCTAAAACATTATAATCTCCGTAAAAATCGAATAGAGTTACAACTACTTTTAGACCATTTTGTTCAGCAGAATCTAAAAATTCTTTTAACTTGTTTAGTTTTGTTTCTCTCACTTTTGCTTTTCCAAAATCTTCATATGGAATAAAAATTCTAATGGTATTTAAACCCGCCTCTGTAATTATTTTAAAATCATTTTTAATGATATCAATATCAAAATCGTCACCAAACATATTCCAAGGAGTTGCTTGTGGGTAATAGTTTATACCTTTAATGTTAAGAGAGTCCATAAGCTTTTTGGGGACTGTTTTGTCAAACTCTGTTGCACTTTCTTTTACTAAATGGCGGATACGCCAAAAGCCATCTTCTAACAATAAAACAATTTTATAATTGGAAATTTCTGTGGTTTCTAAAACCATAGAATTATTATTTAAAACCTTTTTATATTCAATAACATTTTTATCTTCTAAAACCACTAGATTGCCGTCTTCACTAAAAAACAAAATATCTGTGTTGTGAGCTAAAGTGGTACTTTCTATTGATGTATTTGCTTCCTTATTAAATGCTATAAAATTAAATAAGTTCTCTCTAGCGCTTTCGGTGTAATAATCAGAAATGCCATCTTTAGAATTGGTTTTATTCGCAATATGTTTTACATGCCAAGCATCCAAGTAATCATTTTCTATGTTCTTCAACGTTTGATCATTTATTTCTCTACCTTCATTTCCATTGTCGGCCCATTTAATTTTTGGTAGATACTGATCTGTTTTTTTAATCTCTGTGTGCAGCATTTTACTTCTGTCTGCACCTGTATTTAAATAAGTATATAAAGAACTAATTAAGAAAAGGAGTATGGAAAATATTAAAATATATGATACCATTAAAACACCTTTTAAAATGATTTTATTTTTACCTACCATAATTTTTTGTTTTCAAATTCTTTACTAATTCCAGCAGTAGTTATTTTTAAATGATAAGTATCATGCTTATAAATATTTTTGTTTAAAGTAAAAACAGCAAAACCATCTTTTGATGTTTTAAAAATTTCATGCAGTAATTTTTCTTCTTTATAAATAGATAGTTTCACCTGCAACCCGTCTGGTATCATTTGACTCATAAAACTTTTTAAAGGACCAACTTTTACGACCCTATTATTATCAGAAAAATTTACATTAAAAGTATCAATTACTTTCTTATATATAATTTCTAAAACATTACTTTCTGCAATACCAATGATATAGGCTTTAATTTTCCAATTTTCTTGATGATCTGGATGAATAATTTTTGCATAAGCAACACCATTAATAGTAGTTCCTGAAGATTTTAAAACATTTCCTTTTTTATTGGTGATAAAAAACTCTACAAAATTACCATCACTTACTACATTATTGTTTTTATCTTTAATCACAGAAGTTAAGAAAGTAGTAATCTGGTTTCCGTCTGCATATTCATGATTTCTTTTTGAATATATTTTAAAATTAGAGCCAATTGCTGGCATAATATTTACATCGTATTCTTTGGAATTTAAACTTAAAGATTCTGAAGAAAGTATCATTCTACCACTTTTTAACGGGGAATATATATATTTATAAGAGATTAGATTTTTTGTAAAAACAACCTCTTTTTTTTGGGATCTTAAAAATTGATGCTTAATTACGACCTTGGTATTTTTTGACAATGGATTATCTAAATCATCGGTAGGAATAACCACCAGCATAGTAAAATCGGTACCTCCAGCTTCAATCCTTGGAGGTCCCAAATAGGTTTCCATAGAGGTAGGTTTTTCTTTTGAAATGATTTGAAATTGACCAAAAACAGGGTTTTTAGTATTAATAATACTCCAACTTAGTACTCCTTTTTTATTACTAATATAATTAGGTATTTTAAAAAAAACTTTGTCATCTTTTATTTCAGAATCAAGAATAGTACTTCCATAACTATTTGTACAATATAGTTTATAATCTGTATTTGTTGTTGTTATAAATTCTATTATAAGTGGGTTTCCCGCAACAAATAATTTCTCTTTCGTAATTAATTTCAGAGAATCTTGACCTACAATGGTATGTATTATAAACCAAAAAAGAAGAAGAAGAAGTGTGTTTTTAGTATTCATTAATTTGGATTTCTAATATAACTATTCATTTCAATTTTTACAAAACTATACAAAGGATGATTTATTTTTTGCAATCCTTTATTTGCATGATTTTCAATTCTGTTAGGTACTATTTTTACTGAAATAAGGCTATTTTGTAGTCCATTTACATAACAATTAATCATGTCGTTATTAACAATATTAAGCGAATCGTTGCTTATAAGACGATATTCAAAATTTTGTTTTCGTTGTTGCCTAATACCGTTTTTTAAAAATAAATGATCTACCCAAACAATTTTTTTATCTTTGTTATAATAAGTGATTAGCAATTGTGGAATCGTAATTTCTTGGATGCCACTATTAAACAAGGTTCCTTTTATGGTTTTAGAATTGATACTAAGATCACTTAAAACAGTATTTTTATATAAATCGGAATTCGACACATTTCCTGTCACCTGTAAATTGAATTTTGTAGGTTGCTCCTCGAGTTTAATAGGAGTAAACTCATCAGGATTAAATGTTTTAGGAATAGAATCTTGTGTTTTAGACCAGGCAATTCCTTCAAAATTAATTCTAAAAGAACTAATCTCTTTCGGCATTAACTTATGTTTTACATGATATTTTGCATTGTAAGTTGCCAATTCTTTATTTTCATCATTATATAAAGTTCCTTTTAAATCGATGTCTGCCGGAATATTATCTATATTTTGTACTTCTCCTACGATTGCATAATGGGCATTAAATTTCACTAACTTAGCAGAAATAATTTCTAAAACGGGTTGTTTTAAATCATCTTCATAAAAGGTTTCTTCTGTTGTTACTTTTCTTCTACCGTGATTAAAATATTTTGTAACATTATTAGAATAGAATTTATCTGGTGGCAAATCTGAATCTAAAATTTCGGGTTGTATAAACCATTTTCCGTTTCTATTAATTAAAACTTTATACTCCGTTTTATTTATTTTTTCAATTGCCGTAATCCATTTTGTGTGCACTTTTAGAGTAACCAAACTATCCGTTTTATTTGTGATCATAGTCTCTAAAGCGTCTAATTTAGCATACGAAGCTAATAATCCATCAGAAATCGAAATTTCTAACATAAATTGCGACATTGATACCCCACTGTTTGGATCTATCAATTGATAACTTTTTTCATATTCTTTAAAATCAAGAGCGTCATAATAGGCTGTTATCGCATTTTTAGGTGTTCTTTGCGCATCATTCTTTAAATAGAATAGATATATGCAGTAGGCTAGACCAAAGCAAACCAATACAGACCAAGCATAAGATATTTTGAAAATTCTGTTGGAGAACCCAATATATTTATTTTTGAATTTTAAGTATTCTGGAATCGCTTTTATTTTTGTTTTTAGACTGTTAACAAAGATGGATTGAATGTTTAATATAAAAGCAATAATAAGGGTTAAAAACGGAATAATTCCCCAAATTACTTTTTGCCAAGTTGCTACATCTTCTTTTGGTAAAATAGAAGAAAGTGGTGGAACATTCACCTTTTCCCAAATAATAATTTCGTTATCTAACGGCTGCAATCGCTGCCACCCAGAAAAATATAAAATAGGATCGTAGAATTTATCATTAGAAAAGATATACTTTAAATTGTATTTTTCTGGTATTGTTAAGAACTGTTGCAAAGAACCAATTCCTTCAACTCCTTTATTTTTTGAATTTTCTAAACGTTCTATGGGTCTTGTTGTTAGTTCTGGTAAACGCCTAGCAGAGTGATAATTACCATCTACTGTCATTGCATTTGTTTGGGCAGATAGCCATGCCATTTGATCTCCAAAACCTAAGGTTAAATAGCGCCATTGGTCGTGATTATCTTCATTTAAAAAATTTACAATTGGCAACATTTTTATTTTCTGTGGTTGCAAGGGTCTAAAATAGCTTATGCTCATTGTAAAAACAACCATCAATAAAAATAAACCTGCCAACAAACCACCAATTAAGTGGTGGTTAATTGCGCCAAATTTCTTTTGAATTAACGTTTTTAAATCACCTTCTACAAATCGATAAGCAAACTCACCCAATAGGGGTAAAACCATTATAGATCCCCAAAATGTAAATCGATCTAAGGTTAATATATTAAATGCATTTTCGCCCAAAATTAGTTTCGGAATTGGTGTTGTTCCTCCAGTCCCTAAAAGAAGTAATAAGGTAAATGAAAGGCCGAAAAACAGATATCGTTTGCTAAAATATCTGTAAAAAAAGTAGGGTAGAAGTAATAATAAAACACCCCATGGAATCCAAAAAAATATCAATCCCGAAGAGGCTATTTCTAAAAAATTATCACGAGAACCGTGTGGAATTGGCACTTGAGTAATCGGGTTCTTTTTAGAATTAATCCAATAAGGTAAAATACATCCTATGATTAAGACTAGAGAAAGGATTCCAAAACTCATATTCCGTTTAAATTGTTTCCCGAAATTTCGAATAAATAATTTAAGGTTAACTTCTTTGTAAGAGTTTACTTGTTCTCTACAAATATCAAGTATTACCATACCTATTACTGGGAAAATGAAGAATATCATTCCGAAAATAGTCGTTAGATGATGCGAGGTAGCGATCACTGCAATTAAAGAGAGTGATGTGTATAAATATCGATACTTCCCTGTTTTAAGCCATAAATAGATTTCAGGTAAGGAATGCATTAATAGTGCAATTCCTATAATGCTTGGTAATTGTCCATAAATATGAAATGTTTCTAAAAATGAAGATGAAAACACCCCCAAAATCGCTGCGTAGCCTGCTACGGTTCTATGTGAGGTAATTAATAAGGAAAATCGATATACGCCAGTTATAAAGAGTACGATGCTTAGTAAGCAAATTGTAAAAAGTCCAAATTTTAGACCACCAATCATTGAGAGAGCAGCAATAGATTGATGAACTAAAGGAGGGTAACTCATTACGCTAAAACCAGTATACCATTTAAAATTCCAAGGTTCAAACCAGTTATTTGCGTAGTGGTCAGCAAAAAATAAGTGTATAAATGCATCGTAAGAAGTTTCAATAGTAAAAAAGATTGCACTTCCATGGAAAGCTAGACCTAATAGGATTGCTATAATTAAATATTTATTGGAAGTTTCTTTCATACAACTTACTACTCTTTGTTAATATTGTAAATATATATATATTAAATGATGTCTAAAATTTATTCAACATCATTAAACCTACATTCATCTATATAAACAGGCCTTAATGGCGTAAGAGTTGTTTTTAATTCTCTAAACAAAACTATTTTTGATAAAAAACCTAATACCTAAAGTGTTAATTATGAAAATACTAGCTATAGACGATCAGAAATTAGTTTTAATTCCATTAGAAACTAGACTAAAACACCTAGGATACGAGGTTTACACAGCAACAAGTGCTGAAAAAGGAATGGTTGTATATGATGTTTTTCAACCAGATTTAGTAATCGTAGATATTAACATGCCAAATGTTTCTGGAATGGATGTTGTAAAATTTATAAGACATAAAAAAAAATCTTCTACACCTATTATGATTTTATCTGGAAATACAGATGACGAAACGATTATAAGAGGTTTTGATTTGGGCATAAATGATTATATGAAAAAACCACTAAGCTTAATTGAAGTTTGTGTAAGGGTTAAAAGATTAATAGGTATCCCAAAAAAAGCAAACAAATATGAGATTAAAAAAGGTATCGTTATCCAACAAAGATGTGTTGGTGTTGTAATACCTTGTTATAATGAAGAAAAAAGATTATTGAGTCAATCTTTTATAGATTTTTTGACTAAAAATTCAGGTTATTATTTATGTTTTGTAAATGATGGTAGTACTGATAAAACTTTAGAAATTTTAAACAATTTAAGAATCGGAAGAGAAGATTTTATTACTGTTTACAACTGCGAAAAAAATGAAGGTAAGGCAGAAGCTGTAAGAAAAGGAATGTTGTTTATATCTCAAAAAGAAGACTTAGATTATATCGGTTTTTTGGATGCAGATTTATCAACTAATTTAACAGATTTCGATGATTTAGTTTCTACTCTAGAAAATTCTAACTACAAGATAGTTAGCGGTTCTAGAATAAGCAGGATGGGGGCAGATATTACTAAGAAATCTGCTAGAAAAATTATTAGTACAATAGTTAATTTTATCATTAGAAAAATTTTGTCAATGGATTTTAAAGACACGCAATGTGGAGCAAAAATATTTCATAAAGATGTTATAGAAATTTCATTCGGTAAAAAGTTTATAACAAAATGGATTTTTGATGTTGAAATATTCAGAAGAATTACACTCTTTTTTGGACTAAAAAAGGCAAGAGCAATGATTTGTGAACAACCTTTAAAAAGGTGGATTCATGTAGAAGGTTCTTTACTCTCAATTAAAGATTCCATTAAAATTTTTGGACAGTTATTCCAAATTGCTTGGGTCTATAGATTGAAAAAAAGATTAAAAAAGAATAAAAAAGATAAATTAACTAAACCAAGTTATTTTTTTTTAGAAAATCTTAATGAAATTTAGTATGAATAATGGAATAATTATTATTTTCGAAAAAAATTGTATTGATACTATTGAAATACAAATATTTAAACTGACCTTTAATAAAAAAATTAAGATTTGTTTAGTGAATAACGGTAATAATGAGAAAATATTTAAATTTCTAGATACGCTTAAAGATTCCTCAGAATGTGATATTTCGATCTTAAATTTAAGAAAAGAAAAAACAACAATGATGGCAGTAAAGGCAGGAGTAAGATTTTTATCTAATAAAAATAATATTAATTTAATTATTTATGCAACACCAAAAAGTATTTGCAATCCTAAAACAATACATAAAATACTTAAATTTTTTGAACGAGATTTAAAAACTAAAAAAGATAAGAGAGTCTTGCTAAGAGGTGTTTATTCTATTCAAGAAGCCTTTGAATTATGATTTAATAAAAATAGATGCTAGAATTAGAAGATAAGGAAGATAATATTTATCCAATATTAGGTAAAGTTCAACATTATGATTGGGGTGGAAAAAAGTTTATTCCAGATTTAATAGGTGAATATACAAAGAACAATCATTATGCGGAATATTGGTTAGGTGCACATCTAAAAGCACCCTCTATTATTAAAACCAAAAAAGGAAATATTACTCTTGATTTTTTTTTAAGTCAAAATTTAAGTCAAAATTTGGGAGCAAGTGTTGCAAATATTTATGGAAGATTACCATATTTATTTAAAGTACTAGATGTAGATAAAATGCTTTCTATACAGGTTCATCCCACTAAAGATTCTGCTGAAAAGGGATTTGAAAATGAAAATAAAATGGGAATCCCTATTACTGCGAATAACAGAAATTTTAAAGATAGAAACCATAAACCAGAATTAATGGTTGCTTTAAGTGATTTTTGGCTATTACATGGTTTTTTAGAAAGAAAAAAACTCATAAAAAATCTAGAAGAAACAAAAGAGCTACATTTTTTATTGAAAACGTTTCAAGAGAATGATTATTTTGAGCTATATAAAAAAGTAATGGAATTTACTCAAGCCGAAGTAAACGAAATTTTAAATCCTTTAGTAAAAAGAATTCTTCCACAGTATTTAAATAATGAATTACAAAAATATTCACCAGATTATTGGGCTTCAAAAGCCTCAGATAACAATAGTGTAAATATTGATAGAGGTATATTTTCCATTTATTTTTTTAATATTTTAAACCTGTCTAAAGGAGAAGCAATTTTTCAAGGTGCAGGATTACCTCATGCTTATTTGGAGGGAAAGAATATGGAGCTTATGGCAAATTCCGATAATGTATTAAGAGGAGGATTAACCAGTAAACATATTGATATTGTAGAACTTTTAAAGAATACTAGATTCGAAGAAACCAATCCGACTATTTTACACGGAGTTCAAAATAAAGAAAATTCTGAAGTTGTTTATAAAACAAATGCGAAAGATTTTGAATTAAGTAAAATTGAATTATTACCAACTCAAACACATCAATCAGTTGCTATCTCTGTAGAAATATTAATAGCACTAGATGGTAAAGCTATTGTATCTGAAAACAGAAAACAAATTACATTAGAAAAAGGGAAAGCTTTACTTATAGTAGCCAATACAAACTATAAAATCTCTGCGCCTTTAGGTGCAGAGATTTATAGAGCTAGAGTCCCAAAATAGCCCTAGTGTTTGTTTTTGAAATATAAATATGAACCTATTTTAGTTATATACTTATTTCTTTATCAATTTTAAAGGAAAACTATTTGTATCAATTTTTACAAAGTATATTCCGCTTTCTAAATTTTGAATAGAAAAACTTGCGTCAGCTTTGAAGTTTCCTTTAAATTCTTTTACTTTTTTTCCATTAAGATCAAAAATTAATATGTGATTTGTTTCTGTGTTAATTTTAAAATAAGCGTCTGACGGATTTGGGTACGCAACGATTTTTGTATTATTAAAAAGATCATCATCATACGACAACGTTGCAGCGCTACTTCCATATACCTTAAACTCTCCAGGCGCAAGACTAATAGGTGTGTTTACATTGGTAACATTGATCTCTGTATTGTCTTCTAAAAGACTAAACCAATTTCCAGTTTGCTGAAAACTTGGATTGATATTTTGAGTAGTTACTCCGAAATTTCCGATAATGGTTACATATTTAAGTTCTGTAGCGTCCGTTTTAGTCAAATGAATTGTATTCAACCCGTTAGGATTTCCTACATTTAAAGTGAATTCTGAGGTTTTAAAAATATCATATTTTAATTTTAATTGAATTAATTGAGACCAAGTATTATAAATGTTTTTTCTTTCTTGAACATCAAAATAGTTCCATAAGATAGGTTTATTTCCTGTTCTTCCATTTTCATCTATACTTTTGTCATAACCTAATTCGCCAAATTGCCAAATCATTTTTGGACCAGGAATTGTAAAGTAAAAAGCACCAGCTAATTCTTCTCTTTCCAGTGCTGTATTTAAGTTTTTAATATTGTATGATCCATTAGAATTTCCAAATTCTAAGTTTTTATACATTAATCTTTCTTCATCATGGCTCTCCATGTAACTAACATTTGCTGGAACGGACCAACCTCTATTTTTATAAGAAATCCAAGAAAAATCAGCATCAGAGCCAAAACCCATAGTCGCTTGGTTGTAGTTATTATTATGATTTCCCCATACCATAATTCCTTTTCCATCATCCAATCTATAGTTTACCCATTCGGTCTCCTCATTATTGGTTCCTAAATGTTCAAAAATGATATAAAAATCCGAATCTTTTTCCCATTGATAATCTGCGTATTCTTTTAAAATAGTTACTCTATCTTGTTGGTACTGATTCGTACAATTTTGATCAGATGATGTACAATTTTGAGTAAACCCTTTGGTTAAATCCCATCTAAATCCATCAATTTTGTATTCATCAATCCAATATTGTGAAACTCTTTTTACATAGTCTTTTGTTGCTTGTTTACTATGATTAAAGTCATTAAAAACACTGTAGGAATGTGTTGCAGTTTGATTAAAGAAAGGACTGTCTGCACTTGCCTCTCCACCATAACCACCATTGTCTGTATTGTACATTCTGTAATATGGGTTTTGCCCACTTGCGTGATTAAAAGCGACATCTACAATGATAGCAATTCCTCTTGCATGGCATTCATCCACTAATTGCTTAAAAGCAGTTGTATTTCCATAATACTTATCTAAAGCCATATGAAAAGAAGGATTGTAACCCCAAGATTCATTTCCATCAAACTCCATTAAAGGCATAAATTCAATAGCATTTATACCTAAATCTTGAAGGTAATCTAATCGAGCCTTTACGGCATCAAAACTATGTAATTCATCAAAATCTCTTATTAGCAATTCATAAATTACCAAATCTGTTTTTGCAGGTTTTTGAAAATCTGTTACCTGCCAATTGTATGCTGCTTCCCCAGTTTTTAAAAGTGTGACTGCATGATTTGTCTTTCCTGAAGGATATTCTGGTAAATCTGGGTAGGTGGTATTGTCTATATTTTGATCGTTTGACTCTGTTAAAATAATTGTAGAATATGGATCTGCAATTCTTAATACACCCTCAATTAAATATTGATAGGTATGATTTGTTTGTGGAGTTAAATCGGTAAGTTCTATCCAAAAACGATCTTTTGAGCTGTCTTTTTTTAGTAAATAGTTATTATTAATTGTCCAATCATTGAAGTCTCCAATAAGATGAATAAATTCTTTACCTGGTGCATATAAAACCAAGGTTGCTTTTGTATTGTCTGAATCATTTAAATTAATACCATCATTCATTCCTGCTGGAACTGTTGCCTCTGTAACAGTTGGTTTCACCACTGCTTGAAATGTAACAGTTTTTGTTATTCCGTTGTTTAATGCTTCTAAAACAAAAGTTGTATTTTCTGTAACAGTAGGAGAGTAGGTATAGCTTGTTAGATTAGTTTGTTGATCTATTGAATTACCATTTGCCTTTAAATTGAAGTTTGCCTCTAGAGACGTTGTAGCACTTATCGGTAACGTTTCTCCAGAATTTAATATCGTTGTTGTTGAGGTTGGAGTAGTAAGGGATAGTTGAAAACTACCAACTTGTGATATATTATCTTGAGATTTTTTATCTCCTGTACCATCTTTTGCTTTCACAAGCATTCCAATACTACCTATACCAGTTCTATTATAGAATGAAGTAGGAGTAATGGTAATTGAATAGGTATTATCACCATTATTTGTAAGCTTTTGAACTTCGTTAGATTCTGTCCAAGTTCCGTTTGTAGGAGAATTCATAGGATTTTCTCCATTTGTATCATACGACCAAGCCCATAAATAGACATCTGAAACACCCCAAATTCCAAGGTCTATCTCAGATACAGTAATGGTAATCTGATCATCTTCATCAAATGTAGAAGGCGATATAGAAAAGGCTACATCTTGAACTTGACCAAAAGAAATTTTCGAAATTAAAACAATGAGTAATACTACTTTTTTCATAATTTACAAATAAAATAAAAGGCTATTCTGAGAAATAGCCTTTTAAAAATTTAATGAAAGTTAATTTATTGTATAGGTTGGATTTGCTGGATCTGAAAAATCTAATACAAATGAATAGGTTCCAGCAACAGCAACAATATTAGCGCCACCGTTTTCTAACGTTCCATCTGAACCATCATCTCCATAATTAGTTCCCCAATCATTATTTGATCTAAATTTGTATTCTCCATCGATAAGCGTTACATCATTTAAAATCCAAATATCATCAAATGGTCTAGACCAATCTCTTTTAAATTGTGCATCTGGACTTGCTCCCCAATTATTATAGGCACCTCCTACTAATCCCCATACATTTGTTATAGGCTCTAATGAGTAAGATAAATCATTCATATTAACAGTAGCTATATAAATCCCTGCTGTAACAACAATATTTGCACCACCTTCTTCTAAAGTTCCATCTGCACCATCATCTCCCCAATTGGTTCCCCAATCGTTATTCATTCTAAATTTCATTTCGCCATCAATAAGCGTAACAATTCCTCTGAATACATCTGAATATTGGTCATACTCTAACATAAAATCTGGAGTTGCTCCCCAGTTATTATAGGCACCACCAACAATTCCTAAAGAAAAATTTTCTTTGATAAATTTATTGGTATTTAAATTTAGGGTAATTTTATAAGAACCAGCATCTGTAGAAAAGTTTCCTCCACCAGGAGAAACATCATCTGCTGCAGCACCAGAACCTAAGTTACTTCCCCAATCGTTATTTTCTCTAAATTTCCATTCACCTGCTGTTAAATTAACATAGGCAACTAAAACACCGTCTTCAGCTGTTTTAAACATAGGTAAATCTGGAGTTGCTCCCCAATTATTTGCAGCTGATCCAACGATTCCCCAAGTAGTAGTTAAATCTAATACTGTTAAATAGGTGGTCACATTAATTGTTATTGGAGTTGTTGTTCTCTCTAGAACACTGCCTGATGCAGCATCTGTAATTACTGAACGAACTCTTAATTCTAAATTACCAGCAGTATCAACTGGAATTCCTGATTGAATTGCTAAATTATTTAATTGTGCATTTGTTAGAGGAATTGCATTCATATTTCTAACATATCCTGCTTCAATTGGAGTATCAAAACTTGTGTTTGGTGTTGCAACTTCTAAATAATAGTCAATATCTATATTTAATGAAGAGTTTGCAATTGGATCTTCCCAACCAACAGTTACAGCAACCGCATCATTATTAGCAATAGAAAGTTCAAAAGAATCACCATCTGCAACACCTGTAATTTCTGGAGAATTTACTGGATAAGTAGTTACTAATAGTAAAATATCATTACTAACTATTTCATTTCCAGCATTTACTCTTAAGTAGATTGCGATGTCACTAAACGTGGTAACGCCTTTGTCTGTTATTGCCTGATTAAAATCGACGACACTCATTGAGAAATTACTTTTGTCTGTAGTTCCTAATGGAACTGAAGAGGTAAATTCTTGATCTGTAGACATTTCTACAGTGTAATTACTAGAGCCAGTAACTTCGTCTTTCCAAGAAATTGTAAAGGCAGGATTGTCTGGTAAAGCAAAGTTTAAAAATACATTACTAATACCTGGAGTGTCTAAAACAAACACTGCTTCTGGAGTTTCTATATTTAAGCTTTCTTCAGCATCGCAAGCACCTAACAAAAGTGTAAGTGAAAGAAATAAGTAGCTTATTTTTTTAAAATATGATTTCATTTTTATTTGTTTTAATTAGTTTAATTATAAGTTTAATGGAATAAGGATGTAACGACCTGTTAAATCATTAAACCATACATCATAATCATCTTCTACAATAACTGGTACGGAACCACCACCATCGGTAGCAACACCAGAAAAAGAAGTAGACCCTCCCCAGGTAGCACCAGCGTCAGTTAAAAATGAGATCTCACCAGGTGTTAACCTTACTGCAGAAGCATACCATATGTGACCGTCTTGTGGTAAAGAACTCATAGTTACATTCATTGTACTAGTTCCTTGTAATGTTAAGGTTGCAGGTGATGCTGTTATTACATTTGTATAAGGTTCGAAAGTAAATGTATTACTTGCAAAGTTTATTTTAAATGTGTAGAAACCTGCGGGTATTCCGTTACCGCCTCCATAAGGAAATCTTTCTGGATCTGAACTACCTGTACCGGGATTCCCTTCTATGATTGCCCCATCATTAGTACCCCATTGAGGTTGCCATAATCCTTTATTTTCTAGTACCTTAAAGTGGCCGTTATCAATAAAGAACCCTGTGTAATGAAATAGGTTGCTATCGTTTTCATCTCTGAAAAGAGCAGGATTATTATTGTTGTTATCCCAACCAGATGACATGGCGTCTCCTACTAAAAAATAATCTTCAAAAACATAATTATAGTAAGGGTACACACTAAACTGTATTGTATTCGAATCTTTAGTTTCTCCATTTTGTGTTCCTAATGAAGAGACCACTCTTGCATAAAGGGTAGCCCATTCAAAAGGATTTAATCCAGCATTACCTGCAGCGGCATTTAATTCATTTACAGATAATGTAATGGCAGTTTGTCCGGTTATTGTAGAAGCAACTACAGGATTTGTAAATACATCATCATTTGCAAATTCAATGGTATAATTAATTCCTGCAGGTTGTCCGTAATTAGCAGCTTGCCAATTTAAAGTAACTGCTGGGTTGTTCGTATTCACTGCATCTAGTTCTAACATTGTAAAGTTTAAATCTGCTAAGACAGGTGCGTCTGGATTTTCATTTACATTAAAGAGTTCAGAAGAATCATCACATGAAGTAAAGATGATTAAAATTAACCCAACAATGCAGGTTAAAGAAATCTGTTTTATATTTTTTTTCATTTGTATATTGTTTTAATTTTAGTACCCTGTGTTTTGACTTAAGTTCGGACTTGTAGATAAACTTGACGCTGGGATTGGATAAAGGTCTAAATATTCAGGTAAAGAAATACCATTACTACCATTTCCTTTCCAGGCCCAATTATAAGCTCCTCCTGTAAATCTATCAAAACGTATTAAATCTTGTCTTCTATGTGCTTCCCAGTGTAATTCTCTTGCTCTTTCATCTAAAATAAAGTCTAGATTTAAATCTGCAGAAGTTATTGTTTGTGGGTTGTTAGCTCTTGTTCTTAATAGGTTTACATAGTTTAAAGCATCTATTTGAGTTGCATTACTTGCACCTCTTAATTGTGCTTCAGCATACATTAAGTATACATCTGCCAATCTAAATAAAGGAAAATCTGTATCTACAAATGTTTGATCTGATCCAAAATCACCCGTAGATGACGCATTAGAAAATTTTTGTAAAACAAAACCTTGATCTTTATTAGAAATATCTGCGATGTTGATATCTCTTGGCTCAGAAGAAGTACCTCTAATAATAGTATTTCTACTATCGTTTGTAAAAACACCACCATCAAATAATTCTACAAATTGTTTTCTAAGTCTTATAGCACCACCCCAACCAGCTGCACCAACACCTATTTGAGCACCATTTTCTTCAATACTTCCAACAGATCCGTTAACCATTACTGTAGTTGGACCATAGTTTTGAACAGAGGTTCCATCTGAAACTATTGGGAAAATAATTTCATTAATAGCTGCATTGGTATTATTATCTGCCATAAAATTTAACAAATAATCTGGCGCCAAAGAATATCCTCCAGCAATTATTTTATTTAATTCTGCCACACATTCATCATATTTGGCCTCACCAATATACACTTCTGCATTCAAATAAATTTTTGCTAAAATCATAGAAGCAACCGCCTTATCAGCTCTTGCATGTTCGTTAGAACGCGCTTCCAATAAATTAGGTTCGATGGCTTTTAATTCTGATTCTACATAGGCAAAAAGTTCTGCTCTGTTTGCAACATTCGGAATTGAATTTAAGGCATCATCTTCTGTAATAAAATTAGCTTTTCCAAAAAGATCCATTAAATAATAGTAAGACATTGCTCTTAATAAACGAGCTTCTGCTCTAAAGTTTACAATTTCTGCTCTCGTTGATGAAGAAACATTTCTTGCGCTTAATTTTTCTTCTGTGGTTTCTTTTAAGAAGTTATTTGCAAAAGCTACCGTTACATGCGTTCTACTAAACATTCCTAATATTAAAGGATTTTGATCTGTCCAGTTATTTCTTTGAATTCCTGCAACCCCACCATCATTTTCATATGACCAAATCATTTGATCTGCAGATAAGGTTTGCAAGTAAAGTAAGGTTCTTCCAAACTGACTTGTACCAGCATCTAAACCGACAATGTTTGATGTTGTTGGTCCATTAATTCCAGTTAAAGAAAGGTTTGCGTAAACTCCTGCTAATAGTTCTTTATATGAATTTTCGTTTGCAAAGAATTCCTCTCCTAATAATGTTTGATCATCTTGTGGAGTGATATCTAAATCTTCTGTACATGAAGTAAAAGCAACAAAAAAGATTGCTATTAAACTGAGTACTCTCAATGTTTTTAAATTTGTTTTCATAATTAATTTGATTAAAATTTAATATTTGCTCCTAACAAGAATGTTCTTGATCTTGGAAAGATTAAATTATCTACACCATTATTAGAAATTTCTGGATCTAAACCAGAGTAATTCGTAATTGTAAAGACGTTTTGAACACCTGCCCATAGACGAATGCTATTGCTTTTAAATTTTTTAAGTAACGGATTAAAAGTATACCCGATCGTAATATTATCCATCTTTAAAAAAGAAGCATTCTCTAAATAAATATCTGATGATATAACATCAGCTGTATTTCTAAACCCATAATCTAAGGTAGCAGTAGGAATGTTTCCTAATACACTTTGATCTTGTAATAATGAATATTGAGCCGTTGCAGAATTTACATTATTGTAGGCATAATTTCCAATACTTGCTCTTAAATTAAAAGCGAAGTCTAAATTTTTATAATTAAAGCTAGATTGAAATCCTAGTGTTACATCTGGGACACCATTGTCTTTAATATATCGGTCACTAGCATTTACAATACCATCTCCATTAATATCTGCATACGCACCCTCAATGGGTTTGCCAGCGGCATCATAAAGTTGTTTGAAAACATAAAATGAACTTGGCGCAAAACCTTCACTATGAACTTGAATTGTAGCTCCAGTTCCACCAGAAATAAAACCAACTTGTTGATCTCTTCCCAAAGGTAGTGAAGTTATTTCTCTATCTAAATACGTAGCATTAAAATTAACATTCCAATTAAAATCTTCAGAGTTTAGTATTTCTGTATTTAAAGTAAATTCAACACCTCTAATTTGTAACTCTCCAATATTTTTTATAATATTATTGGTAAAGTTAGTTCCATCTGCCAGGGGAGAAGAAAATAATAAGTCTTTTGATTTTTTCTGAAAAACACCCAAAGTACCCGTAAACTTATTGTTCCATAAACCATAGTCAATTCCCAATTCTGCAGTAGCAGTTTCTTCCCATTTAATATCTGGGTTTATAGGTTGTGGTATGGTAGACTGAATAATTTGATTTCCAAATAAAAATTGAGAATTACTCAAACCAAAACGGTAGGTACTTAAATAAATTTCTGGGTTACTAATATCTTGTTGCCCTGTAATTCCATAACTAGCTCTTAATTTTAAATTAGAAACAACGTTAGAATCTTTTAAGAAGTCTTCATCACTAATTCTCCAAGCTGCAGCAGCAGCAGGAAAATTACCCCAACGATTGTCTGAACTAAATTTAGAAGTTCCATCTCTTCTGTAAGAAAGAGTCAGTAAATATTTTTCTAAAAATGTAAAGTTAGCTCTAGCAAAGAAACCAATTAAAACTTCTGGTGTATTTGTGTAAACATCTGAACTAGTATTGGGATCCTTTAAATTTGAACTATTAAAACCATCACCTGTAAATTTTTGGTACGAATACCCTGCAGTAATATCTGTTTTTATATTTTCAAATTGTTTAGTATAATTAAAATAAGAGTCTAATAACCTGTTTTCTCTATTTTGGAAACCATTTGCATCATTTCCAAAAACTACTGTGTTAAAACTTCTAGGAACTGAATTAGAACTTTTAGAAATATATTCACCTTCTGTTCTATCATACCCTAAATTTAAAACAAATTTTAATTCAGTTAAAAAATGAAATTTATAATCGAAGTTTAAGTTACCATATTGTCTAAAAGATTTACCAGTATTATTATTTTGTAATAATCCAGCTACAGGATTGGTTCCTCCATTTGATAAAACAAAGTTTGATGCATTTCCAGTATAATGCTGGTAAAATCCGCCAAAAGGCCCACTTGCTCTAACAGGTTGTGTTGGGTCATATCGTAAGGCACCACCAATTCCACCTGCAGCAAATCTACTATTGGTAAAAGATCTATTAAAATTTAAACTTATTTTTAAATGATCTTTAAACAAAGATGGGTTCATTGCTAAAGAAAAATTAGCCCTATCAAATTGAGAGGTTAAAATCCCTCCTTGTTGTTCAGAAAAACCTATAGACATTCTTGTAGGAATCGATTTAAAAATCTGTCCTTTGGCTGTTAAATTATGCTGAGTTGAAACCGTGTTTTGCAAAACTTCGTCTTGCCAATTTGTATTCGCAGTTCCTAAAAGGCTTGTATCTAAAGTGCTTCCTGAGATTGGTTGTGAATTTACTAAATCTCTAAATTCATCTGCCGAGAACACATCAATTCTATCAACAACTTTACCAGCACTGTACTGGAAATCATAGTCTAGTGTGTATTCTTTTTTTCCTTTTTTAGTGACAATGATAATAACCCCGTTAGAGGCTCTAGATCCGTATATTGCTGTAGAAGAAGCATCTTTTAAAATAGAAAACGATTCGATATCTGCTGGATTAATACTAGACAAAATACCTCTGGTACCTGCAGTGCCGTTGTTTGTAATTGGTAAACCATCAATAACGATTAAAGGAGCATTCGAAGCTCCAATTGAAGACCCTCCACGAATTGTTATTTGAGAACCAGAACCTGGTGCTCCACTTGATGTGATGTTTACACCAGCTACACGTCCGCTTAATAAATTTTCTGGAGTAACAATATTTCCTTTTGTAAAATCTTTAGCAGTAATTGCCTCTACAGAACCTGTAGCATCTTTAATGGTGGTTGTTCCGTAACCAACAACAACGATTTCGTTCAGTTGTTCAGAAGATTCCTCTAATTCTATACTAAGGTTAAAATTTGTATTGATGGCAATTTCCTTAGTAGAATATCCTAAATATGTGAAAACAAGAACATCCCCTGTTTTTGTATTTTCTATTTGAAATTTTCCATCAAAATCGGTTTCAGTACCATTATTAGACCCTTTAACCACTATACTAACACCTGGTAAAGTTTCTCCAGATGATTTTTCTTTCACAGTCCCTTTTACTGTTTGTTGTGCAAACATGGTAAAAGAGGAACTTAAAAGAAGTCCAATCAAAAATAATTTAAAGTTTTTCATGTATAATTTGTTAAATAATAACTATAATTTGAATTTGTTATTAGCAATAAATTTACATTCCACGTTGTAAATATAGCGGTAAGATTTGTAAAGTACACCATTACAAATTTCACGAAAACGGTTTCGTGTTGACAACTTTACGTTAAAATGTCATATTTTTGTAAAATATGAAGCAAAAAGTTACGATTAAAACAATAGCTAAAGAATTAGGTGTTTCTACGTCTACGGTTTCTAAAGCACTAAAAGATAGTCATGAAATTAGTTCAGAAACAAAAGAAAGAATTCAGGCATATGCAGATTATTATAATTACAAACCCAATACCTTAGCACTTCAATTACGGAATCAAAAGACAAAATTAATAGGTGTTATTTTACCTAAAATAGTACATCATTTCTTTTCTACTGTTATCAGCGGTATTGAGGAAGGAGCGAATGATAAAGGCTACCATATTATGGTTTGTTTTTCTAATGAATCGTATAAGAAAGAAGTAGAGACTTTAAAGCTCTTATCGAATGGAAGTGTAGATGGCCTTATCGTTTCTATTGCCAGTGAAACACTAAAGAATAAAGATTTTAAGCATTTTGAGGATTTGGTATCTGAAGAGATCCCATTAATCTTATTTGACAGAGTTGTAGATGACATTAACTGTGACAAAGTTATAGTAGACGATGTTGGGGCTGGGTATAAGGCTACCAAGTATTTATTGCAAAACAACAGAAAAAAAATAGCGTTAATTACCACTCCTAAACATGTAACTGTTGGTGCGCTTAGAAGGCAGGGGTATGAAAAAGCATTGATTGAAGAATACATAAAAACAGATGCCAATTTAATTGTTGAAATTGATGAAAATGAGAGCATTACAAAACAAATTGAAACCGTTTTTACACAAGATATAGATAGTGTTTTTGCCGTAAACGAAATTTATGCAGCAAAGGCTATGAAAATTGCTAAAAACAAAGGTTTGAATGTACCTAATGATGTATCTGTCATTGGTTTTACAGATGGATTAATCTCTGAATATTCGTCGCCCTCTATCACAACAATAGCGCAACATGGTTTTACTATGGGGAGACAGGCTGTTGAACTTTTAATTGAAAGAATCGAAAAAGAATCAGAAATTTATAAACCTAGAAAGATTGTGATTTCTAGCGATTTAAAGCTACGAGAATCTACGAAACCGTCGTCGTAGATTTCTAATTTTTTTATTATCAAATTGATAATTTAAATATACATTTGTTGCCATATTACGATTTATCAATAAATTACATTCCACAAATTTATGAATTGATAAGTCTAAAAGCTTATCGTACTATTAATTTAATAATATACGATAATGAACAAGCAGAAATTAAGTTTCTTGCAAATTTGGAACATGAGTTTCGGATTTCTAGGAATTCAATTTGGAATGGCCTTAACAGGTGGTTTCATGTCTCGAATTTTTCAAACCCTTGGTGCATCCATAGATGAAATTCCAATTCTTTGGATTGCAGCTCCATTAACTGGCTTAATTGTACAACCAATTATTGGTTATATGAGTGATAGAACTTGGAGTCCGAAATGGGGAAGAAGAAGACCTTATTTCTTAGTAGGGGCAATCTTAAGCTCATTGGCTTTAATCGCAATGCCACATTCACCTACTTTATGGATTGCCGCTGGTTTTCTATGGATTTTAGATGCGTCTATTAATATCTCTATGGAGCCTTTCAGAGCTTTGGTGGCAGATAAGTTACCAAGTTCACAAAGATCTTACGGTTTTGTTATCCAAACTTTAATTATTGGAGTGGGTACTTGGATTGCAAGTAGTTTGCCTTGGATGGTTTCTCAATTTGGAGTGAGTGACTCTGCTGCCTCAGGGATTGTACCCATGTCTGTAAAAGTTGCTTTTACAATAGGTGCAGTCGTTTTCTTATTAAGTATTCTTTATACCGTTTTTACAACTAAAGAATATCCGCCAGAGGATATGGATGCCTTTGAAAAAGAGAAAGCTAAAAAAAATAGTTTTGTAAAAGATATTCTAGACAATATTGGGAACATGCCAATCATTATGAAAAAATTGGGTGTTGTTCAGTTTTTTAGTTGGTTTGCTTTTTTTACGATGTGGAGTATGGCAAATCCAGCTTTAACAGAACATGTTTTTAAAACACCAGCGCCTATAGAAAAGGAGTTTGTAATGACAGATGTTTCACAAAAAGAAGCGTTTGATATTCAAAATACTGCTTTTCAAAAATCGTCTAATGAAGTCGGTTCTTACATGGGTATTTATGGTTTGTCCTCTATGGTTTTTGCCTTAATATTAGTTTTTTATACCAGAAATAGACGTATCAATAGAAAATATATCCATATGGGGTCTTTACTTTTAGGAGGATTAGGATTTATATCTATGTACTTTATTCCATCTCCAGAATATTTAGTGTTGTCTTTTATATTGATAGGTTTTTCTTGGGGAAGCATTCTATCGATGCCTTATGCAATGTTATCATGCTCAGTAGATCCAAATAAAATGGGCGTAATGATGGGGATTTTTAACATGTTTATTGTCATACCACAAATTATTGCTGCTCTTGGAGGGATCAATTTTGTTTCCAGTCTTTTAGGTGAACAAACAATAAACGCAATGTTAGTAGCGGGTTTTAGTTTAGTTATATCTGGCCTCTGTAATTTTTTAATCACAGAAAAGAACGCAATTACATAATAACAGAATATTTAGAAATGAAAAAGAAGGGATTTATATTTGATTTAGATGGTGTTATTGTAGATACTGCTAAATATCATTTTTTGGCTTGGAAAGAATTAGCAAATAGTATAGGCATTGATTTTACAGAGACTCAAAATGAAAAATTAAAGGGGGTCAGTAGAATAAAATCATTAGAAAAGATTTTAGAATGGGGAAATATAAGTATCAATCATAATGAGTTTGAAAATCTTATGTCTAAAAAGAATGAAGATTATTTGGGCTATATAAAAGAAATGGATGAAAGTGAAATTTTATCAGACATTCCAAAAGTCTTAGAATTTTTACAAAAAGAACAACAAGGTATTGCTTTAGGATCTGCAAGTAAAAATGCAAGAATGATTTTAGAAAAAGTAAACCTATTTAATACGTTTGATTATATCGTGGATGGAAATGATGTAATTAACGGAAAACCAGATCCAGAAGTTTTCTTAAAAGCCTCAGAATTGCTTGAGGTTTCTGCTGAAAATTGCATTGTTTTTGAAGATTCTGTAGCCGGAATTCAAGCAGCAAATAACGCACATATGGTATCTATTGGAATTGGAGATGTAAAAACCTTGCATGAAGCAGATTTTGTTTTTAAAGATTTTACTGAAATCAGTACCGACTTTATCAAAGAGTTAATAGAAAGATAAAAAAGAGAAGATAGAAAAAAGGCAATAGAACGTTTAAAAACGTCAATATTCTTTTTTTCTCTAGCCTTTTCTCTCAAAAAAGAAATAAATGAATCAAGATTATATACAACCAAACGAATGGTCAATCCTTGAAGAAGGATTTGATAGTCAAAAGGTAAAATCTTCAGAAAGCTTGTTTAGTATTGGTAATGGTGCCATGGGACAACGTGCTAATTTTGAAGAACAATATACAGGAGCTACTTTTCAAGGAAGTTATATTGCAGGAGTGTACTATCCTGATAAAACACGTGTTGGATGGTGGAAAAATGGGTATCCAGAGTATTTTGCAAAAGTTTTAAATGCTCCAAATTGGATTGGAATTAACGTTCTTATTAACGATGAAAAACTAGATTTACATACCTGTAAAGAAGTTTCAAAATTTAGAAGAGAACTCAACATGAAAGAAGGTTGGTTGTCTAGAAGTTTTGAAGCTGTTTTACAAAATGACATCAAAGTTAAAGTTGATACAAAACGTTTTTTAAGTTTAGAGCTAGATGAGGTTGGTGCTATAAGTTATACACTATCTCCAATAAATTCTGATGCAGTAATTACCTATATTCCCTATATAGACGCCGGAATTACAAATGAAGATACCAATTGGGATGATCAATTTTGGGATGTTTTAGAAGTCTCTCAAAACAATCAACAATCGTTCATTCAAGCACGAACTATGAAAACACATTTTCATACCTGTACTTTTATGGAATCTCGATTATTTGTCAATAACAACGAAGTTATTAGTCCTTGTAGTAAAGCGCAAACTTCCAATTACACTTCATCTACCTATCGAAAAGATATCAAACAAAATGAAACCTTTACCATTCATAAATTTGGAGGGTATGTAGTAGATAGAAATCATGATAAAAATGAATTAATTGCTGCAGCTAAGGAGGTTTTAGTAAAAGCTGTAAGTTTTGGTTTTGATGCATTATTAGAAATGCAAAAACAATCTTGGGCACAAATATGGAACTCATCAGACATTACTATAAAAGGTGATGTGAAGGCACAACAAGGAATTCGTTTTAATATTTTCCAGCTAAACCAGACCTATCTTGGGGTAGATGCTACCTTAAATATTGGCCCAAAAGGTTTTACAGGAGAAAAATATGGAGGAAGTACCTATTGGGATACTGAAGCATACTGTATTCCATTTTACATGGCTACAAAAGATCAATCTGTTGCAAGAAAGTTATTAGAGTATCGATACAATCATTTAGATAAAGCCATTGAGAATGCTAAAAAACTTGGCTTTACCAAAGGGGCAGCATTGTATCCAATGGTAACTATGAATGGAGAAGAATGCCATAATGAATGGGAAATTACTTTTGAAGAAATCCATAGAAATGGCGCCATTGCTTTTGCAATTTATAATTATTACCGGTATACAGGTGATTTTTCGTATATTCCGGAAAAAGGATTGGAAGTATTAATAGGAATTGCTCGTTTTTGGCAACAGAGAGCTACTTTTTCAACTGCTAAAAATAAATTTATGATTTTGGGAGTTACGGGGCCAAATGAATATGAAAATAACATCAACAACAACTGGTATACAAATTACATTGCAAAATGGTGTTTGGAGTATGCTTTGGAAAATATTGATATTGTAAAAAAGAATCATATCTCAGATTATAGTAGAATTAAAGAGAAAGTAAATTTCTCTGATGATGAATTATCTCAATGGAAAAATGTTGCAGATACGATGTATTTTCCTTTTTCTGAAAAGCACAATGTGAACTTACAGCAAGATGGTTTTTTAGACAAAGAATTAATCTCAGTTGCAGATTTAGATGCAAGTCAAAGGCCTATTAACCAATACTGGAGCTGGGACAGAATTTTACGTTCACCCTATATAAAACAAGCAGATGTCTTACAAGGATTCTATATGTTTGAAGATCATTTTTCTACAGAAGAACTAGAAAACCATTTCGATTTTTACGAACCTTTTACGGTTCATGAAAGTTCACTTTCTCCGTGTGTACATAGTATTCAAGCTGCAAAACTAAATAGAATGGAGCAAGCCTATGAATTCTACTTAAGAACTTCTCGTTTGGATTTAGACGACTATAATTGTGAAGTAGAGGAAGGTTTGCATATTACCTCTATGGCAGGAACTTGGATGAGTATTGTTGAAGGTTTTGGAGGAATGAGAGTATTAAATAATACCCTATACTTTTCACCTAAGATTCCTAAAGAATGGAATTCATATTCATTTAAAGTAAACTTTAGAAATCAAGTTATTACTGTAAATGTTACTCAAAATGGTACTCATTTTGAAATTGATGGTACCAACGAAATCACTATTTTAGTCAATGGAGAGTTGGTTACAATTTCTCCTAATAATCTAGTAACCGTTTAAAAAAATGATATGAAACTTTGCAAAACTCTTTTATTTATTTCGTTATTTGGATTTATTGTTTCATGTAATAAAAGAGAAGATAAAGTTTCATATTCTTTTAAACCATTAACCAATAACTCTTTAGAGAGAGTTGAGCCTCCTAATTGGTTTATTGGTTTTAAAGAAATATCGTTACAATTATTAGTAAAAGACCCTACTATTGGTCTTTCAAAGCCCAGTGTTTCTTATGCAGGTGTTTCTATTGAAAAAATACATAAAGCAAGAAGCAAAAACTATTTATTTATTGATTTAAAGATTCATTCGTCTACAAAACCAGGGAAGTTTGATATTGTTTTTACTTTTGATAATGGAAGTAAAAAAACACATACCTACGAATTAAAAGCAAGACAAAAATTTGCGGATAATTATGTAGGTTTTAATAGCGCTGATGCGATCTATCTTATTACTCCAGATCGTTTCTCTAATGCAGATGAAACAAATGATATTAATAAGGGTTTAAAAGAAACGACAATAGATAGAACTAACGGTTACAAACGTCATGGAGGAGATTTAAAAGGAATTATAAACCATATAGATTATATTTCAGATTTAGGATTTACAACTGTTTGGCCAACACCTGTGTTAACCAATAACATGGCAAAGGGTTCTTATCATGGATATGCAATTACAGATTACTATCAAGTAGACCCTCGTTTTGGTTTACTAGAAACGTATAAAAAATTAGCAGATACCTTAAGAGAAAAAGGAATGAAATTAATGATGGATCAAGTTGCTAATCATTGTGGCTTAGAACATTGGTGGATGAAAGATATTCCTTTTAAAGATTGGATAAATGACCAAGAAAATTACGAATACAATATCGAAAATTGGAATTGGGAAACCACCATAAATTCCAATCACAGAAGAACTACAAATCAAGATGCTTATGCGTCGGAGATTGACAGAAAAGGGAACAATAATGGGTGGTTTGTTGAGACAATGCCAGATTTGAATCAGAAAAATCAGTTCATGGCTAGTTACATCATTCAGAATAGTATTTGGTGGATTGAAACTCTAGGTTTGAATGGAATTAGACAAGACACTTATCCATATGCAGACAAAGACTTTATGAGTGATTGGGCGGGAGCAATTATGAAAGAATATCCCAACTTTTCTATTGTAGGTGAAGAATGGAGTTACAATCCGTTGTTAATTGGTTACTGGCAAACAGGGGCAAATAATAAAGATGGTTATGAGTCTAATTTAAAATCTACTATGGATTTTGCAATGCAACGAAATGTTATAGATGCTTTAAATGAAGAGGAATCTTGGGATAAAGGGTTGATAAAAATTTATGAAGGTTTGGCAAATGATTTTCAGTATGCTTCACCAAAAGATATTATGATTTTTCCAGACAATCATGATATGAGTCGAATTTACACACAGTTAAAAGGAGATGTTACAAATACTAAAATGGCTTTGTCTACCTATTTAATGTTGCCAAGAATTCCACAGCTTTATTATGGTACAGAAATTCTTATGGAAGATTTTGAAAAACCGGGAGATCATGGTTTAATTCGTTCCGATTTTCCTGGTGGATGGAAAAATGATCCAGTAAACGCTTTTACTGGAAAAGGCTTAAAAACCGAACAAAAAGAGATGCAAAATTTCTTAAAGAAATTCTTACACTATCGCAAAAACTCTAAGGCAATCCACGATGGAAAAACAGTTCATTTTGCGCCTTTTAAGGGAACTTATGTATTATTCAGAATCTTAGGAGAGGAAGTTGTAGTTAACATCATCAATAAAAATAACACACCAATTAGCATCGATTTAAAACGATATTCAGAAATAGGTTTACAAGGAAAAACGTTGAGAAACATACTTACAGAAGAAAATTTCGTTTGGGGAGATACGCTCCAATTATTACAAAGAGGATCCGTTACCTTTACAACAAAACTCGATTAAAATCGGATACAATAGCTTCTATGAAAAATCTTCTTACCACTTTTTGCATATTTATATTGATGACTTCTTGTCAACTAAATAGCCAAGAAAAAACAACTAAATTCTCTAATATTAAAGCTCATAAACTAGAAAAAGCAGTGTTAGCTGGCGGAGAATTAATGAGAATAGATTCCTTTCCTTCAAAAAACATTGTACCAAGATCTGTAGATGTTTGGTTGCCAGAAAATTATTCAATACAGAAAAAATATGCAGTTTTATACATGCATGATGGTCAGAATTTATTTGACGCAACCACCACCTGGAATCAGCAAGAATGGATGATTGATGAGGTAGCAACACGATTGATGAAGAGAAGAAATCACTAAAAATTTTATTGTGGTTGGAATTCATAGTATTCCAGGAATAAGATGGCAAGATTTGTATCCAGAAAAAGCAATGAATTTTTTGTCGAAAGAGGATAAAGACAGGCTATATGCAGAAGCCAGAAAGAACAATTTCAATATAAATTTAACAGGTGATGAATATTTAAGATTTATTGTACAGGAGTTAAAACCCTATATAGACACAACCTATTCAGTCTATAAAAACAAAGAAAACACCTATGTAGCAGGTTCTTCAATGGGAGGCTTAATGTCTATGTATGCAGTTGCAGAATATCCAACTATTTTTCAAGGAGCAGCGTGTATGTCCACCCATTGGGTTGGAGCAATGGTAAAAGATAATAATGTTCTTCCAGAAGCTATTTTTAACTATATAGAAAAGAACTTACCAGATTCAAAAAATCATACAATGTATTTTGATTATGGAAATAAAACATTGGACGCTTTTTATCCTATTTTCGCTCCAAGAGTAGATTCTATTTTTACAAATGGTGGTTATGATGATGCAAATTATAAGAATTTATTTTTTGAAGGTACCAATCATTCTGAAGAGTCTTGGCAACAAAGAGTGCATATTCCATTAACTTTTTTATTAAAAAAATAACATTATTTTGAACTTTTTTTGGAATCTTAAATACTGATTTATGAAACTATATACACTGCTTTTTATAGTGTTTCTGTCGTTTTCTTCACGTGCACAAAATTCTAATAGAATTTTTATAAGTACAGAAAATAAAAAAGCGTATTTTAAAATTAATGTACATGATGGTTTTTATAAGATTTCTAGTTACTCGTCTAAAATTATAGAAACTACTTTTATTCCCAAAGGAGAGAAGGAGTTCAGTGAATCTCATGCAGTAATTTTAAAACCTACAAGTACGTATTCAGAAGTAAAAGAAGATCAAGAAAAAGTAATTTTAATTACCGATGGAATTCATGTACGCATCCAAAAATCTCCTTTTCAAATTCAATATTTCTATAAAGATCGTTTAATCACATCAGAAAAAAAAGGATATTTCACATCAAAGCACGAGCCGATGGAACTGGTGAAAGGTACTATTGTTGCTGATACAACAGAAAAAATAGAATTCAATTTAACGACTGATGAAATTCTATATGGAGCAGGAGCAAGAGCTTTAGGAATGAATAGGCGAGGCTATAGATTGCCGCTTTATAACAGGGCTCATTATGGATATGAAACCCATTCAGAGTTAATGAATTTTACAATGCCCGTTATTATTTCCTCCAAAAAATACCTCCTTCATTTTGATAATGCTCCTATTGGTTATTTAGATTTAGACAGTAAGAAAGACAACTCGTTAACTTATGAAACGATTTCTGGACGTAAAACATATCAAGTTGTAGTGGGTGATTCTTGGTTAGATTTAATCGAAAATTACACTGAATTAACAGGAAAACAACCCTTACCTCCAAGATGGGCTTTAGGAAATTTTTCAAGTAGATTTGGATACCATTCTCAAAAAGAAACAGAAGCAGTTATCGATAGATTTAAGGAAGAAAAAATCCCTGTAGATGCTGTTATTCTAGATTTGTACTGGTTTGGAAAAGAGTTAAAAGGAACTATGGGAAATCTAGAAGTTTATAAAGATTCTTTTCCGGACATGAAAGGAATGATTTCCCGCTTAAAGCATAAAGGAGTTAAAACGGTTTTAATTACAGAGCCTTTTATTTTATCTAATTCCAAAAAATGGGATGAAGCTGTAGCAAAAGATGTTTTAGCAAAAGATTCCATTGGCCTTCCTGCAAAATATGATTTTTATTTTGGAAATACGGGTATCATAGATATTTATAAAACAGCCGGGAAAGAATGGTTCTGGAGTATTTATAAAGACATATTAGCACTGGGTGTTAAGGGACTTTGGGGAGATTTAGGTGAGCCAGAGGTACACCCGACATGGGTGAAACATGCAACTGGTTCTGCAGATAAAGTTCATAATATTTACGGACATGATTGGGCAGGTTTAATTCATGAAGGATATCAAAAAGAATTTCCAAATGAAAGACCTTTTATTTTAATGAGAGCAGGTTTTTCTGGTTCTCAGCGTTATGGAATGATTCCTTGGTCTGGAGATGTCAACAGAACCTGGGGAGGCTTGCAGTCGCAACCAGAAATATCCTTACAAATGGGCATGCAAGGCTTGGGGTATATGCACTCTGACTTAGGCGGTTTTGCAGGGGCAAATTTAGATGATAATTTATACACACGTTGGTTGCAATACGGAGTTTTTCAACCAATATTTAGACCTCATGCACAAGAAGATGTAGCTAGTGAACCTGTGTTTAGAAGCAATAAAGCAAAAAAACTAGCCAAAGAATCGATTGAGTTGCGGTATAAGTTATTGCCCTATAATTACAATTTAGCATTCGAAAACAATCAAAAAGGCAGCCCTTTAATGCGTCCTATTTTTTTTGAAGAAGATCAAAAAAAGCTAATGAATACAGCATCAACATATTTATGGGGGAACAATTTTTTAGTGACACCAATCTTAAAGGATTCTGTGGCATCAAAAGATATTTATTTTCCAAAAACAGGAAACTGGTTTCATTTTTATACGGATGAAAAAGTGAAGGGTGGGCAGACAAGAAAAGTAGAAGTTGATGAAAATTCAATTCCAATTTATGTAAAAGGAGGAGCGTTTATTCCCATGTCAAAATTGGTGCAAACGACAGATAATTATAAAGGAGATCAATTAGAGCTGCATTATTATTATGATGCTTCTGTAAAACAAACAAAACAAACGCTCTACAATGATGATGGTTTAACCGCAAATGCTTTTGAAAAAGGAGCATATGAAATGCTGAAGTTTGAGTCTGAAATCACTAAAAAATATTTAGAAATTAATCTTGAAGCCCAATTCGGAGCCAATTGGAACCCTTCAGATAAAGAAATTACTTTGATTATTCATCACATACATTGGACTCCAAAACGGATACAAGTCAGCGGTAAAACAAAACGAATTGGAGTAAAGAATAATAAACTTGTTATTCCTATTCAATGGAATATAAAGAAAGCCGTAAACATAAGAGTAAAACGTAATTAAATTAAAAATGAGAAAACTAGTTTTAATACTATCAATAGTCCCTTTCTTTTTTGCATGCAAAGAAGAGAAGAAGGAAGTTGCTAAAATAAACGATGAAATACTGACACCAATTTCTAAATCTGATTTAGAAACAGCTGTTATTTACGAAGCAAATATTCGTCAATATTCACCAGAAGGAACCTTTGAGAAATTCACTAAAGACATCCCTGAAATAAAAAAATTAGGCGTTAAAATTATTTGGTTAATGCCTGTTTTTCCTATTTCAAATACTAAAAGAAAAGCAACTGGTGGTGCAGATAGTAAGTTTGTTTCAGAATTCCCTCAAGAAGCACAAGATAAATACTTAGGAAGCTATTATGCCGTTTCAGATTTTAGAAAAATAAATCCAGAATTTGGTACCATTCAAGATTTTAGGAAATTAATAAAAACGGCTCATGATAATGGGATGTATGTCATTTTAGATTGGGTTCCAAATCATACAGGTTGGGATCATAGCTGGTTAAAAACCAATCCAGATTTTTATACAAAAAATGATCAAGGAGAAGTAATTCATCCTAAAGATACAGACTGGACGGATGTTGCTGATTTGAATTATGACAATGTAACGTTGCAAGAAGCAATGATTTCTGATATGAAATATTGGTTAAAAAACGAAAACATAGACGGTTTTAGATGTGATGTAGCAGGTTCTGTACCCACTTCATTTTGGGAGCATGCAATTCCTAAATTAAGAGCAGAGAAAGACATTTTTATGTTAGCGGAAGCTTGGGAGCCAGCCTTGTTGAAAGAGAATTTATTTGATATGGCCTATGCTTGGGATGGTCATCATCTATTGAATAGTTTAGCAAAAGGTGAAAAAACTAGCGAAGATTTAACAAAATACATACAGAACACCTACAATGAGCGGTATGAAAAAGATGATATTTTAATGAACTTTGTGACCAATCATGATGAGAATTCATGGAATGGAACCATCAAAGAAAGAATGGGAGATCGTGCAGAAATGTTAACGGCATTGAGTTATGTGCTTCCAGGGATGCCATTAATATATTCTGGGCAAGAATATGATTTAAACCACCGTTTAAAGTTTTTTGAAAAAGATTCTATTCCAAAACAAAAGCAAAAAACATTTGCCTTATTAGAGCACTTAGGGAAATTAAAAAACACCAATGCTGCTTTAAACGGAGGAAAAGAAAAGGCCACTTTTAAAGCAGTAGATACTGGGAATGCGATGTTTGTTTTAGAACGATCAAAAAATGGAAAGACCCTTTTATTTATAGCAAATTTATCTGAATTCTCAACAAAATTAAGTCTTTCAAGAAAAGGAAAGTATCAAGATTATTTATCGAATGCCTTTGTTGAGTTCAATAAGAATGACAGTATTAAATTTAGTCCCTATCAATATAAAATTTTAGTAAAATAAGTATGAAAAACATCCTTTATATTATCTGTTTGTTTATTGTTTCTAGTTGTCAAGAAAAACAATCTGAACAAATAGTAGAAGTAATAAAGAACCCATTTTTATGGGAATCTGCAAATGTATATTTCCTATTAACAGACCGGTTTCATAATGGAGATACATCTAATGATATTAATTTTAATAGAAAAGATGACGCCGCAAAACTAAGAGGTTTTAAAGGAGGAGATATCAAAGGGGTTACTCAAAAAATTAATGAGGGTTATTTTACCAAGTTAGGAATTAATGCTATTTGGATGACCCCAATTGTTGAACAAATTCATGCAGGAACAGACGAAGGTACAGGGAAAAGTTATGGTTTCCATGGGTATTGGACTAAGGATTGGACAGCCATAGATCCTAATTTCGGAACCAAAGCAGACCTGAAAGAATTGATAGAAACGGCACATAAAAATGGAATTAGAATTCTTTTAGATGCAGTTATAAATCATACAGGACCAGTTACAGAGGAAGATCCTGTTTGGCCATCAAATTGGGTAAGAACAGCCCCTAAATGTACTTATGATAGCTATGAACATAACTTAACCTGTACTTTGGTGAAAAATCTTCCTGACATTAAAACAGAAAGTAATGAAGCGGTAGCATTGCCAGAACAGTTAGTTGCAAAATGGAAAAAGGAGGGAAGGTATGAAGAAGAACTAAAAGAATTAGATGCATTTTTCACACGAACAGGATACCCAAGAGCCCCTCGTTTTTATATTATAAAATGGTTAACAGACTATATTACAGAATTTGGAATTGATGGCTATCGAGTAGACACTGTAAAGCATACAGAAGAGTATGTTTGGCAAGAGTTTAGAGAAGCATGTGATTATTCTTTTGCTGAATTCAAAAAAAATAATCCTAAAAAAGTATTGGATGATACTGGTTTTTATTTAGTCGGTGAAGTCTATAATTATGGAATTTCTTCTGGAAAAGCATTTGATTTTGGTGATAAAAAAGTAAATTATTTTGACAAAGCATTTAATAGTTTAATCAATTTTGAAATTAAATGGAATGCAAATCAGCAAAATGCCCAAGAAGTTTTCTCTAGATATGATTCCTTATTAAATACCAATTTAAAAGGATATGGTATTTTAAATTACATGTCTTCTCATGATGATGGAATGCCCTTTGATAATGAAAGAAAAATGCCTTTTAAAACTGCAGAAATGTTGTTGTTAACTCCTGGAACATCACAAGTTTATTATGGAGACGAATCTGCAAGAGAGTTAATGGTGGAGGGCACTACAGGAGATGCAAATCTTCGTTCATTTATGAATTGGGATACAATAGAACATGATGAAAAAACAAAAGAAATTTTAAATCATTGGCAAAAATTAGGTCAGTTTAGAGCAAATCATCCAGCAATTGGAGCAGGAAAACATCATGTAATTTCCACTAAAAATGGATTGGTTTTTTCAAGAGTTAGAAAAGATGACAAGGTAATTGTTGGAATGAATTTATTGAGCGGTACAAAGACGATAGATGTTTCCTCTATTTTTAAAAATGGGGCCAAACTAAGGGATCATTTTTCGAATACTAAATTTACTGTAAAAGAGGGGAAAGTAATTTTTAATTCTGAGAATAATCTGGTTTTGCTTGAAGCATTTTAATAAATGAGAACTTTAAAATTATAATATGTAACTTTAGTAATGTTTTTTCAGGCTGTATTTTTGTAAGGATAAACTACTTCAGGTATTCCCATAATTCGTATTTATTCCAAAACTCTTTAGCTTCTTTATGGTGACTATTGACTGCTTTTTTAATCCATCTAGCAGCAACTTCTTTATTTGGAATAATATAATCTATTTCACCATTTACGGTTTTAGCATACCCTTGGATTTCATATTCTTTATGATAAATCATTTGACCAATCATAAACTGAGCATCAGAATGGTTACTTTTTGCGGCCTTAATAAACAATTCACCTGCTTTTTTATGGTCTACAGTTGTTCCTGCACCAACATAATACATCATTCCAAGAAAATACTGTGATTTTTCATGTCTTTGTTCTGCTAATTTTGTGAACCAATAGAGAGCTTTTTCATAATCTACAGTTGTTCCTTTTCCCCAAAGATACATTGTAGCAAGATTATACTGCGCTTCTTTATGATTATATCTTTTACCTTTATCTACATTCTCTTGCCTTGCTGCTTTTGCGAACCAATAGAAAGATTTTTTAAGATCTTGATCAATACCAAAGCCATAATTATACATATAGCCAAGGTAATATTCAGCATTTACATTCTCTTGATTTGCTGCTTTTGAAATCCAATAAAATCCTTTTTTAGGTTCTCTAGAAGAAGTTACGAAGCCATTCATATAACCCCAACCTAGATCATACTGTTTTTCAGAATCACCTTGTTTTGCCAATTTTTTTATTTCTTCATAATCTTGCGTATAAGAGGATTGACTCATGTAAAATGAAAGAATCAGTATTAAAAAATATTTCATAAAAAATTATTTAATTTTTATACTCTAAAAAGGATAAATTAATGAAGCACTAATTTAACGTTTTTTTATGAATTATCT
>CAXYCO010000003.1:0-35151 GCA_964275545.1 uncultured Polaribacter sp.
GCAAATGAATATAAAAGTGCTTGGAAAATATATCTTTACTATCTAAAAAAAGGTTTTAAGATCAAAGAAAATGGAATTGGAGAGATTTTTAACACTGAAATGCAAGCGATTTATGTTCAAAGAAAAAAGAAAGATAATATTAAAGAAAAATTAGCTTTTAAAAACAATGATTCTTTGATTGGAAATGATATTAGAATGGTCTTTGAATGGAATACATCTGAAGCAGAGTTTATATTCGAATTTGTAAACCCAAACAAGCAATCTTTTAAAGTAAACCACACATTATCTGAAAATAGCCAACAAATATTAGATGAAAAATTAATAGGTTACAACTCAAAAGAGTTTTTAATTGAAAAAGTTGGAACCGGAGATTGGATAATAAATCTTACATATTTAGGAAATAAAAAATATATACCCACATTTTTAAAAGCAACTACCTATTACAATTGGGGAAAACCCAATCAAAGAGAAGAAATTAAAGTACACGAATTGACTTTGAAAAATGTAAAAGCAAAACTACTAAGTCTTAATACTAATAATCTTTATAACTAGTATAAGTTATAAAATACATAGATTAAATAGAGTTAAATATTTTGGATTCGAATTACGATAAGAGAACTATAATGTGTATTCACTAAAAAGAGAATAAAAACTGATCTACTAAATACTGGCCACTTATTTAATAAGCATCCACATCAATAATAAATCGGATAGGTCTAAAATCCTTCACTGCTTCAAAGGTATTTCTAATTTTAATAAGCTGATTTTTTGTATTCTTTAGACTTTGTTTTGGTGGGATTTTAATAATAATATTTTTAATATATTGATTCCTAATTCTTGAAACGGCGGGCGCAGTTGGACCTAAAACATGTTCTCCAAAAGAATTATATAGGGCTTTAAATAACCAGTTTACACCAGAATCAACTTTGTTATAATCTCGATGTTTTAATGTGATTTTAATCAATCGATAGTACGGTGGATATTTATACTGCCAGCGTTCTTGCAACTGCTCTTTATACATTTCTGTATAGCTTGTTGTAGAAACTTGTTGCAAAATTTTATGATAAGGATTATAAGTTTGAATGACAACATTTCCTTGCTTGTTACTTCTTCCTGCCCTACCAGAAACTTGGACCATCATTTGATATGCTCTTTCATGTGCTCTAAAATCCGGGTAATTTAACATGGTATCTGCATTTAGAATTCCTACCAAAGAAACATTGTCAAAATCTAAGCCTTTAGACAACATTTGCGTTCCTACCAAAACATCAATTTCTCTAGCTTCAAAAGCCCCTATTATTTTCTGATATCCATATTTTCCACGTGTGGTGTCCAAATCCATTCTACCGATTTTATAATCGGGAAACAATCCTTTCAACTCTAACTCAATTTGCTCAGTTCCAAAGCCTTTCGTATCTAAAGTATTGCTGCCACAGGCCGCACAACTATTTGGCATTGCACGCAAGTAATTACAATAATGACAGCGTAATTCATGCTTGAATTTGTGATACGTTAAGGTAACATCACAATTCGGACATTCAGGAGAAACTCCACAGGTTTTGCACTCTACCACTGGAGAATAGCCACGTCTATTTTGAAATAAAATTACTTGTTCTTTTAAGTCTAAAGCTTCTTGAATAGATTTAAGTATACTGTCGGAAAAATGACCTTTCATTTCCTTTTTTTTATACTTTTCTTTAATATCAATAAGTTCTATTTTTGGCAATTGCATATTTCCATGACGTCTGTTTAATTCAACAAAACCATATTTTTTTTGTTCCGCATTAAAGTAAGTTTCTAAAGATGGAGTTGCAGAACCTAATAATATTTTTGCTTTATGAATAGTGGCTAAAACTATTGCAGAATCTCGAGCATTGTATCTTGGTGCAGGTTCAAATTGTTTGTATGAAGTTTCGTGTTCTTCATCCACTACAATTAAACCTAAATTAGAAAAAGGTAAAAATATTGAAGATCTTGCGCCTAAAATAATACTAGCTTTTGTTTTGTTCTCTAAAACATTATTCCATACTTCCACCCTTTCATTCATAGAGTATTTAGAATGAAAAACTGAAATCTGTTGGCCAAAATAAACCTGTAGTCTTGAAATAATCTGAGTCGTTAAAGCAATTTCTGGCAACAAGAATAAAACTTGTTTTCCTTGGTCTAAAACTTCTTGAATTAACTTTGTATAGACTTCTGTTTTCCCAGAACTAGTTATTCCGTGTAAAAGGGTAACCTCTTTTGATTTAAATGTTTCTTTAATTTCAGATAGAGCTGTTTCTTGATATTCATTCAATACTTTTAAATCATTTGTATCTCCTTTAAACTGAATTCTATCAGTTTGAATATGATAAAACTCGAAGATCTCTTTATTTACTAAAGACTTTAATATGGTTGAAGAAACATTTGCCTGTTTCTCTAAATCCTTTGCTTTTATTGGTTTTTTAGTCGTTGATAATTGGAAAAATCCTAAAACTGCTTCTCGTTGTTTTTTTGCTCTAGATAATTCTTCTAGTAATTTTTCTAAAGAATCATCTGAAGTATGGGCAGCATTTAAACGAACATATTTCACCAATTTTGGTTTGTATTGTTCATAAATTTCTTCTTTTATAGTAATTGCCTCTTTTTTGATCAACTGATTTACAATTGGCATTACTTTTTTCTTTCCTAAAATATCTGCAACTTGATGAATGGTTAATTGTGATTGATGTTGTAACGCCTCAAAAATTAAAAACTCATCATCTGCTAAAATAGATGCATCTAAAAATGCTTCGTTTTTGTTAATAATTGTCTCGCTTTCTAGTAAAAAAGCAGAGGGCAAAGAGGCTCTATACACATCACCCAAAGAACACATATAATACCTAGAAATCCATTGCCAATGTTGTAATTGCTTGGTATTTACTAAAGGAGTTTCATCTAAAATTTGATGAATTTCTTTCGCCTCATATAAGGTTGGCTTTGTTTGATGAATCTCTAAAACTAATGCAGAATACATCTTTGTTTTTCCAAAAGAAACAGCAACACGCATTCCTTTTTGCAAGAAATTTGCTTCGTCTTCAGTTACAGCATACGTAAACGTTTTCTGAATTGGAATGGGTAATATGACGTCTATAAAGTTACCTGTCACTTCGAGTGATTTTTCGATTGAAATGAGAAAAATTGTATCGAGAAGTCTTATAATTAAAAGTTCTCGATACAATTCCGTTGAAAAACCGGAATCACTCGAACTGACATTCTCTATGATTTGCTTTAATTCAAAACTACATAAAAATCACTACATTGTAATAAGAAATTTATAAAGAATATGACATCTGAAGATTGGAAAAATAGAGGTAGTTTTATTACCGTTTTTAAAAGAAAAATTTTTGTTATTGATGAAGGTAATCATAAAGAAACATTAGTAATTCTTCATGGTTATCCAACTTCCTCCTTCGATTACCACAAAGTTTTATATCAACTTTCAAAAAAATACAGAGTTATAATCCACGATCATTTGGGCTTTGGGTTTTCTAACAAACCTTTAGATTATTCTTATTCTTTAATAGAACAAGCAGATATTGCTTTGCAATTATGGAAACAGTTAGGGGTAAAGAAAGTTATTTTATTGGCTCATGATTATGGAACAAGTGTTGCCACAGAAATTTTAGCAAGACACAACAACAAACAAATTGACTTAAAGATAGATCAACTAATTCTCTGTAATGGTTCTGTACATATAGAATTGTCTCAACTACGTACCATTCAGAAATTATTAAAAAATAAAATCATAGGAAAATGGGTTGCAAAATTAACAAGCTATCCTATTTTTAGAAAAAATCTACGCAATGTTTATTTTGATAAAACAAAAGTCACAGAAAATGAATTAAAAGAAATGTGGTTTCAATTAGAGCAAAATAACGGACGGAAAATAATCCACTTATTATCTAATTATATAAATGAACGTTATTTCTTCTGGCATAGATGGATTGGTGCTTTAAAAGAAACAAAAATTCCTACAAAAATTATTTGGGCAAAAAATGATCCAGTTGCTGTTGTTGCAATTGCAGATTTATTAGCCACAGAAATACAAAATAATAGCCTGTTTTGGATTGACAATTGTGGACATTTCCCAATGTTGGAGAAACCCGAACAATGGGTTGCTTTAGTTTTGGAGTAACTACTTTTTTGAACCTAGCTTCATTTTTTTAATCGTTAAATTCTAACAACTCCTCTAAACATAGCTATATAAAATCATATAACACATTATAGGAAAAGAAAAGTACTTAGTTATTTGTGGTATAAAAAAGTATGCCTTGAACCAAAGTATTGGTTTGATTTCTTTTTGATGAATCAAAAAAACAAATACATCTTATATCGCCAAAATGACAAAAGAAAATTAATTTTCAGAATCTATATTAGCATCAGACTCAATATCTGTTTCTTCTTTACGCTCTTTAAATTTACGAGTTCCTTCGTACAATTCATACTTTACAAACTTACAGTTTAGATCACCGTTTTTTAGTGCAACTCTTTTAGAAGTTCTTAAACCTACTGCTTTTAAAGCATCTGTATCTGAAGTAATTAACCAGGCCATAGAACCTGGATAATTGTTTTTAAGCGTATCACCAATTTTCTTATAAAACTCTTCTGTATCAATATTTAAGCGCTCTCCATATGGTGGATTAAACAAAATAGTAGTATTGCCAAAAACTTCTTTTTTAGAATTAAAAAAGTTTACATGGTGAACTCCAATAAACTCGTCTAAATTAGCATTTTCTATATTAGCTTGTGCTTTTTGCACAGCAGATGGCGCCTTATCAAATCCCATAATTTTAAAATGAGAAGATCGGATTTTCTTTAACAACGATTCTTGTATGGTAAAATACAGGTCTTCATCGTAATCTTTCCAGTTTTCAAACGCAAATAATTTTCTATTAATATTGGCAGGAATATTATTAGCAATCATGGCTGCTTCAATTAAAATTGTACCAGAACCACACATAGGGTCTATAAAGTTTTCATCACCAGTATAACCAGATAATAAAACCATACCTGCTGCCAACACCTCGTTTATTGGTGCAATATTAGTTGCTGTTCTATAACCACGTTTGTGTAAAGAATCTCCAGAGGAATCTAAGGAAATTGTTAACCACTCTTTCTGAATATGAATGTGGATTTTTAAATCTGGAAAATCTAAATCTACATTAGGCCTTTTACTATATTTATGTCTAAAGTAATCCGCTATAGAGTCTTTAGACTTTAAGGCTATATAATGTGAGTTTGTAGTGAAATTCTTTGAGTTAACAACAGCACCGATTGCAAAAGTTCCCTCTGTGTCTAGATATTTCTCCCACTTAATTTTCTGAATAGCTTCATACAAATCTTCTTCATCATAAATCTTACATATTTTAATCGGTTTTAAAATTCTTACAGCTGTTCTTAAAGCAATATTCGCTTTGTATAAAAACCCCTTATCACCTCTAAAGGAGACACTTCTAACACCCTCTTTTACGTCTTGGGCCCCTAACTTTGTAAGTTCATCTGATAATACCCCTTCTAAACCAAAAAGAGTTGTAGCTGTCATTTTAAAATCTCTATCCATATCACTATAATTGTCTACAAAAATACATTTTAAAAATAGGTTTTATACTAATTAAGAAATTCATTTTTAGAAACAGAAGATTTGGTTACTTTTACAAAATCAAATAAAAATTTTAACATAATTATTTATTTAGATAACCGTTTTCACAAGAACGACAATAGCAATACTTACCTCGAAGCCTTAAGCTTAGAGGAAGGTTTTTTAAACATTTATGGAAATAAAAGATTGGTTTACAGATTGGTTCAATACCTCTTATTATCATATACTATATAAAGATAGAAATGATTTAGATGCACAGTTATTTATGAAAAATATAACTGATTATTTAGAGCTTCCTAAATCTGCACATATTTTAGATCTCCCATGTGGAAAAGGACGACATGCTGTCTTCTTAAATTCTTTAGGGTATAAAGTTACCGGGGGAGATTTATCAGAAAATAGTATTACACATGCAAAAAAATTTGAGAACGAGAACTTACATTTTCTAATGCATGATATGCGTGAGGCCCTTAATAATAAATATGACGCTGTTTTTAATCTTTTTACAAGCTTTGGTTATTTTGAAGATGACAAAGAAGATATTGGTATTCTAGAAAATATTAAAAATGGATTAAAAAAAGAGGGTTCTTTTGTTTTCGACTTTTTAAATGCTGAAAAAGTAAAAGCTAATCTTGTTGCAAAAGAAATTAAAATTGTAGATGAAATCTCATTTAATATAGAAAGGCAGATTATAAATGGTTTTATTATTAAAAATATTTCTTTTATTGCCGATAATAAACATCACTCTTTTACAGAACGAGTAAAGTATTTAGATATTGAAAAAATGAGATTATATTTTGAAAAAGTTGGTTTTACAATTACTAATATTTTTGGAGATTATACCTTAACTCCTTTTGACAGAAAAAAATCAGATAGATTAATTATAATTGCAAAATGAGTTATATACTACTTATATTATCTGTATTACTTGGATATGTTATTGTTTTAATTACAAAACCAAATACTAAAATAGTTCGTTTGCTATTGGCTTTTAGTGGAGCTTACCTTTTATCTGTAACTATTCTTCACTTATTGCCAGAAGTATATACAAACGATTCAGACAAAACAGTTTCTGGTATCTTTATTCTTTTAGGTATTACCTTACAGTCTGTTTTAGAATCTTTTTCGAAAGGCGCAGAACACGGTCATATTCATAACGGTTCAAAGACTAAAAAGTTTCCAATTTTATTATTTTTAAGCCTTAGCATTCATGCTTTTTCAGAAGGATTACCAATTCACAATGCAAACGAAAATTTATTATGGGCAATTATGATTCATAAAATTCCAGTAGCTATTGTTTTAACGTCATTTTTTATTGGTTCTTCATATCCTAAAAACAAAACACTATTACTTATTGTAGTTTTTGCATTAATGAGTCCTTTAGGAGTTCTGTTTGCGGATAGAATCCCTTTTTTTAATAACAACGCTACAGCAATTACAGCACTAATAATTGGTGTTTTTTTACACATCTCCACGGTAATTTTATTTGAAAGTTCTGAAAATCATAAATTTAATATTCAGAAATTCACTGCCATTATTTTAGGGTTACTTTTAACCATTTTCACTTTATAACATTTTTACTTATATTTATAAATAATGAATTACCTATATCTAGGTATCTATTCGTATTATAAATTTTTAGATATTTAGATCATTATTAACTAAATAAAAAACTATAAATGAAAAATTACTTACCAATTGATTTAAATAATTCAAGTTTTCAATTTATCCACTTAGATATGATTAGATCCTATGGGATAGCTTGTAAGTTTGTAAAAACTTCTCATTGCGAATTTAACATTACAGACATGAAACTAGTGTCTACCTCTCCATTTGGGAGAAAAGAGTATAAAGTTATTGGTCGTTATCCTTCAAAAAGAGTAGAAAATAATAATAATTATGGCCATGAAATGTCTGTTGAGATCACAAATGAAGATTACTCTTTAGAAGATCCCCAATCTAGAATTAATGACAATAAGTATTTAACAGCCACATATTCACCAAATGGTATAATTAATAAGGACTGTATTATTGATTTGCATATTAAAGGAGAAAATAATAATCTAATAATAACATCAAATGATGATAGTGATACTATTGGTATAAAAGTCAGTTTTGGAAATAGGTTTTGCAAGTTTTATGTAATTTAATTTTGAATAAAAAAATACTAATTTTATTCATTTTATTTACATCACAGGTATTTGGTCAAAATAGCTTCAATAAAAACATGCTTTTATTAAAAAAGTATGCATTAGAAAAAATTAAATTAAATAAAGACTCAACTAATTTTGAATCTTATTATATAAATCAACAAAAGAAGTTAATTTTTAATTCTTTTGTTGATTCTTCTTTTTTAAGTATTACAACAAAAACAAGAAAAGAAGTAGTTTTAAAAAATATTTTAAAGGGCGATTTCCACTTATACTCATATTTCCCAAATGATTCACTTGCTATAGCTTCATATAAAAAAGCAATAGAATTATCTTCAGAGCTAAATGACACTATTTTAATTGTAGAATCTTATAAAAAAATTTTACAACAGTTATCTCAAAACAGAAGTACAACGAACCTAACAACGAGTTATTTAGAACAGTATAAAAAAATGTTATATGATGAGAATGAAAAAGCAACATATTTATACTATAGGTACTTAACGCTAGCATCTATTAATAGAAAAGAATATATACAAGAGTTAAAAGAAGGTTTAAAAGTTGCAAATAAAACTGATAATGTTTTTTTGAAAGCAAAGTATCACCAATTAATAGGGTTATTTTATAGTTATTTTAAAAAAGAAACAGATTCGTCTATATTTTATACAACTACTGCTAAAAATATTTTTGAAAAGAAACCATACCAGTTTTATAAAAACGAACTTTTAGGAATCTATGGCAATATTGGTCAAGATCTTAGAGGATAAAGGTTTACTAAAAAAAGCAACTTTTTTTTATCATAAAGCTGGTAAAATTAAAGTACCAAAGTATAGGTACTTAGTTAAAGTAAAACTAAATGAAATATTAGCAGAAAACTCAAAAAAAAGAAAATTAATAGACAGTGCTTACTACTATTTAAAAATCTCTAATCTCTACAAAGACACGCTTAATGAGTATAATAAAGCAAGATCAATAATTGATTTAGACAAAAAATATAAAACAGTAGAAAGAGAAAAACAAATATTAATAAGCGAACAAAAAAGAAAACAAAATAGAAATTTTTTAATTGGTTCTTTATTATTTATAATTTTAGGAGGTACAATTGGAATACAAACATTAAAAAACTCAAAGAGAAAAAGGAAACTTGCAGAACAACAAAATGAATTGGAGTATCAAAAAAATCTAACACTTCTAAAAGAACAAGAACTTACTACCATAAATGCTATGGTTCATGGGCAAGAAAAAGAAAGAAAACGAATTGCAGAAGATTTACATGATAACTTGGGCAGTGTCCTAGCTACTTTAAAATTACATTTTGATAATTTAAAAATAAATCGTGAAAAGAAAAAAATAGATCAAAATAAATTGTTTGATAAAACAGAAAACTTAATTGACGAAGCCTATTTAAAAGTTAGACGAATTGCACATGCTAAAAATGCTGGTGTTATTGCAAACCAAGGTTTACTAATTGCGATAAAAATGATGGCAGACAAGATATCATCTGCAGATAAAATTCAAATAGAGGTTATTGATTTTGGTTTAAATAAACGTCTTGAAAATAATTTAGAAATTAGTGTTTTTAGAATAGTTCAAGAATTAATTACAAATACTATAAAACATGCTGAAGCCCAAAATGCAACAATCAATATTTCTCAATTTGAGAGTGTTTTGAATATAATTATCGAAGATGATGGCAAAGGATTTGATCTAAATAAGGTAGATTTAAAGGACGGAATGGGTATTAAATCTATAAGAACAAGAATACAACATTTAAAAGGAACGTTTGAGGTCGATTCTTCCATAAACAAAGGCACTTCTGTAATTATTAATATTCCTGTTGAATAAGTTATGAGACAAAATGTATTCCCACGAAATATGACAGTGGAATATATAATTATTATTAATAATACCTATTTGTAGTGACATACCATTAATTAATAAACATTATTATTACACAAAAAACTATGATTACAATTATAATGGCAGAAGATCATCAAATGCTAATTGATGGTGTAAAATCTTTTTTTGAATATGATGAACAGATAAATATAATTGGTGAGGTAAACAATGGTGAAGATTTAGTGAAATTAGTGTCATTAAAGCAGCCAAAACTGATTATAACCGATATAAGAATGCCAAAAATGGATGGAATACAGGCAACTAAAATCATAAAAAAAGAATTTCCGTACATACACGTCTTGGCAATGACTATGTTCGATCAACCAGATGCAATTAAACAAATGTTAGATGCCGGAGCTACTGGTTATTTATTAAAAAACTCAGGAATAAAAATGTTAACTAAAGCAATCATTGCCGTTGCAAAAGGAAAAACTTTTTTTGATCCCAATGTAGCCTTTAATTTCATGAATAATTATATAGATAAAAATGTAACAATTGGAAATAGCGAAAAAGTAATTCTATCAAATAGAGAAAGAGAAATTTTAGAGTTAATTGCAAATGGAAAAACTTCAAAAGAAATTGCTGAAAATTTATTTATTGCTAAAACTACGGTAGATACTCACAGAAAAAATATGATTCGTAAATTAGATTTATCCAACGGAAATGAATTAGTTAAATATGCAATAGATAAAAAGTATCAGTTTTAATTAGCAACTTCATTTATAAATTTAATACGCATTAAACGGAGCTCATCATCATCATAATCACCGTCAAATTCGTCTAAGGCATCTTGTATTTTGTCTGTTTCTGCTTCCATGAAATAGTCATAGATTTCTTCTTGTTGATCTTCATCTAACAAATCATCTAGGGTATAATCTATATTTAATTTAGTCCCAGAGAAAATAATAGCTTCCATTTCTTTTATTAACTCATTTATTTTAAGCCCTTTAGACTTCGCTATATCTTCTAATGGTAATTTTTTATCAGTATTTTGAATGATAAATAGTTTTAAACCCGAATTAACACCCGTACTTTTTACAATTAAATCATCAGGTCTAAGAATATCGTTTTCTTCAACATAATCAGTAATTAATTTCACAAAATCTTTTCCAAATTTTCTAGCTTTGCCTTCTCCTACTCCATGTACTTTAGAAAGTTCATCTAAAGTAATTGGATATTTTAAAGCCATATCATCTAAAGAAGGATCTTGAAAAACTGCAAACGGTGGTACACCTTGTTTTGTAGCTACTTTTTTACGTAAGTCTTTTAAAATTTTCACCAAATTAGGATCGGCTGCAACTCCTGAAGATTTAGAATTAGTAATTATAGAATTACTATTGCCCTCTGTATAAGAATGATCTTCAGTCATCATAAAGGAGCTTGGAGCCTTCATAAATGATTCTCCTATTTCTGTTAATTTAACAACACCATATTGTTCAATTTCCTTTCTAACAAAATTAACGACCAGTATTTGACGCAATAAAGCCGTCCAATAAGAAGCAGATTTATCTTTACCAATACCAAAATGGGGTTGTAAATGAGTTTTATGTGATGTTAATAACGCATTTTCTCTTCCTATAATAGTATTTACAACCTCTTTAGATTTATACTGCTGGAGGGTATCTTTAACAATAGATAGCAACTTTACAACATCGTCTTTTGCTTCATGCTTCTTTTTTGGATTACGAGTATTATCATCCATTTCTGCACCATCTCCATTAATTTCATCAAACTCCTCTCCAAAATAATGTAATAAATACTTTCTTCTATTCATTGAAGTTTCTGCATAACCCACTACTTCCTGTAATAAAGAATGTCCAATTTCTTGCTCTGCAATAGGTTTACTAGACATAAATTTCTCTAACTTTTCTATGTCTTTGTACGCATAGAAAGCCAAACAATATCCTTCCCCATCGTCACGCCCAGCTCTCCCTGTTTCTTGATAGTAACTCTCTAAACTTTTTGGAATATCGTGATGGATAACAAAACGAACATCCGGTTTGTCAATCCCCATTCCAAAAGCTATAGTTGCAACAACAACGTTACAATTTTCCATCAAAAACATATCTTGATGCCTTACCCGAGTCTTTGCATCTAAACCTGCGTGATAAGGAACAGCTTTAATTCCGTTTACCTGAAGAACTTGGGCAACTTCTTCAACTTTTTTTCTACTTAAACAATATATAATTCCAGATTTTCCTTCTCTTTGCTTTACAAAACGAATGATTTCTTTTTGTACTTCTTCGGTTTTAGGTCTCACTTCATAAAATAAATTAGCTCTATTAAAAGAAGCTTTAAATCTATTTGCATCCGTAATTCCTAAAGTTTTTAGAATATCTTCTTGTACTTTTTCTGTAGCAGTTGCTGTTAAACCTATAACTGGAACATCGTCAATTTGTTTGATTATATGACGTAAATTTCTATATTCTGGTCTAAAATCATGACCCCATTCAGAAATACAATGTGCTTCATCAATCGCTACAAAAGATATTTTTTGAGTTCTTAAAAAAGAGGCATATTCTTCTTTTATTAAAGATTCTGGAGCTACATACAATAGCTTTGTAATTCCATTAATTATATCTTCTTTAACTTGATTTACTTCAGTTTTGTTTAAAGAAGAATTTAATACATGGGCTATACCGTGTTGTTCCGAAATACCACGTATCGCATCTACTTGATTTTTCATTAATGCTATTAATGGAGAAACAACAATAGCTGTTCCTTCTTTCATTAATGCTGGCAACTGGTAACAAAGAGATTTACCTCCACCAGTTGGCATAATTACAAATGTATTTTTGTTATTTACAACACTTTGGATTACGACTTCTTGTAACCCTTTAAATTTATTAAATCCGAAAAACTTCTTCAGAGGACCATGTAAATCCATTTCTATACAATCATTATTATTCGTTTAACATTTTTAGAAATCATGCACAAACCAAATATAGTTGTTTGAGGTATCTAATTTTTATAGTAAATTTGCCTTATTTCTATATCTAAAGATATAACTTTTTTTTATTATGATAAAATTCTTAAAACTTGAAAAAAATCGATAATATTGTTAATACCGCAAAAGAAACTATTTTAATAGAAAGTAAAGCTATTGCTAATTTAGCTAATTTAATTGATGAAAGTTTTGAAAATGCAGTTAAATTCATCTTAAATTCAAATGGCCGAGTAATTGTAACCGGAATTGGTAAAAGTGCTAATATTGCTACCAAAATTGTAGCCACGTTTAATTCTACAGGCACACCTGCAATTTTTATGCATGCAGCAGATGCAATTCATGGAGATTTAGGAAATGTTCAAAAAGATGATGTTGTAATTTGTATCTCTAAAAGTGGGAATACTCCAGAAATAAAAGTTTTGGTTCCTCTAATAAAAAACTACGGAAATAAAATAATTGCAATCACCGGAAATATTAAATCTTTTCTTGGTGAAAATTCAGATTTCCCTCTAAATACATTTGTTGAAAAGGAAGCTTGCACAAATAATTTAGCACCAACAACCAGTACAACTGCGCAATTAGTAATGGGAGACGCATTGGCCGTTTGCTTACAAGAATTAAAAGGTTTTACAAGCAACGACTTCGCTAAATACCACCCGGGTGGTGCATTAGGAAAACGTTTGTACCTAAGAGTCTCCGATTTAATAAATAACAATCAATTACCAATTGTAAAAGAAGACGATACAATTTCAAAAGTAATTGTAGAAATTTCTGAAAAAAGATTAGGAGTTACTGGCGTTTTAAATAATGACAATAAACTTGTTGGAATTATTACTGATGGTGACATTAGAAGAATGTTAAGTAAAACCACAGAAATAAATCATTTTACAGCTAAAGACATTATGGGTAAAAACCCAAAAACAATTAATAAAAATGCCATGGCAGTTGAAGTGTTAGATGCATTAGAAAAAAATAATATTACTCAAATTTTAGTTACTGATTCAGACAATGAATATGTAGGTGTTGTACACTTACACGATTTAATTAAAGAAGGAATTTTCTAATGGCAAAACAGCAGGACGAAATGTCTTTTTTGGGACATTTAGAAGAATTACGCTGGCATTTAGTAAGAGGTGTAACCGCAATATTTATATTAGCAATTGTTTTTTTTATTTTCGATAAAGAAATATATGATAATTTCTTATTAGCACACATTCAGCCAGATTTTTTTACATATCAATTATTTTGCGATTTCTTTAATCTGTTTGGAATGGACAGCGCATTTTGCAATGTTAATTTTGATGACAAAAAATTACAAAGTATCAGAGTAACATCTCAATTAATGAACTCCATTTGGTCTTCATTAATATTAGGTATAATTGTAGCCTTCCCTTATATTTTATGGGAGGCTTGGAGGTTTATAACACCTGGTTTGCATAAAGACGAAGTTAAAAAATCTAGAAGCTTTATTTTCATAGCTTCACTCCTCTTTTTTATTGGAGTATTATTTAGTTTTTATGTAATTGCGCCAATATCTATTCACTTTTTATACAATTATCAAATTACAGATAGTATACAAAATAGTTTCACTTTAGAATCTCATGTTGGGTTAGTAACTAATATGCTGTTAGGAGTATCAATTTTATTTGAACTTCCAGTAATAATCTATTTTCTAACAAAAATCGGATTAGTAACTCCAGAGTTTTTAAAAAAATATAGAAAACATGCTTTAGTATTTGTATTAATATTAGCGGCAATTATTACACCACCAGACGTTGCAAGTCAGGTTGTTGTAGCAATTCCGATTTTAATATTGTATGAAATAAGTATTATTATCTCTAGAAGAGTCATAAAAAAACAAGAAAAAAATGCCCAATAAGGTTCAAGAATTTAATAATTATCGTCAAAAAATGAACGATAAAATTTTAAATGATAATAATAAAGTTATCAAAAGAATATTTAATTTAGATACAAATGCCTTTAAGGAAGGAAGTTTACCTATAAAGACAAAAGAACTTTTAGGTTTGGTAGCTTCTGCTGTATTACGATGTGATGATTGCGTTCAGTATCACCTAGAATCTGCTATGAAAAACGGTGTAAGTAAAGAAGAAATGATGGAAACGATGTCTATTGCAACTCTAGTAGGTGGTACCATTGTAATTCCTCATTTAAGAAAAGCTGTCGAATATTGGGAAATTTTGGAAGAAAATACTTTATAAATACTTTATGAATTCCCACAGTCACTTTTACTATATTTGATTTATGATTTTAAGAGCTGAAAATATTCAGAAGATTTATGGAAGTCGAAAAGTTGTACAAGGCATTTCCTTGGAAGTTCAGCAAGGAGAAATTATTGGACTTTTAGGTCCAAATGGAGCTGGAAAAACAACTTCTTTCTACATGATTGTTGGTATGGTTAAACCAAACTTCGGAAAAATATTCTTAAATGATGAAGAAATAACTAATGATGCCATGTACAAACGTGCTCAAAAAGGTATTGGTTATTTGGCACAAGAAGCTTCTGTTTTTAGAAAATTATCTGTAGAAGATAATATTATGTCAGTTTTGCAATTTACTGGTTTATCAAAAAAAGAGCAGAAAATTAAATTAGAATCTTTAATTGAAGAGTTTAATATTGGTCATGTTCGTAAAAACAGAGGTGATTTATTATCAGGTGGAGAAAGACGAAGAACAGAAATTGCACGTTGTTTGGCCTCTGATCCAAAATTTATTTTATTGGATGAACCATTTGCAGGTGTAGATCCTATTGCAGTTGAAGACATACAAAGTATTGTAGCACAATTAAAGAATAAAAATATTGGTATTTTAATTACCGATCATGATGTACAAGCAACATTAGCCATTACCGATAAAACCTATTTAATGTATAATGGAACTATTCTAAAAGAAGGAACTCCAGAAGAATTAGCTGCAGATGAAATGGTGCGTAAAGTGTATCTTGGTAAAGACTTCGAACTAAAAAAGAAAAAATTTATTTAATCTCTCATTAAAGGTTTAATTACTATAGACTTGTCTCAAAATTAAAAAGTGTTTTCAAGAAGTGTTGTCCCTTTAACCTTAGAGAGATATTTATTTTTTAAAGTTTCTACAGGTTCTTGCAAAAATAATTTGATTCTATTTTTTTTATAAAAACTCTCTTATAAACTTCCTGAGTATTCAAAATTTTTTATGATCAATAAAGGAGCTACTTGTATTAAACCGTAGCTTTATTTGCAGCATTACTAAAAATTGATAAAATTACATACACCAATATTATTAAGGGTATTGAGAGGTATTGCAAAAAAATAATCATGCATAAAGAAACCACTAAAAAGAGATACTTTATTACATTATTTTTGACAGAATACTCTTTAAATTTTAGAGAGAATAAGGGCAATTCAGCATTCATTAAGTAGGTTAACACAATTGTAACGGCAATTAAAAAGTAATTATTAGCAATGATATTTTGCACAAAATCTATAGAAGAATATTCTTGAATTAATGGTAAAGAAATTACAAACAAACTCATCGCTGGTGTTGGTAAACCTATAAAAGAATCTGATTGTCTTGTGTCTATGTTAAATTTTGCGAGTCTGTAACATGCCCCTAAGGTTAGTAGTAATCCTAAAAAAGGAAGCACGTCATTTACATTAAAATTAAAAGAGAATTGTTCTAGAGAATTTAAATCGTTATCATTCATAAAAACATTTTCATCTTGAAGAAGTCTAAACATAATTATTCCAGGAACAACACCACTTGTTACCATATCAGCCAAAGAATCTAACTGTTTCCCTAATTCACCTGAAACATGAAGTAAACGTGCAGCAAACCCATCTAAAAAATCAAATAAAATCCCTGCAATAACCAAAAGTGCAGCGAATACAAATTCACCTTGAACAGCAAAAATTGTAGCAATGGTTCCGCATAAAAGATTACCAAGGGTTAATAAATTAGGAATGTGTTTTTTAATGTTCATTTTATAGCCAATTTAAAAGCTAAAGTAGGAAATCAGATTTTGATAGTTTTCTAAATCGTTTATTTTTTTTCATATTTGTAAAAATAAAAAATCTATGCCTGTTTTTACTTCTAACTTTAATCCTTCTCTACCTTTTAAAAACAGTCATTTTAACACCATGTATCGACCACTATTTATGAAGGATTCGATACATTATAAGAGAAAGAGAATTACCACTTGGGACCATGATTTTTTTGATTTAGATTTTTCAATTATAGGCTCTAAAACAATGGTTTTATTAATTCATGGACTGGAAGGAAACTCAGAATCTAGCTATATGGTATCTACAGTAAATGAATTAAACTCTATGGGTTTAGATACCGTTAGTTTTAATCTAAGAAGTTGCAGTGGAGAGGATAACTTACTACTTCCAACCTACCATAGTGGAAAAACTGAAGATGTAGATTTTGTAGTTAAACATATTATAGAAAACTACGATTATGAAAATATTGTGATGATTGGCTTTAGCTTAGGTGGTAATTTAACTTTAAAATATTTGGGAGAGCAAGGTGATCATGTATCACCAAAAATAAAAGGTGGAATTGCGGTTTCTGTTCCTGTAGATATTGCAACAGCAGAAATAGAAATGGACAAATTAAAGAATAAATTTTACATAGAAGTATTTTTTAAAACAATGAAAAACAAAGTTTTAGAAAAAGCTCATAAGTTTCCAGAATATAAGCTAGATAAAGATAAATTATTTAAAGCAACTAAATTTAAGCATTTAGAGCACTTATATACAGTTCCTGTCTTTGGTTTTAAAAGTCCAGAAGACTACTGGGAAAAAGCAAGCTCTAAACCCTTCTTGTCAAAAATACAAAGACCCACTTTATTAATTAATGCTAAAGACGATTCTTTTCTATCGAAAGAATGTTTTCCTTTTGATGAAGCTCATAATTCTAAGAATTTCTTTTTCGAAGCACCAAATTATGGGGGGCATGTTGGTTTTATGTCATCATTTAAACTTTCTGAAAATACCTGGTTAGAAAAGAGAATTTCACGTTTTATTATTGAAAACATTGGTATTATCTAATTCAGAACAATATCTTCAGAAAACAACTGTTATTTTAGTAGGTTTTTAGATATTTGTACTCGATAATTTTCATGAAGTTGAAACATATATTTTTATTTGTTTTTTTGGTATTTCCATTATTTTTAAGTGGTCAAGCATTTAGGAACTACTCAAACGAATTCTTAAATATCGGTGTAGATGCCTCCGCTTTAGGAATGAGTAAGTCAGTAGTTGCAACAACATCCAATGTAAATTCAATATACTGGAATCCAGCAGGTTTAGTGGGCATAGAAGATTATCAAGGTTCTTTAATGCATGCCTCCTATTTTGCAGGAATTGCGAATTATAACCACGCAGCTTTTGCCATGCCTATTGATAAAAATAGTGCTCTTGGAATTTCTATCATTCGTTTTGGTGTCGATGATATTTTAAATACAACTGAATTAATTGACAGTCAGGGCAATATAGACTTTAATAGAATTAGTTTATTTTCTGCTGCAGATTATGCCTTTAATATTGCCTATGCAAGGAATCTACTATTTAAAGACCTTAAGTTTGGTGTAAATGCAAAAATTATAAGGAGAATTATTGGTGACTTTGCTTCATCATGGGGTTTTGGATTTGATGTAGGAATTCAATTTGAAAGAAGTAATTGGAAATTTGGTTTCATGGTTAGAGATCTTACTACAACATTTAATAGTTGGAGTATCAATCAAACTGCATTTGATCAAATTAAAAATGCGATTCCTGGTCAAAATCAAGAATTACCTGAAACTACTGAAATTACGAAGCCTAAAGTACAGTTAGGAGTTGCAAAATATTGGAAAATTGGTAGGTATTTTAACTTACTAACCGAGGTAGATTTAAACATGCGATTTGCAAAAACAAATGATCTTATTTCATATGATTTTGTAAGTATAGATCCTGCTCTTGGCTTTCAATTAGATTTTGATAAAATAGTTTTTTTAAGAGCTGGGATTGGAAACTTTCAATACATCACAGAATTTAATAACAGTAAATCACTTTCTCTACAGCCCAACTTTGGTGTTGGCTTTAAATACAATGGAATTCAAATAGACTATGCGTTAACAAATATTGGAAGTGTTGGTAATGCTTTATTTTCTAATATTTTTTCTATCACAATTGATTATAGTTTTTTTAGACCTTAACTACTTATGAAAAAAAAACACCTTTTATTCCTCCTTCTTTTTTCTTTTTTTAAACCATTACAAGCGCAAATACAACTCTCTGCTTATGCTGAAATAAGTATTGTAACCGTTGGTCCAGGAACAGAATTATTTGAAGCATTTGGTCATTCTGCAATTCGAATTAAAGATCCTGTTTTTAAAATAGATGTCATTTATAATTATGGAATGTTTGATTTCAAAGCTCCTAACTACTATACAAATTTTGTGAAAGGTAATATGGTGTATAGTTTGGCACGTTATGACTTTAAATATTTCTTAGCAAGTAGTAAAAGAGATAAACGCTGGGTTAAGCAACAGGTTTTAAATTTAACACAAGGCGAAAAACAGGGGTATTTTAGGTATTTAGAACAGAATGCACTGCCAAAAAACGCCTTTTATCCCTATGACCCTTATTACAATAATTGCGCGACAAAACTACGAGATATTACAGCCTCTATTTTAGGAGATAAACTAAAATTTAATGATTCTCATATAGAAAAAGAGCTATCATTAAGACAATTAATGGATAGAGAAATTCCTTGGAATACTTGGGGCAGCTTTGGTATTAACTTGGCTTTAGGAAGTAAACTTGACAGAAAAGCTACACCTAATGAGTATATGTACTTACCAGATTATGTATTTTATATATTTAAAAACGCAACTATTTTTGAGAAAAATCAACCAAAAAGCTTGGTTGAAAGAGAGGACACTCTTTTAGATTTTAAAGAATTAAAACAAGAAGTTAACTTATTAAATCCTTTTTTAATCTTTTCTATAATTTCATTCATCGGTTTATTAATTACCTACAAAGATTTCAAAAACAAAAGGAGAACAAAATGGTTCGATTTTCTACTTTTCCTTGTCACTGGTCTTATAGGAATCTTAATACTCTTTTTATGGTTTTTTACAAATCACTCAACAACACCCAATAATTTTAATTTTTTATGGGCTTTTGCACCAAACGTAATTGTTGCTTTTTTTCTACTAAAAGAAAGTCAGCAGAAATGGATCCATACATATGTATATATATTAATGCTATTTTTAGGGATTATTCCTTTTGTTTGGATGTGTAAAATTCAGCAATTACCACTTTCTATTCTACCAATTTTGGTATTACTTATGGTTCGGTATTTATTTTTATCTAAACGATTATTGACCTTTAAATAGTAACACAGTAGTAATTGTTTTAATCAAAATTTTAAAATCTAAAAAAGCACCTCTTTCTTTAATGTAATACAAGTCATATCGCAATTTAACTTCTTGCTCTTTTATGGTATTTGCATACGGGTACTTTACTTGCGCCCAACCTGTTAATCCTGGTCTAATAACGTTTCTAATTGCATAAAAAGGGATGTTCGCTTCGAGACTTTTAACAAACTCTGGACGTTCTGGCCTAGGACCAATAAAACTCATTTCTCCTTTTAAAATATTGAAAAATTGAGGCACCTCATCCAATCTAGTATTTCTTAAAAATTTTCCAAAAGCAGTAATTCTTACGTCATTTTTTTGTGCCCAAACCGCTCCTTTAGCTTCTGCATTTTTAATCATGGATCGTAAGCTTGTATATTTTGAAGCTCCTCCCATTTTGTCCAACTCTTTCTTGCGTGTAAAATAAGGGACCTCTATTTGTTAATAAATTTCCAATTAATAGGAAAGGAATCATACATACAAAAATTAGAATCCCAACAAGAGAAATTATAAAATCAAAAAACCTTAGAGCATATAAATAAAATCGGTTTGTATTATTTACACTAAAATTAATATGTTCATAGAAATTATGATTTAAATATTCTCTGGGAACTCTTCCGGTTACTTCTTCATAAAAGCTTTCATAACTTTTGATATTTACACCCTCTTCAAATAACAAAACAAGCTCTTTATTTAAAGAATCTACAATCTCTTTTGTGAAGCCTTTTGGAGACACAACGACTTCTGATATAAAATCTTTAGAAACTAATGTAGATAAGCTTGCATTTTTAATATGTTGAAAACCTGGAATACCTTCTATTTCCTTGTCTGAAACATAGGTATGCAAATGGTGAAAATTATCATCATTAATTTGATGCAACATTTTTTTAATTCTTTCATGTTCACCAATAAAAACAATACTTTTAAAATATTTTGGTGAAAATATTAACCACATGTATAAAAACCGCCCAATAAGAATTGGTGTAGAAATAATTAAAAAAAAGTATACTATTTGGAACCTGTTTTCAGGTAACTCTGGAGTTATAAAGGGCGTAAATATGTAAAATAATGTTGTAAAAAAAACAGTTAAAATAACACTTCTAACAATTAAATACCTGTTATTTGAAACATTTAAATTATAGAGTTGAAAAATTTCCCCTAATAAAAGGAGATAAAAATTTAATACGAACAGCCAAGTTATAATCTTTGGGCTATCAAAAAAAACATATTCAAAGTCGAAATAAGTATTTGAAATCCATAAACTTAAGATACAAATTAATATATCTATAAATCTCAAAAGAACTTTTCGTTCTGAAATATTATAATGTGTTGTTTTCTGTCTTCAAAAGTTATGTGCTTAATTTCATTAAGATGCTCTATTCAGTTGAAAATTATAGTTGTGTAAGATATTTTTTATACTATCAAAATTATATAAACCTAATATATGATTAGTGATACTAGTCTTAAAAAATTTGATTATTACTTGAGTACTTTGTTTATAATATTAGCCAATACATAGTAAATTCCTCTAAAGTAAGATAAATTTTCTACCTCAGTATATAATCTCCAATTCCATTGTAACATTTCAATTTTATTATTTGAAATTGAGTTGCTTCGATCTCTATAACTGGCCAGGTTTTTTGGAATTCCATAAACGAATTCCTCTTTTTTTAATAATTGTAACCACAGCGCATAATCTTGTCTTTTTCTAATATTTGGCATATACACCTTACCCAGAACATCTTTATTATAGACCGCTGTTAAACAACCTATCTTGTTAGAATACAGCATTTGTGCATAGTTCATTTTTTTCTTACAGTTAATAATTTTATTCGTTGTAGCTCCATTTTCATTAATTTCTTCATAAGAAGTATGAGTGAAGTGATACTTATTACGGTTCATAAAACTAATCTGCTCTTCTAGTTTCTTTGGCAACCAAAGATCATCACTATCCAAAAAGGCAATAAAACTCCCTTTTGATAGCTCGATTGCTTTGTTTCTCGCAACTCCCGTTCCAACATTTTTTGAAAGTTGATGTAATTGTATTCGAGAATCTTTTTCCAAATAAGCGTTAATTATCTTGATACTGTTATCTGTGGAAGCATCATCTACAATAATCAATTCCCAATGTTCATAGGTTTGCTCTAAAACACTAGAAATGGTCTTCGCAATAAACTTTTCTGAATTGTAATTGGGCGTTATGATTGAAACTAATTTATTCATGAATATATGAAATAAAATTTTTTAGTTTTCCTTTGGTATCGTATAATTTTGAATGATATTGAATTTCAAAGGCGATGTCTTCGTTAAAATATTTTTTTATTTCTTTGATTAATTTTTGCTCATTAACACTGCTTCGTTCTTGTTCAATATAGAAGGTCAAAAAACCTTTATTTTCTTGAATTACTTGATAATTTAAGTGAATTTTATCTTCTTTAGATAAGATTTTTAAAAATATAATAAAAATATAAACTTGGATATATTTCTTTTTTACCATAAATTTTTTCTCCCACTCTACCGGTAACTTCTTCGATAATCAAATGTTTTTTACCACAAGAACAAGTTTTTTTCTTGATGCTAAAGCAATATAATCTCCTAATTTATATCGAATTATCGGGAATGAAGTCATTTGTAAATTCGTTACTAAAATTTCATTTTCTACTTCTTCCACGATCACACCTTCCATAGAAATGTGCATGTTTCCTTGCGGACACTCAAAAGCGATAATTCCAGATTCTGTGGCTCCGTATTCACTAATTATTTTAGTTCCAAAAGCTTTTTGTATTTCATCATAATAGCCATCAAGAATTTTTTCTGAAGTTCCTTTAATCATTTTAATATGAGTAGGTTTTGTTAAATCCAACTTATTTATTAAAACTGCTACTTGGTAAATCATCGAAGAATACCCATGAATATAGGTTGCTTTTCTTGCTTTTTGAATAAATTTTTTAAGCGCTGATTCCTGATAACTAAAAATTCTAAATCGGTTTTGTAAAGTATCAAAAAAAATGTTTTTCAATCTACTGAATCTCGAAAAATTAAATCCCCAAAAATACCCATTTCTATCCCATGGCTGAACAGCATACCAAGAATAAGCCTCTTTGTATGGCTGCTCTATTGAAAGAATCTGCGGCTTCTTCTCTATAAAATTTTAATGATTGTCCAGAGGTACCTGAAGTGGTCGCTAAAATTTTATTTTTGAATTTAATAGAGGTTTGTATTTCTGAAGTAAAATTTACTAACTCTTCTTTGGTAAGAATTGGTAGTGATTTAAGATCACTTAAAGTGTTAATTTTAGTAATATCAATCTCTAAACGATCAAATTTATTTTTATAGAAGGCAGAATTGTGATAGGCAATTTCTAAAAGTTCTTTTAATTTTTTAAGCTGATAGTTTTCAAGTTCTTGTAAAGACCATTTTTCTGAACTCTTTAAAAAAGCATATTTCTTTTTTAGTGATGGATTCCTAAAACTTTGTCCCAGTAAATAAATGGTTTTTCGCAACATTATGTAAGAATTTTAAACCATTTATCTTTGTTAGCTCCCCAACTAAAACCTTCAACTTTTTTTCTAGCTTCTATTGCTAAATTAGGATGTTTCCCCTGTAAAACTTCAATAATAGCAGCTGCCATTTCTTTTGGATTTTCTTTATTCACTAACAATCCATCCTTCTTATTCTCAATTAAATAAGGAAGCCCTCCAACATTGGTACTTACCACCGGTAATCCTAAAGCCATTGCTTCCATAACACTCACAGGGGTATTGTCAAAATTAGTGGTATTTATAAAAATATCATAGTCTACCGATTTTTTATGCCAGGCCTCTTTTAATAATACATCTGTAAACTCAACGGAATCCTCTAGTTTATATTCTTTTAATAAAGCCAATGTTTTGGGATATGAATCGTCTACAAAAGGACCGACCATGCACAAAATTGCCTTTGGGTACTCTTTTTTTACTAGTTTTAAAACGTTAATGGCAAGCGTTGGATTGTAAATTTCTTTAAAAGCTCTTACCCAAAATAATTTGGGTTGATTTCTTTTCTTTCTAGATACACGTAATTGTCCACTTCCAGAATATTAGGAATCATAGTGGTTTGATACCCTTTTTTTCTCAAATTCATCTTTTAAATAATGAGACGGTGCTATGTTTTTGTAAGAATTTTTGAATAGTACGTTTGATAATATATTACTTTTTGAAATTCTTTCAGGTAAATTTCCACCGTGTAAAATCGGGATGTATTTTAGGTGGAATATTCTAGCCCATTGAGAGATGAAAAAGCATAATAAAAATTAATGGTACTATAGGTATCTATCAATACATAATCGACTTTATTTCGATTTTTTAGGGTTGTACAAAACATATCTAACAACCGAGATATCTTGTTTATTTTATCGGAAGATAGCGTTACAACATAGCCCTCCTTAGACAATAAGGAAGATAAAACAGTCATGGTTGAATTGTACTTCGTTTTTTGTGTGAGATTATTACCAATATAAAGTATTTTATTCTTCTTCATTTCCGGTAATATGAATTAAACTTAAACCATAAATAAACCCTGGAAGTGCAATCCGCATCGCAGAATGGTTAATTGTTAAAAACCAAAAAACATAGAAAGAGATAATAAACGCTCTTTGGTAATTCGTACTCCTAAAAAAATTAAATAAAGGGATTGTAGTTAATAATTATTAATAACAATAATCCTATAAAACCATGTTCTTCCAAAAGTCTACCAACTTCATTGTGTGAGGCTGCTGTAACTTTTTTTAAACTTTTTTTTCTTTCATATTTTCCATTCCCAACCCCAATACCTAATGGGTTTGCTAAAAAATTTTCAAATTGAACAGCAAAAATATCTGCTCTACCTGTGGTTATGTCTTTCTTTTGAACTCCAGATGCATTTTTACCTGTATATCTATTATTAAGCATTCCCCCGTGATGCCAGAAGTATAAATCCAAATCGCTAAAATAAAGAAACCCGCTGTTAGTATATATTTAAAAAAAACACCTAGAGACACTCTTTTATGTAGAAGATAAAAAAAAGAAAATACAATTAAAGCACCGGCAACTGTAAAAATACCTCCACGAGAAAAGGTTAATAAACCTCTATAGACAAAGTATACTAGAAGAATATAATCTAAAAATAAATACCCGGTGAGCTTTCTTCTAGTTAAAATAAATGTGGTGATGATAAAAATACCTAAGCCAATAGCAGTAGCCACTTGGTTGGGTCCGAAACCACCAGAAGTTTCAAAATTAGCTGTACTAGCAAATACAATTTCTTTTAAATCGGGGTTCTAAAGTATAAATAAGAAATCATAGAACATAAAGGAAGTAGCATAAAAAACAAAGAGTTGAATACCTTTTCTTTATCTATGGGTCTTTGATAGAAGTACAAAGCGGCTACCCCAAAAGAATCGGACCACTTAAATTAAATAAAATAGATTTCCTTATAGACTCTCCTTCAGGAACCTGCGTAAAAACAATTCCTAATAATAAAAGTAAAATGTAATATATATATTGAACTGAAAAACGCTGCTTAAACTCCCCTAAAAGAATCCCTAAGAATAAAAATAATATTACCGCATACTTACCCGTTTCGTATAAAAAAAAACCTTTTGTCATTCGAATAAAAACCTCCACACCAACCAAATAGGCTGAAAAAGTTAAAGCCTCTTCATTGCTGTTTTTTGTAACAATTAAAATGTAAATTGGCAGAGAAACTACGATTAACCCAAATATAGTTGAAAAAAATGGTAAAGTTCCAAAGTACCCAAATACTAGATGAAGGATGATAAATAAAAGTTTGTTTTGTAGTATTTTTTCTACCAATTTATTTATTATTTAGATTGAAAAATTTCATTTTTAATTCGATTATTGTAATAATTATATGTAAATTTTTCTGCCAATTCAAAATTATACTTTTTAATTTTTATTCTCTCACTATTAGTTAAATTTAACGCTAAATTTATTTTTTTTTGAACTTCTTTAGATGTTATGGGGTTAATTAAAAAACCGTTTACCCCGTCTTGTATATACTGTGAAATACAAGAAATATCAGAAACTATAGGTATACATCCATAATTCATGGCTTCTCCAATAACTTTAGGAAAACCCTCACTCTTAGATGGCAGAATGATAAAGTCACAACTTGAATAAATATTACTAATCGAATCTTTTGCTAAGAATCCATGAAAAATAATTTCTAATCTTAGAAGTTTTGCTGTTTTTTCAAATTCAATTCGCTGTGGACCATCTCCAACTAAATGACATATATATTTCTGTTTTTTGTTATCAAGGCACTTTAACGCTTCTAAAATTTTATCTACACCTTTATGATTGTTTAAAGCACCTACAAAACAAAACTCTACTGTTTTTTTTAATTTATTAGCAGCTAAGATATTACGACCAAGTTTTCTGTCATTTTGATCTAAACACGGATTTTCAAAAGGGACTATATTGTTTCTCTCATTTTTCCAGAAACCATTTACAGTAATTTTAGTATTTTTTGATGTGAAATTTTGCAACCATTTTTTTTGAAGTTTATTTCCAAATGGCATTTTTTCGTCTTTCCAATTTCCGGCATATTTTATCCAGTATTTCGAATTGTAAAATAACCTTAAAAAAGGTAATACATACAATCCCATACCAGTAGGTGCTCTAAATTGAATAAAATCTACACTCTTTTATTGCTTTAGTATATCTCTAGTTACATTAGATGCGGAGCAGTTATTAAGATTAGATAACTTTTCCTATCCCTCTTCCTCCTGAGGGTCTTAGAGGTAAATAATTGTATATCTTTTCTCTGTATTATGACTTAAAGCACTCATCAGGGGCATTTCCTTCTGAATGCAAAGGGCGCTATATGAACTACCGAATCCGCTATTTGCAACAGCCAATTTATTGATTTCTTTAATACTGTTGGCCCCCACCCTTTAATTTTACCTGAAGAATCCCTGATAGTGTTCTGTATGTGATATAATCGCTATTTTCACAGCTCTAAAATCTTTATATACCCTTTAATGATATTTGTCCATGAAAATTTTGACGCCCATAGTTTTGATTCATGACCGTATAAGTCGTATTTCTCTAATATATTTTTAATTGATTTTTTAAGTTCAGAAGGGTTGTTATTCTGAATGAGTATACCTGATTTATAATCTAAAATAGCATCTTCTATTCCACAGTTTTTTGCTCCTATAGAGGGTATGCCTAGGCTATTGGCTTCCAAAATTGCAATTCCAAATCCTTCAACATCTCCAGAAGCAGTTTTTTGACTTAACATCGTGAAAATATCACTATTTTGAAGTAACTTTATTTTAACCTCATCGCTAACAGCTCCATGAAAAGTAATATGTTTATCCACATTTAGCTTTTTTGCAAGATTAAAAAATTCTTCTTTTTTATATAGTTTGCCAACCATATGATAATGAATTTCTGGATAAGATTTAATTAGAGTTGGAAGTGCGTTAATAACATTTCTTTGACCTTTTCTCTCAGAAATAGACCCAACGGTAATTAAACTAGGTTTCCCTTTTATTTTCTCATTAGTAAGTTGTCGAAGTTTTTGATAATGCAAAGCCATTTGGTATTACGGTTATATTAGTTAGTTTTAAATAAGAAATTAATGATTTTGTAAAGTTAGAAACAGCTATTATATGGTCAAACTTCTTCAGTGATATATCTATAGTTTTACGCAATATTTTTTTTTTGAAATTTACTTCTGAACCATGAACGACAGCTATAAATTTTTTTTCTTTAAAGAATAAAGATGTTATTGCAACAATCCAAAGAGGAAATTTACCAGAGGCTATAATTATTTCATTTCTATACGTGTGTTTAAAAATTTGAAATATTCGATTTAAGTACATTAAAATACGGATAGTTTGCTTCTTTATTCTAATAATTTTAAATGATACGTTTAGATCAAATAATGATTTTTCATTACTTATTTTAGAACGTTGATCACATACAACAGTTACAGTATAATTACTCATACTCAATTGCTTAGCAATATTATATGCATGATTCCCTATTCCTCCAGGTTCTGGAGGGAATTCAGAGGTAATAATTAACACATTTTTATTGATTATCATATTGTTTTCTCTGTCATAATTAGTTATTTCATCAGATTTAAAATTAGTAACTAAATGTTTTTTTAATCTATATATTTAATGATAGCACCTTGCTTTAATTTTTTACTGGCTAAACTCCAAGATTTGCCTACTTGACATAAAATAATAGGCCATATTATAAGCATGCTTATATATGCTTTAACCATTAAAAATCTCCCAAAAGGAATGTTTATCGAATTATTATATAAAGCAGTAAAAGTAAAACGATTGAAATACATTTTAAGTCGATTTATGGGCATTGATAACTTATGAACATTGAATAGCAATTCACTGTCAAATTGATTTTCAATTAAAGAATTATTCAATCGTTTATCTTTTGTACTAAATATAATATATTCTTCTTTGACTAAGTTAATAGATAAATAGAAGACATGGTTGACTATTTGTCTTGGCTCTACTGGGAATTCTGAAGTTAATATTGAAATTTTATCTTTGTCAAACATAAAAATCCTATTTAAGCTTTAAAAATAAATTTAAAAAATACCCATTAAGACTCAATTTTTCTTTCCAAAACTCACGATTATTATTTAAATAGTCTTGTAAAGAGTCTTTAGATAGTTTTTTGTGAAATACGTCAAGGACATCTTCTAGTCCGTGAAGATTATCTTCTTCAAACCCAAACTATGTGCTTTTTTCCATTCATTATCAATATCTAATGGTAACAAACAATCAGTATTTATAAACAAAGGAATACGTCCCATTGCCAAAGTCTCATAGATTCGCACAGAAAAATTCCCTCCACCACGTAGACAAATTATATAGTGTGAATCTTTTATATTATCGTAAAACTCCTGAGTTGTTTTTATTCTATCTTCATTTGTCTTTACTCCTGCTCTGTATTTTTTACGTTCAATAAAGTTGTCTTTTATACTAATCGAATTTTTTATCACATTTAATATTTTACCTCTTAAATAACTGCTTGATAATATACGTTGTGGCAATTCATCTCTTAATCCTAAATAATATTTAGTATTCTTTAAAATTACACGAATTATATCGATAACTCCAGCTTTAAATGTAAAATTTGACTGTCCACAAAACCCGACAATAGGACGGACAGAATAGTTTAATGGAATAACTTCTGTTCTAGAATACAGATTCTTTAGAGGATCTTTAATAAAAACAGGAATTCCTATATGGTTTTTATACAATTTACTTCTATAACCATTTTCTCTTAACACATATAAATTTGAATAATTGGGTGTTTTCACACCAAAGTCTCCAGAAGTATAGGATAAAATAGTCTTATTTTGATTGGTTTCGATGAATTTTATAATTGTATCAAATAAATTATTTTTTTTATAATAATTCCAAGTCATTGGAAGCACTATAAAATCACACTCATTAGTATCATCTACAAAAGAAAATATTAAATCAGACACACCATATTGTTCAATTCTTTCTTTATTAGTAAAGGACCTCTCTTTTAAAAAAGGTTTTAACAAAGGAAAAAGCGAACTTCTAGATGACTCAAATAAAAATTCCTGCGGATAATATAATTTATACATTAATCTTCTTCTTAAAATACTCAATTGTTTTTATCAAACCTTCCTCTAATTGTATAGAGGGATTCCAATTTAATTTTTCTTTAGCTAATGTTATATCTGGTTTTCTTTGCAGTGGATCATCCTGAGGCAAAGGTTTGAAAATAATTTGAGAGGTACTATTTGTAATTTCAATAATTTTTTTAGCTAATTGCAGTATCGTAAACTCATTTGGATTGCCAATATTCATAGGGCCTGTTATGTCGGAAGGAGTTTCCATCAAAAGTACCATACCTTCCAACAAATCATCTACATAACAAAAACTTCTCGTTTGCTGACCATCACCATATATAGTTATATCAATATTTTGAAGTGCTTGTACAATGAAATTACTCACTACTCTTCCATCATTAGGATGCATATTAGGCCCGTAAGTATTAAAAATCCGTATGACTTTAATATCTAAATTGTGTTGACGACGGTAGTCAAAAAATAAAGTTTCTGCAGCTCTTTTCCCCTCATCATAACAAGAACGAATACCAATAGGATTTACATTCCCCCAATAGCTTTCTTTTTGAGGGTGCACATTAGGATTACCGTATACTTCACTTGTAGATGCTTGTAAAATCTTTATTCCCAAACGCTTTGCCAAGCCAAGCATATTGATAGCTCCATGCACACTTGTTTTTGTAGTTTGAACAGGATCATTCTGATAATGAATGGGACTTGCAGGACAAGCTAAATTGTAAATTTCGTCTACCTCAAGATACAATGGAAAAGTAACATCATGTCTAATAACCTCAAAATAAGGATTGGACATTAATGGTAAAATATTTGTTTTACTTCCAGTATAAAAATTGTCAACACAAATAACCTCATGTCCTTTATCTAACAATTTCTTACAAAGATGGGAGCCTAAAAAACCTGCTCCACCAGTAACTAGTGTTGTTTTCATATTATATTTTTTTTATTAAAGATCCTTCATTTAATTTTATGGTAGCCTTTTTCCAAGAAAATAAAACCTGAGTTAAAATAATAGGCCATATCACAAGCATGCTTATATATGCTAAAACCATTAAAAACTTATTCCCTTTATACTTATATGGTATAACGGATGGTGGGATAGATTTTAATAAATTAAAAACTGTCATTTTATTACCGTAATATTTTCTAAACTGATACAAAACACTGGGTATAGGACGAGGAGAAAACCATTTTTTAGGTCGAAAACCATCCCAAGACCCCATTTGTCTTAATCCTCCAGTCCCTACCTTTAAATGTAATCTTTGAGCATAGGGGTTGGAAATATTCTTAAAGCCAAATAAAAAGGCTCTTAAACCATATTCACCATCTCCCATTCTCTGTTTCTCATATTGTCTATCAAACAAGCCAATAGCTTTAAAAACGTCTCTTTTAATTAAAACATTTCCAGTATCTAGTTGTTCTGAATATTTGAAAAAGGAATAATTATCTGGCACCTTATCACCCACTAATGAAATAGAGGTTCCCGAAGAAATATCTGCATTAAAAAAATCAAGACTTTTAATATGATTTCTAACCCAGTCTAACTCTACCCGACTGTCATCATCAAACAATAATAAATAATCAGCATCAGAGAATTCTATAGCCTTATTTCTAGCCAACCACAAAGCTTTTTCTTTTTGATGTATGAGTTTAATATCTAGGTTGAAATTATCATAAAATTTCTTTTGAAAAGGTTCAGACTGATCAATAATTATGACATCAAAGTTTTGATAGTCTTGGTTTTCTAGATCTTTTAAAACATCTTTTAAATACTTATAACGATTTAGAGTTGGTATGATGATACTAACTTTTGGCTGTGTTTTTAATAACTTTGAATCAAAACAATTCCATTCTGAGTATGTAAGAGCATTCTTTGATATTAATGATCTTGAAACTTTAAATGATTTTATAAAACCATTAATTTCTTTAAAAGGATTGTTAAATGTGATTAATCGAATAATAAAAATATAATAATACCAAAATACACTAAAATATTTTTTCACAAAACGGTATTCATCAACAATAGGAATATCTTCCGTGAATTCAATTTTTTTTACGTCTCCTATATACCCTTTTTCAATAGCTTGAAAAGAAAGGTCATAAGTTCTAGCTCTTATTGAACTATACTCTTTATCTACCTTTAAATAACTTAAGATATCATCTGGTATTTCAGAAACTATAGGGTATATATACTTACCATTACTATTGGGTAATGTAAAGTAACTAGTAGGTTGAAGATATTTAAGAAAGGAAAAAAGCATTTATAAATATTTTCTCTTCTAATAAAAAGAAAATAGCGTTTTGGGTTTATGATTAAATTTGTGATATCACTACAAATACAAACTTAAACATAAATAATCTAACATGTAAAGAAAATTGGAGGCCATGCATAAATTATAGATAAAGTACATTATTGAGTATAAAAATCAATAAATTCTTTTTGTTGTTTTTCTATATTGAATTCTTTTGTAACACGTTCTGTGGCTTGTTTTCTAATTTTTTCTTTATGGTTTTGGGATAAGTTGATAACTTCTACTATTTTCTCAGTCAATAATTTTGGACTGTTTTTTTGTATAACCCAGCCTGTTTTATTATTTACAACATTTTCTGACAATCCTTCAGCATTCGAAACAATTGGCAAAACTCCCATTGCTTGTGCTTCTAAAACAGCATTGCAAAAGCCTTCTTGAAGACTATATTGTAAATAAAAATGGCTTTTCTTAAAATAAATTAATATTTCTTTCTGACTGATTTTCCCTGTAAAAATAATATTATTTATTAAACCTAACTCATGTACTAAATACTTTAACTTCTCTTCCTCTTGACCATCGCCAATAATTGTATACTCAAAATCTATTCCTCTATCTTTTAAATTTTTTAATGCTATAATAACACTTGTGTAATCTTTTTTCCAATGCAACCTACCAATGGTCATTAATTTTAGTTTATTTTTATTTGAAGCATCATTCGATGATTGATTTATAAAAAAAGAAGTATCTATGGCAGGAGTAATTTTTTGATAAGGAACATTTTTTTTAAATCCATTAGCATATGCAAGATTTAGTAAATCATTTGATATTGTATGAAGTTTATCAATTTTACTCCATAGTTTATTGTAGCAACCTTTATTTTTAATTGGATATATTCCAATATCAAAACCTCGTATACTCACAGCCATTTTAGCTCCAATAGTTTTAGCTAAATTTTCTCTTCCAATTGCTTGTGTTGCAAAACCAAAATGAAGCCAATTTAAATTTTTAGTCGTTAAAATGTGGGCGTTTAAATATATATTTTTTAATATTTCAATAAAGTTAGCTCCATCTTCTTTTTCAAATTTTATAAATTTTATAAGCCTCTTTAATTTAAAAACTAGTTTTAATACTACTTTTAGTATAGAAAAAAATAATTTGAAAGGATTTTTTTTTGATGAATATGGGGCTTTACAAACAGTACATAAATGAAATGCTGTATTTTGATGTGCAACAAATAATACTACTTCAAAACCGTTTTGTTGTAAACCTTTAATTTTAGATGTAAAAAAAGTTTCTGAATACGCTGGAGTGCTACTCAAAACAATTCCTATTTTCATATACTTATATTTTTAAATAGTATTCTTCGTGCAAACCTACACACTTTTTTAATGTAAAATTTTGTTCTATTTCTTTTCTCATATTTACTTCATGCATCTTTTTTTCTAAAGGAGCCATCTTCATAATCCAATTAATCTTTGAAATTATTACTTCTACATTTTTAGCAGGAAACATAAAATCTTTAAAATTACCCAATACTTCCCTAACGCCCTCTACATTGCTCCCTATTACTATTCTTTGTGAGCTCATAGCTTCTAAAGGAGAAACAGGCAATCCTTGCCCATGATGTTTTTGTAGGGATTACAAATAGATCGGCAATAGCATGAAATGGCCTTACATCTATCTGCTTATCAATAAAATAAATATTAGAATTTTTTATTATCTTTAATTAAATTTTGTCCGTATTCATTTTTATTATCTCCTACAATTAATAATTTAATACATTTATCACTTATCTTATTTACAGCATTTATTAAATATTCTACTCCTTTAATTGGCACTAAATTAGCTATGGTTACAATTACAAAGTCTTTTTCTGTAAATTGATGTCCTAAAGGAGTTACATATGTTTTATTTTGAGAAATGTAAAAATCTGTATTTACACCTAAATAAATTAATTTTGTTTTGTTTTTAATTTTACTAAAATACCGAGGAACCATGTCATTGTTTAATACTAGTACTTTGGTTGCCAATAGAGATCTTAATTTCCAAAGTTTAGGGTTTCCCCAACTCATGGCTTTTTTTGTATAAAGCCATTTTACACCAGCTAATTTAGCCGCTAAAGGTTCTGTTATGTCTGAGCTCCAGTTCCAAGAATGAACAATATCAAATTTATTTTTTTTAAAGAATTTTGATATTTTTAGTATTCTAAATATCAATGATAAATAAGGTTTTAAATCTTTGGCAAAAGGGTATATATGAATTGGAACCCCCTAATGTTTCTATCTCTTTAAAATACTCTCCTTTGCTGTGAAAACAGCAAATTTCAGGTGAAAACTTTTCTTTATCTAAACCCTTAACTAAATCATGAACAACTTTACCGCTTCCAGCTGTTTTAAAATTTGGTATTGTATAAAGTATTTTTATCTTATCCATTATTTTTGACTATTTAAAAACATACCCATAGTTAATAACATACTTAAAGCATGAGAATAATAAACACTGTTATTATCATAAAATAAATTCATGGTTTTTTTTACCAATTCTTTATCAACTTCTTTATTAAAACTATCCGTTTTAAACATGTGAGTTTAATCTTTTTTTATTTTCACTTCCTAAAAATTGTAGTTCCCAATTGCGTTGCACAAATTTTTTACCTAAGAGACTTTTAAATTCACGTTTCAATTTTTCTGTGACTCTGTAGGGTAATCTAAGATGAGTTTTTGCCAGGTGATGATTAAATAGATTAAAAGGTTTGGCATCTTGCCAAACAATTTTTGCTACAGCTATATTAGTTTTCTTTATATATTCTATTTGAATCTGCCTATTTTTTAATAATGATTCAGGAATTTCACAAATAAATTTACACATACGATCATCGTAATAAGGTAAATATATTTCTTTGTTCCTTGCAAAGACTGACAAGTTGATGGATGTCCATCTTGGCGCCCAATACATAGATTTAAAGGCACGTATTTTGGCATTGGAGTTCACTATATTAATTCTAGACAATAAGGTTAGTATTCTTCTATCGAGATAGTCTTCAAATTCTCCTTCTAATTTCCAATTTTGCCACAAAGACTTTGCCAATTCTAATCCTCCTTTTTTAATTATTTTCTTCTTTAATAAAGGAATTAAGTCTTGGTCTGAATAATTTTGTTGTAGATTTTCAGAGTCAAATAATACATCTCCCCAATGCCCCAGTGAAAAAACATCTCCTAATTTTTCAATATCATCAATCA
>CAXYCO010000004.1:0-24216 GCA_964275545.1 uncultured Polaribacter sp.
ATTCCTGGCTTTGAACTATTTTATTGTTTTTAATGTTTTTGTAATGGTCACCTCTAGAAAAATACCCTCCCCAAGAATCTGTTGCACCAGAAATAGCATCAATTTTTTCTTCCTCTAAGAAAGTTGATTCCTGATTATTAAAATTCAATACATAGGTTTTTTCTAATCGATTCTTAAGACGAGCTGCAATTTCTTTTTTCTGACCTTCACTCATTCTGGCACCCCAACTACCAAGCTCCATTTTTGATTTAGAAATATAAGTTGCTTTACCACTAAACTTTTGTGCATGTATGTTGAATGCAAACATGGTTACAGTAATAAAAAAAACGAATTTAAAAATAATTGATTTCATAATCTGGGTGTATTTATATTAAATGTTCAACAAAAGTAGCTAAACACTAAACATTTATTCAACTATTCTTAAAAGTTTAACAAAACTTTACAGGTATCAATAATTTATATATTTAAAAAACAAAAAAAAGACTTGTTTATACAAGTCCTTTCTCAAAATAATTTTTTTTCTGCAAAAGCTACCATCTAATAATGACACTTCCCCAGGTAAATCCACTACCAAAAGCAGCTAAAACAACTAGATCGTTGTCTTTTATTTTACCTAACTCCCAAGCTTCCGTTAATGCAATAATTACAGAAGCGGCAGTTGTATTTCCGTACTTCATAATATTATTATATACTTTTTCGTCTGGTAATTGAAACTTACGTTGAATAAATTGCGCAATACGTAAATTCGCTTGATGCGGAATTAACATATCTATATCATCTTTCTTTAAATCATTTGCCTCTAGACCTTCTACAATGGCTTCAGAAAAACGAGTAATTGCATGTTTAAACACAAACTGTCCGTTCATGTAAGGATAATAAGAAATATCATCAGGATCATTCTTTTCTAAAATTTCTGGAACCCAACGTCCTGTTGATGGCCCTTCTAAAACAAGTTCTTTTGCATGTTTTCCTTCCGAATGTAAATGAGAAGATAAAATTCCTTTTCCTACTTCTTCACTTCTAGACAAAACTGCAGCTCCTGCTCCATCACCAAAAATAACAGTTACATTTCTTCCTCTTGTAGATTTCTCTAATCCACCAGAATGATTTTCTGCCCCAATTACCAGAATATTTTTATACATTCCTGTTTTGATAAATTGATCTGCTACAGACATAGAATAAATAAAACCAGAACATTGATTACGAACATCTAATGCACCAATAGTTGGCATGTCTAACATTTCTTGCACTTGAACTCCACCACCAGGAAAATACATATCTGGACTCAAAGTTGCAAACACTATAAAATCAATATCATCTTTATCCAAACCTGCTCTTTCAATGGCAATTCTAGCAGCTTTAGCTCCCATAACAGCAGTTGTATCACCGGTAATTGGATCAATCCATCGTCTTTCTTTAATCCCTGTTCTTTCCTGAATCCATTCATCCGATGTATCCATAAACTCTTTTAAATCGTTGTTTGTTACAACGTTTTCTGGAACATAATATCCCAATCCAGTAATTTTTGAATTATACATAATATTGTGTGTAATTTTTTATTCTATTCATAAAATTGAACCCTCAAACATACTAATTTATTTATATCTTTACAATAACAATGACCCCAAAATAACAAAATTAGCTAAAATTACAAACGGATGATATTCTTTAACACTCTCTCTAAAAGCATTCATTTTAGATTCTCAGAAAACTATACCATCTAAATAAGAAAATTTATAAAAAATTAAATATGAAAATAAATAATGTCATCTTGTCATAAAAATTTGTTTGGTATTTTTTTTGACTGTATAAATTTAAAATAATAAAAATTTAAAATAAAATACAAAATAAAATGGCAAAAGGAAATATTAATGTTTCAGTAGAAAATATTTTTCCACTGATTAAAAAATTCTTATACTCTGATCACGAAATCTTTTTACGTGAGTTGATATCTAATGGGACAGATGCAACAACCAAACTTAAACACCTTATTTCTATTGGTGAAGCTAAAACAGAATTAGGTGATGCTAAAATTGAAATTAGCATCAATAAAGATTCTAAAACCATAACGATAAAAGATCAAGGTTTGGGTATGACAGCTGATGAGGTTGAAAAATACATCAATCAAATTGCATTTTCTGGAGCAGAAGAATTTTTAGAAAAGTACAAAGATGATAAAAACGAAACTGGTGTAATTGGCCATTTCGGGTTAGGCTTTTATTCTGCTTTTATGGTTGCTGATAAAGTTGATATCTTCACAAAGTCTTTTAAAAATGAACCTGCAGCACATTGGGCTTGTGATGGTTCTCCTGAATACACATTAGTTGAACACGACAAATCTGACAGAGGAACAGAAATTGTTCTTCATATTGCAGAAGATTCTTTAGACTTTTTAGAAGAGGCAAAAATTTCTGGTTTATTAACAAAATATAATCGTTTTAATCAAGTGCCAATTAAGTTTGGATCTAAAAAAGTAAACGACCCTGATTTCACGCCAAAAACTACTAAAGATAAAGATGGTAAAGAAACTACAGAAGACCATAAGCAAATAGAGGTAGACGATATTATTAATAATACTAGTCCTGCATGGACAAAAGCGCCATCAGATTTAAATGATGATGATTATACAAATTTCTACAGAGAATTGTATCCAATGCAATTTGAAGAATCTTTATTCCACATCCACTTAAATGTAGATTTTCCTTTCAATTTAACAGGAATTTTATTCTTTCCAAAGTTAAGTCCATCAATGGATATGCAAAAAGATAAAATTCAATTATATCAAAATCAGGTCTATGTAACAGATAATGTTGAAGGAATAGTACCTGACTTTTTACAAATGCTAAAAGGTGTTATCGATTCTCCAGACATTCCTTTAAATGTATCTCGTTCAGGTCTTCAAGCAGACGGTGCTGTCAAAAAAATATCTGGTTACATTACTAAAAAAGTAGCAGATAAATTAGCGTCTTTATTTAAAAAAGACAGAGCAGATTTTGAAACGAAATGGAACGATATTAAAGTAATTATTGAATACGGAATGTTGTCTGAGGATAAATTTTTTGACAAAGCGAAGAAGTTTGCTCTGTATCCAACAGTTGCAGATTCTTATTTTACATTTGATGAGTTGATTGAAAAAACAAAAGATACTCAGACTGACAAAGACGGAAATCAGATTATTTTATATACTTCAAACAAAGAAGCACAACACAGTTATATTCAAGATGCAACAGCAAAAGGATATGAAGTTTTGGTCTTAGACTCACCAATTATTTCTCACCTGATGCAAAAACTAGAAACTTCTGGTGAAAAAATTAAGTTTACAAGAGTAGATTCTGACTTTATTGATAATCTAATCAAAAAAGATGAAGCTGTAATTTCTAAATTATCTGATAAAGAAAAGGAAACTTTAAAGCCTATTATAGAAACTGCTATCCCAAAAGAAACCTACACAGTTCAATTAGAAGCGATGGATTCTGCTTCTTCTCCTTTTATAATAACAGTTCCAGAATTTATGCGCAGAATGAAAGAAATGCAAGCTTCTGGTGGTGGCGGAATGATGGGAATGGGTAACTTTCCTGACATGTACAATTTAGTAGTAAACACCAATCATCCTTTAGTTTCTGAAATTTTGAATACCAAAACAGAAAAAAAACAATCTCGTTTAATTACACAAGCTTTTGATTTAGCAAAATTATCTCAAAACCTTTTACACGGTGAAGATTTAACAAACTTTATAAAAAGAAGTTACGACTTAATTAAATAAGCTATTGAGCAAACACTGCATAAGCAGTAATATATTCAATAAAACCTTCCAGTATTCACTGGGAGGTTTTCTCTTTTTAAAAGGCAATTTTCATCGCATTATTTATTTTAAAAGAACGGATTAAATCTTCAAAAAAAAATTGTGAATTCAGGCAGTTTTTTAGTAATATTGTTCACTAATTAATAAAAACAGATTATGAATTTAGAAAAATACTATGACAAGTTTTTTGAGCTTATTCTAGAATATGGTCCTAAACTAGTAGGAGCAATTATTGTATGGATCATTGGTGGTATCATTATAAAATTACTCACCAAAGGTTTTGAGCGTCTTCTAGTCGCTCGTAAAGTAGATGAATCGCTAAAACCTTTTCTCAAAGGAATTGTTAGTGCACTGCTAAAGGTAATGCTCGTCATAAGTGTTCTCACCATGCTAGGCATTGAAATGACTTCTTTTGTAGCCATTCTTGGTGCTGCAGGATTGGCCGTAGGAATGGCGCTTTCGGGAACACTACAAAATTTTGCTGGTGGTGTTATGATTTTAATATTTAAACCCTTTAAAAATGGAGATTTTATAGAGGCTCAAGGACATACTGGTACGGTGTTTGAAATTCAAATTTTCAATACCATTTTAAAAACACCCGATAACAAAACGATTATTGTTCCTAATGGAGGCTTATCGAATGGCTCTATGATTAACTATTCATCTGAGGAAGAGCGAAGAGTAGATTGGACCTTTGGAATTGCTTATGGACAAGAGGTGAACAAAGCAAAAGAAGTAATGGTCAACCTAATGAAAGAAGATAAAAGAATCCTTACTAAACCAAGTAAACCATTTGTTGCAGTATCTGAATTAGGTGATAGTTCTGTGAATTTTGCAGTTCGTGCTTGGGTAAAATCTTCTGATTATTGGGATGTATTTTTTAGTATGAATGAAAAAATATACAACACCTTTGAAAAAGAACACTTAGAAATACCTTACCCTACTATGAATGTGAACCTCAGTAAATTAAATTAGTCAAACCACCAAGATGTTTATACCCTGCTCAATTGAGCAGGGTATCAACACCATAAAAAAGGTAAATCTCTCTTTTACTTATGCCATTTAAAAGCCTATTTACTTATTTGGTTTTTGAAATACATTTGAGTACAAAGGCATTATGAAAGGGAGATTTTCCACCATTATACACAATTTTTAAACAGCTGATTTTATTTGTCTAACATTAAAAAAATTTCTCCAGCACAAGCTAAAATTTTATCTGAACTCTGTAAAGAAACTTTTGTCATTCCTCATGGGCATTCAGCACCAACAAAAGAGATTGAACGTTATTTAAAAAATAATTTTAGTGAAGAACAATTAAAGCAAGAATTAAGATGCTCTGACAATGAGTATCATTTTATACATTATCAAAATAAAATTGCCGGCTTCTCAAAAATTCTATTCAATTCACAGAACGAGAACATCACTGCCAAAAATATTACTCAATTAAGCAGGTTGTATTTACTTGAGGAATTTTATAACTTAGGATTGGGAAAGGCATTGTTTGATTTTAATATTTCTTTGGCCCAAAAAAATAACCAAGCTGGCATTTGGCTTGCTGTTTGGGTAGAGAACAAACGCGCTATTTCTTTTTACAAAAAAATGGGATTCAAAAAAATAGGCACCTACAATTATAAAATCTCTGAGTCGCACTCAAATCCAAATTATATTTTTTATCTAGAAATTTAAAAGAAAAAAAAAGAATTATTTATTTATAATTTATGTATTCCACAAATGTTCGTTTTACACAAATTCTGTGGTAAAACTTCTAGAAATAATTTCTTCTAAAAATTGATTTAAAAAAAATAAAAACTCAAGTTTTTTTAACCTTTTATCCTTAAATTTGCATGACTTTTAAAAGCATCAAATTTAGATGAGAAACATACTTAATTTCCTATACTCTACACGTTTAACAGCTTTCCTATTCATTCTATTTTCTATTGCAATGGGAATTGCAACTTTTATAGAAAATGACTACGGAACTCAGACGTCCAAGGCGTTGGTTTATAACTCTTGGTGGTTTGAGGGTATTATGGCCTTCTTTATTCTTAATTTTTTTGGTAACATTTTTAGGTATCGTCTTCTAAGAAAAGAAAAATGGCCTGTTTTAATGTTTCATCTATCCTTTCTTTTTATTTTAATTGGTGCTGGTGTCACTCGTTATGTCGGCTATGAAGGAATCATGCTTATCAATGAAGGAGAAACTACAAATCAGTTTTTATCAGAAACAACCTATTTAAATCTTGTTGTAGATGACAACAAAGTTCAAAAAATAAAACATGAACCTATTTTACTCTCTGCATTAGGCACAAATAATTGGTCATATTCTGATGATTTTAAAGGAAAAAATTATAACATTAATTTGGTCAATTACATTCCTTGGGCAGAAGAAAAATTAATAGAAGATGAAAATGGGGTTGAATACTTATTTTTGGTGGAATCATCTAGCGGAAATAGACATGAACATTATATAAAATCTGGAACCATACAAAATATTCACAATATTTTAGTGGGGTATGAAACGAAGGATAAAAATGCAACTATCAATATTTTTAAACGAAATGATTCTCTAAAGATTCTTGCCAATTCTGATGGTAATTTTCAGGTAATGGCAACCATGAAAAAAGGAAGCCTTAAAAAAGATAGTATTCAAGATTTTAAATTACGTTCACTCTATACTATTTCAGGGTTGCCTTTTGTAGTTCCTCAATATCCTAGTAAAGGAATAATGAAAACAATAAGTGGCCCAAAAGATGATAAAAAATTAGATGTTATTGTTGTAGATGTTACAGCAAATAATAAAACAGAGAGAATAGAATTAACTGGAGGTAAATTTAACAACGAGAATACCCAAGAATTTTCTATTGATGATTTAAATTTTAGACTCTGGTACGGTGCAAAAACTTTAGAAACTCCTTTCAGTATAAAGTTGAATGATTTTCAATTAGAAAAGTATCCTGGCTCAGAAAGTGCTGCATCTTATGCAAGTGAAGTTACTTTAATCGATAAAACAGAAAAATTTGATTACAAGATATATATGAATCATATTTTGAACCACAAAGGATACAAGTTTTTTCAAGCTAGTTATGATTTATCTGGAGAAACAGAACAAACTCAATTGTCTGTAAATCATGATTCTTTAGGAAGTTTTATAACCTATTTAGGATATTCACTTTTATACATAGGGTTAATTTGCATTCTTTTTGCAAAAAAAACCCGCTTTGATGATTTAAAAAAAGGGCTGGTAAAAATTAGAAAGAAAAAATTAAGTATGTCTATTGTTGCTACTTTGTTTTTATCTACTGTTAGTTTAGCACAGCATGGGAGTGGTCATCTTAAAAAAAGAATTACCAACCAACAAATAGATTCTATTCTACAAGCCAATATGGTTGATGAAAAGCATGCAGAAAGCTTTAATAAACTGGTCATACAAGATGATGGTAGAATGAAACCTGCGCATACTTTTGCATCTGAATTAGTAAGAAAGGTAGCACAGACTGAAAACTTTAAGGACATGCAACCTAGTCAAGTACTTTTATCAATCATAGAAAATTCTAGACTATGGTATGAAGTACCTGTTATTTATTTAGCTAAAAAAGATAATAAGGAAATTCGTAGTGCACTAGACTTGCCGGACTCTACTGAATATGCTCGTTTGTCAGATTTTTTTACTGATAGAGGAGTTTATAAAATAAGAGAAAGTGTTGCAGAAGCTCAGAAAAAAAATATTCAAAGTTATTTTGAAAAAGATTTAATTAAGGTTGATAAAAGAGTTGGTTTATTATACAATGCTATCTCCGGTAGTATTTTAAAAATTTACCCAATACCAAAGGATGAGAATAACAAATGGGTTTCCCAACCAGAAACTTTTAATACCAATTTCGAAGGAAAGGATTCAGTTTTTGTTCGCAAATCACTGCCCCTATATATTCAACTTCTACAGACTGCAAAAAGAACAAATGACTACTCAAAAGCAAATCAGGTTTTAGAGGGCATAAAAAAGTTTCAAAGGAAGTTTGGCTCAGAAGTAATACCATCAGAAAAACAAATAGATTCGGAAATTGCCTATAACAAATTTAGAGTTTTCAACAAATTGATAAAATACTATGGATTTACAAGTCTTTTGCTCATCATATTTGTAGTAATGCAAATTTTTAAAAATAAAAAATGGTTAAAATCTGTGATTAAATTTTTAATTTTTGTGACACTCTGTTTTTTCCTGTTGCATACTTTGGGCCTTGCAGCCAGATGGTATATTAGTGGATATGCTCCTTGGAGTAATGCCTATGAATCTATTATTTTTGTGGCCTGGGCAACAATGCTCTTTGGTTTGTCTTTGGGTAGAAAATCGGCTCTAACCATAACAGCTACTGCATTTATTACCGCAGTAACCCTATTTTTTGCGAGTCAAAGTTGGTTAGACCCAGAAATAGCAAACCTACAACCCGTTTTAAATTCTTGGTGGTTAAAAGTACACGTTTCTATCATTGTAGGTAGTTATGGCCCTTTTTCTTTGGGATTAATTTTAGGAATATTCTCGTTATTCATAATGACTTTTACCAACGAGAAGAATAAAAAGAAAATGGATTTGAATATTAAAGAGTTAACTATTATTAACGAAATGGTAATTACTGTGGGATTAATTATGTTAACCATTGGTACTTTTTTAGGAGGCATGTGGGCAAATGAAAGTTGGGGACGCTATTGGGGATGGGATCCTAAAGAAACTTGGGCTCTAATTTCTATAATGGTGTATGCGTTTGTATTACACATGCGTTTAATACCTGGTTTACGAGGTAGATACACATTCAATTTATGGTCTATTATCGCGTATGCTTCTATTATGATGACCTATTTTGGAGTAAACTTCTACTTATCTGGATTGCATTCGTATGCAAGTGGTGATAGAGTTATTACACCAACTTCTGTTTTTTATTCTATTGGATTTGTTTTAATTTTAGGAACACTATCTTGGTTTAAATACAAGAAATATTATAAGAAGTAAATCATTAATTTTTAGGATAAAAATGTACTTTTGCCCTTCAATACAAAATAACTATGTTTAATAAAAATATAAAATTAGTTTTAGCTGCTTTAATTACCGCTTGGTCTATATATCAATTTAGTCAAGGAAATATTATGAACGGAATTTCCATCTTATTATTAGCAGGGATTTTTGTTTTGCTCTACTTTAAAAACGAATTTATTTTACTCGCTTTTTTACAATTGCGAAAGCAAAACTTTGAGGGAACTAAAAAATGGTTAGGCTATATTAAAAACCCTGAAACTGCTTTAATAGTTAAACAACAAGGATATTACAACTACCTTCATGGAATTATATTGAGTCAGACCAATATTACACAGGCTGAAAAATATTTACGTAAAGCAGTTAAATTAGGCTTGGCAATGAAACATGATTTGGCAATGGCAAAATTGCAGTTAGCGGGAATAGCAATGACCAAAAGACGTAAACGTGAAGCAACCATTTTAATGGGAGAAGCTAAAAAATTAGACAAACACGGAATGTTAAAGGAACAAATGCAAATGATGAAACAACAGATGAAGAAAATTTAAGTATACTTTTCATCCAAAAAAAATCTGCTAAAAAGCAGATTTTTTTTTATTTTAAGATTATTCCTTTGTATCTATGACTACTACTTTATCCTAGTAAGAGTTAGATTTTTATTATATTTTAAAATAAATAAGCCATTATTTTCTGACGGATTAAAAGATTTCTTTTTATAATCAAACTTACTTTCAACTCGGTAAGAAGCACCTTTGTTAAAAGTGGCTTTTAGTTTATTTCCAGAGGCTAAACGCATTAAAATATCATAGGTAATATCAAACCCTTTGGTTCCATAAAACGATGGCATTGCAAAATTCTTTGCATAATATTGTTTGTTAAAATTTTTGGTGTAGGAAGAGTTTTCGTCTACATAAAGGTCGCTGACGTAGGTAAGACCAATTTTAGCTAATTTAAAATTATCAATTCTATCAAATGCTTTTCCTTTGTCAAACGTAAAAACTTTTGCAGTTGTATCATCTGGCAGGCTTATTAGACTATTAATAGCATCTGCCACAATAACATTATCATTCGTAGCCATTACAACCCAATTTTTTACATTTGGTTTTAGGATATTTAAAAAGCGTTTTTTGGCTATATAGCCTTTTGTTGGTTTTAAAATATGAACCTTAGAAATAGAATCATGTGCTTCTAAAACTTCCTTGATCGTAAAACTATTTGAATTTGATTTTTCATCAGTGACAATAATAACAGTTCCTTTTGTAAAATTATCTTTGATGTAGGTTGTTAATTCATCTCTAAAGATATTTCTGTCAGGTGATGTTTTAATAATTTTTGATGAAGAAAATTTCGATTGATTTTTAGAGAACACAGGGAAAACAATTGGAACACTTACCTTGCTTGCAAGGGTTAATACTTCTTCTGAATATAAGGGTCCAATAACGACATCATTCTCTTTTAAATTGTTTTCTGAAATGATCGATTTAATTCTAGTGCTATTTTTTTCTGTATCATAAACATTTAATTCAATATTTACTCCTTGCCCCCTTAAAGAATCTATTGCAATTTCTGCTCCTAAATAAAAATCTGTTACATAATTTGCTAATGATTTTCTTCTACTAAAAATTTTAGTAGAAGAAATAGTGTCATATTCTTTAGATTTAAATGGTAATAATAAAGCTACTTTTATAGAAATGTCTTTTTTAATTACATCTTCATATATCAAATTATCAGATTCTTTGCCTTCTTCAATCAGTTTAATTTTTATAAGCTGACCAATTTTTAGGCCTTCTTTTAATTCCGGGTTTAGAGTCAACAAACTTTCTTCTGTAACATTATAAAACCGTTTTAAACCATAGATAGTTTCTTTGGGTTTTACTTCGTGAATAACAAACTGCTGTTTCGTTCCCTCTAGATCTTTATCTATAAATTTACCAACTTCATTAATGTTTGTTTCCGTTTTAACTTCATCAACAATAGGCGTAGTATTTTTTTTATCTGAAGTAGAAATTATTTTCTTATTAGGTATGATAATTACAGTATTTATTGCCGGTTTTCTGCCAATATCAGGATTTAAGCGCAATAAATCTTTGGTTTTCATATCCAAATTTTTAGCAATTGTACGCATTGTCTCTCCTTGCTTCACTTTATAATCAACATACTTTTTTTGTTGACCACAAGAATTTACAAACATTAATACACAAAAAAGTAATACTATTTTAAATTTTTTCATTGCTAATAAATAATCTATTCCCATTCTATAGTTGCAGGTGGTTTTGAACTTATATCATACACAACTCTATTTACACCTTTCACTTTATTTATAATTTTATTTGATGTTTTTTGCAAAAACTCATAAGGCAAGTTCACCCAATCTGCTGTCATCCCATCTGTACTTTCTACCGCTCTTAAAGCAACAACCTTTTCATAGGTTCTTTCGTCTCCCATAACTCCAACAGAGTTTACTGGCAATAAAATTGCCCCAGCTTGCCAAACTTTATCATACAAACCATCTTCTCTTAATCCGTTGATAAAAATAGCATCAACTTCTTGTAAAATACGAACTTTTTCTGAAGTGATATCCCCCAAAATTCTGATTGCCAAACCTGGACCTGGAAATGGATGACGTCCTAAAAGCTCTTTATCTATTCCCATAGAGGCTCCAACTCTTCGAACCTCATCTTTAAATATCATTCTTAAAGGCTCTACAATTTTCAACTTCATATAATCTGGTAAACCTCCAACATTGTGATGACTTTTTATAGTTGCAGACGGACCTCCATTTACTGAAACGGACTCTATAACATCTGGATAAATAGTTCCTTGCGCCAACCATTTTACATCTTTAATTAAGTTGGCTTCAGCATCAAAAACTTCTATAAAAGCGTTTCCAATTGCTTTTCTTTTTTTCTCTGGATCAGACAGCCCGGCTAAGGCAGATAAAAAACGTTCAGATGCATCTACACCTTTAACGTTTAAACCCATTCCTTCGTATTGAGTTAGTACACTATCGAACTCATTTTTACGTAAGAGTCCGTTATTAACAAATATACAATACAAGTTTTTTCCAATTGCTTTGTGTAACAAAACTGCTGCAACAGTAGAGTCTACACCTCCGGAAAGTCCTAAAACTACCTTATCATCACCAACTTTTTCTTGAATTGACTTTACTGTACTATCTACAAAAGAATCTGATGTCCAAGTCTGAGCAACGCCTGCAATAGTTACTAAAAAGTTTTCTAATAACTGTTTCCCATCAGTGGAATGATATACTTCTGGATGAAATTGAATCGCATAAGTGTCTTCCCCTTCAATTTTGTAGGCTGCATTTACAACGTCTTTTGTACTTGCTAAAAGGGTTCCATTTTGTGGTAATTCTTTTATTGTATCTGAATGACTCATCCAAACCTGGCTGCCTTCAGAAATATTTTGAAAGAATTTTTCATCATTTTTTATAAAAGACAAATTTGCTCTACCATATTCTCTTGTGCTGGATGGCGCTACTTTTCCTCCGGAAAAATGAGCTAAATATTGGGCTCCATAACAAACTGCAAGTAAGGGTTTTTTCCCTCTAATTTCTGATAAATCTGGATGTAAAACATCTTCTCCTCTGACAGAATTTGGACTTCCTGATAAGATAAATGCTTTAAAATTATGTATATTTTTTGGAGGATTGTTAAAGGGATGAATTTCACAATAGATGTTTAATTCTCGAACTCTTCTCGCAATAAGTTGTGTGTATTGAGACCCAAAGTCTAATATAAGTACGTTGTTTTTTTGCATGCACAAAAATACTATTTCAGTTTAAATTTTGATACTGAAAATCAGGATTTTTTGAGAAAAATTAGAATTCGTGATAATATGGAAGAATTTTAATACTTTCTTAGAGGTACGAACTATCAAATGAAAATGGCAACAACGATAAGTAAGGATTCGGTTTTTACAACTTCTCCAACTTCTCCCATAAAAAGAACTTCGAAAGGTTGTTTTTGGTTTATTTCATATTCAGACAAAGTTTGTCTGCAGGCTCCACACGGACCAACAGGTTTGTCTACTTTAGAAATTGATGAACTTGCAGAAATGGCTAATTTTTTAATCTTTACACCTGGAAACTCCGAACTCACTTTCCAAACACCAACTCTTTCAGCACACATGCCAGATGGATATGCTGCACTTTCTTGATTGTTTCCTAAAACTATCTGATTATTTTCTAATAAAAATGCTGCGCCAACACTAAATTTAGAATACGGTGCGTAAGCCTTTTTTCTTGATGAAATTGCTTTTTCCATCAACATTCTATCTTCAGAAGAAAGTTCTGAAATATCTTTAAATACGGATGCAGATGTTGCTATTTCAATTTTTCTCATAAAAATAATTTCGTCAAAAAAAGCAGTCTTTTTGGACTGCTTTATATTATTCTATAAATTTACTAAAATTATATGACTTTTAATAATCATCATAAATCTCTCCTAAATCAAATGATAAAGAAAAGCGTAAGGAATTCTCTAGAGGGTTATTAACATCTGAAGAATTAATTAAATATGATAAATCTATATTTAATGCATTCGTTTTAAAACCCCCACCCAATGTAAAAAACTGTCTATTTCCCTTGTCTTGACTTTCATGAAAATATCCTGCTCGTATAGCAAATGCGTTGTTGTATAAATATTCTGCTCCAAGAGCATACGTAATTTCCTTCATCTCCTCACTAAAACCACCTGGAGCATCACCAAAGGAACTAAAAATACCTTCTACCCAACCTGTATCTTGATCAGAGCCCTCTAATTGTGGAGAAGGAACTAATAATTTTGTAAACTCAACATTTGTCGATATGATATTATAGTCATCTATAATAAAATCAAACCCTCCACCAAGTTTTAAATTTGTTGGTATAAAATCTTCTTGACCTGGTGTGTAAGATACTTTCGGCCCTATATTGGCAATATTGAACCCTAAGCGATAACGACCATTAAAATTCCCGTAATTTTCTTCTTCTGATTGGTAGTACCCTGAAACGTCTACTGCAAAAGAATTTATAGGCTGTAATGCATTTCCATTAGTTCCCGTAAAGGCTAAGTTAGAACGCAAATACTTTAAAGAAACCCCCATCGAGAAAGTTTCACTTAATTTTAATGCATAAGAACCCGTAAAAACCAACTCATTCGGATTTATAGTACCAGTAGGGTTTCCTTGGCTATCTGTTAAGTCGATTTGCCCTAAAGAGAAGTATTTAAAATCTGCACCCCAAGCAGCATTATCACTAAATCTGTTAATATAGGAACCACTTCCTACAAAAATATCATCAGTTAAATTACGCAACCATGGCGAATATGTAATTCCTGTTTTTATTTGTCTATTACTAAATGCTATTTTTGCTGGATTATGGAAAAGTGAAAAAGCATCTGCAGATGTAGCAACGCCAATATCTCCCATTCCTCCTGCTCTCGCATCTGGTATAATTAATAAAAATGGAGCTGCAGTTGTAATTCCTCCTTGGGTTTGGGCACTTGTTTTAGTTGATACAAAGGCACAAATAAATATAAATAGTACAAATTTTTTCATTCTTTAATTCTATTTTTTGATTTACAAATATCTAATTTTTATTGAAGTATTACTAATTTTTCATACTTCTCTGAAACTAGACTGCTCGTTGTTGATTTTACTTTTAGTTTATAAATATATACTCCTTTCCCTATTTTATTCCCAAAATCATCTAAACCATTCCAAGAAATATTTCTTGCTAACGTACCTGATGTTTGCACAATTTTATTTATTGTTTTTACTAGTTTACCAGAAACTGTAAAAACCTGAACTTGAACTTCCAATGGTTCATTTGGCTTGTTGTGATTGAACCAAAATTCTGTATAATTTACAAATGGATTTGGATAGTTTAAAACATTTTCTAAATTTAAAATTTCATTACTAACTACCACAAAGTTTAACGTTGCTTCTGATGAATTATTATAGGTGTCCCAAGCTTTTAATTTTAAAGTGTGAGGACCTACTGCTAAATCTCTTAATTTATAATTTACTTTACCATTAGTAAAATCGTCTAATTCTGTTTGATAAAAATCGTTCAAAATAATTGGATTAGAGGAATCTCCGTCTAAAATACCAATAATATCATGATCTACTGCTGTAATTGAAGTATTAATCCCACTATTATCCGATAACACTGCTATTAAGTTTGGAGATGCATTTGTATTTCCTCCATCAATAAAAGACTCATCGTTCAAAAATAATTTAATTTCAGGACCAACTAAATCTTCAGGTGCATTTTCATTTATTCCGCCAACGACAACATCAAAATTAGAACCCGCTTTGTCTGTTTTACCATTCTCTGCATAGAAACTCATCTTCCCTTTTCCAAAGGCAATTTTAATATCTTTTGGAACAATAAACTCGAAATTAAAGACACCATTTTCCACCGTAGACTTCCCTCTAAATAGCTTACTATCTTGAGTGTCAAAGGTCATAATGACTCCAAAATTATCATTATCTAAGGTACTTTTATCAATCGGTTTATCAAAAACTGTAGTCGATAATGAACCATTAAAGTTGTTTAAAATGGTATTAGAGTTGTCCATAACAACGCCTTCAAAACGTACCTTAGACAATGCTTTTAGCGTATCTAAAGACTGGGTTATATTTACTCCATTCATTTTGGTAATGCGAACATTAGGTTCTGGAATTGCTAGTTTCATTGCTGGATCTCCAAAATGATATATAAAGAACTTTTGAGCATTTGAAAATTCATTTTTAGTTTTAGTTAATGATTCTGCAATTGATAAATCTTCATCATTAAACTCTAACAATGTTCTAATAAGGCCTTCATTAAAATTTTGTCCAACAGAAATAAAAACTTCTCTAGTGGTTGTAATCATACTTGCAGCTCCTCCATTCTTGTTCCACAATGTTAATTCACCAGCAGTAATTCTATTTGGATTGTCAAAACGAGAGAAATCGCAGGTAACTGTAATTAAAAGCGGCAAAGTATTTGAATTATTAAACGCCTGAACCTGAGGTTTCTCTAGAATCCTTTCTGAAGCAAAACCATCTTCACCACCATGTCCAAAATAATCAAAAATTAAAGTTCCTTTTTCAATTGCATTTGTAATTGCTTTTTTCACTTCTGGATAACGCTCTCCTCCGGAAGAGTTTTGTTGGACATAGGCATCTAAATAAATCTTATTGACATTAAAAATTGGTTTATTTAATCGTATTTCATCTGAGATAGATTCTACTCCCGCCTGCATTACTCCTTCCCCTACTTCATCTATATCATCGGCTAAGAGTGTAATTGTATTCCGCCAGTCTCCAATAGATTGTTCGCTATAGTAACTTACTATTTTATCTACAACATCTTTGGCTTGAGAAATATCTGAAACTGGTATTCTGCTTGAGGCGATGTCTAAAGTATGAGACGTTAACATCGTTCCTTCGTTATTGTCTAACATGACAAAAAAATCGTCAGTAACATATGAATCTGCTAGGTTAAAACTATTCTCGGCAAGTTTTACAGGAACAATATTATTATTTCCAGTTATTCTATCTTTATAATCATAGGAAGAATCCCCAAAAAAACAAACATATTTCAGTTTTTTATCCTCGGTAGAATTTGTTGTGTATACATTTTTTATAAAATCTCTTATGCCTGTAATATCTTTAGATCCTGAAGCATATTCGTTGTAAATTTCATCAACCAAAACAACTTTTGTAGTGAAGTTAGAATTCACTTCATGATAGGCTGCTAATCTTTGAGCTTGTCCGGAAAGTTCTTCACTTGTAATGACCAAATAGTTGATGTCTTTTATGGCATGTAAGTTCTGATTTGCCACCTTAGAATTCTCTATGGTTTTAGGAATGTAAAAATCTGACTGATGTATAAGAACATATTCATTCAGACTTCCTGCCACATCTTTAAAAGTAAAATCTGCACCAGAACTCTCATTGGAAATAACTTTGGGTTGTGTCGCATTTGAAACATCCCAAAGTTGGAAAATATCAGAAGCATTTTGAATTTTATATTCTATAGTTCCTGTTGTATTCGCTTGTTGGAAACTTCGAAAAGAAAATTGATTTCCGTTAGCGATTAATTGTTTTTCACCAATTATTTCTATAAAGTCCAAGTAGGTTTTGGCGGCAGGATTTCCACCATTATCATAACGAATAGAAACATCAATAATTTCTGATGAATTTTGAAGTGATGCTATTCTTTCGGATGAAACTGCTTTGGTAAGACTACTGGGATTTATAGCGTTGTATGATAATGAAAATGCATCTTGACCATTTACTTTTACATTCATAGAGGATGCTACTGAAGACGTTGATACTCCTTTAACTCTAACACTAATATTAGAATTTGGAACAACATTTGCAAATGGCATTTTAAAGCTTCTTGAATCCTCTATACTAAAATCTTCTCCAAACCACTGATTACCAACTGCAAATAAGTTCACCTCTTCTTTTTCGTAAAAAGTAAAATCATCAAAAGTTGTAATTTGTGAAACTGCTGGAGAGGTAACTAAGGTTTTTTCTTGAATTCTTTTTCCATCACTGTTGTGAACAGTAATAAAATAATAAGCGGTATCAGAAAATATGTTCTGTCTATGACTTGCTGTTTTATTCGCTGAATTTACGTTCCAATCATGTGGTCCTTTTGCATAAAAAAGAATAAAATCGTTCTCATTAAAAACTCCATCTGACTCCCCTTCTATATAAATTGCAACCTCTTGTAAATCATCAAACCTAAAGTCGCTATTTAACACCGGTAGCAGGTGACCACCATTGCCATAAATACGGAGTTTTTTTGGGTTTAAATCGCTGGTAGAAATACCTATTTGTTGCAACAGGTTTTTATCAATTTTAAAAACTCCAGTTGTATCTATAGAAAACTTGAACCAGTCTCCCTGAGAAAGAACAGAATTATTAACTTGAGAAATTGTTATTTGAGTAACAAAACCAATAAAAAAGAATAAAATACGTCTTTTCATAAGAGTACTCAAATAACGCAAATAAATATAAGATATTTTAATACTTATAAAGATTAATTATACTAAAGTTTAAAAGGAAACGTTTTTAAAAATATGAGTCAAAATAGTAGCGTTAAAATTAACAATTTGCTTGTACAAAAATATTTTTATTGTAAATTGCATCGCTATAATAAAAAACCCTATCAATTTCAATTAGGAAAATGAGAAACTTATTAAAAATAACATTCGTTGTTTTAACAACAATACTTTTATCAAACTGTAATAGAACAACTTCAAGTAAATCTACCTTAACTGGATTAAACTTTAATGATCCTAAGAACGGTAACTACATCAGAGGAACTTCTTTTGAAGGACAAGAACCTCCAAGTGGTATGGTTGGTATTGAAGGTGGCGCTTTTACTATGGGACAAGTCCAAGATGACGTAATGTTCGATTGGAATACAACACCTAAGAAAATTCATATCCGTTCTTTTTTCATGGATGAAGCAGAGGTAACCAACTCTGAATACTTTTTATATGTGCAATACACCAAAGATGTGTTTCCTCCATCAGAAGAAAAATACAAACACATTTACAATTCTGTTTTGCCAGACACTTTAGTTTGGAGAAAAAGTCTAGGGAATACAGATATTTTATCTGATAATTATTTGCGTCATCCAGCATATGCAAATTATCCGGTGGTTGGTGTCAGTTGGTTACAGGCAAATGAATATTGTAAATGGCGTACAAATGCTGTAAATCTTAAAACATTAATAGACAAAGGATACATAAAAAACATTTTTGAGAGTGATTCTACAAGAAACTTTTTTGATACTGAGGTGTTCTTAGCGGATTCAGAAAGGTTATTTGAAGGAGATTCTACTATCTACAAACGTGGCATTAGAACCAGAGGACAACAAAGATCTCCAAGCACTTTTCAAGGAAGAAAAATCACCCGTGCAGACGGTGTTCTAACTCAAAAATTTAGATTGCCAACAGAGGCAGAATGGGAATTTGCTGCCAAAGCAAATGTTGAAAACAGGGAATACAACAACCTTAGAGGTAGAAAAAAATATGCTTGGGATGGAAAATATTCTAGAGAAAAAAATAAGCGTTTCAAAGGAGATCAGTTAGCAAATTTTAAGCAAGGTCAAGGAAATTATAGTGGGTTATCTGGATGGAGTTCTGATGGATCAGACATTCCTATTAGAATAAAATCGTATCCTCCCAATGGATTTGGCTTGTATGATATGTCTGGTAATGTTGCAGAATGGGTTGCAGACGTATATAGACCTGTTATAGATTCGGAAGCGAATGATTTTAATTACTACAGAGGTAATATTTTTACTAAAAAATTAATAAGTGAAGATGGTAAAGTTGTTATTGCAGGTGATGCTGAGTCTTCATATGATACATTACCAAACGGAAGAATTGTACTAAAGCAATTACCTGGTACCATCAAGTACATCCCTATTACAAAAGACGATACTACATTAAGAAGAAACTTTACGGTTTCTGATAATTCTGATATAAATGACGGTGATTTAAATTCTTCTAGACATTATGAGGATGATGAAGACCAATTTGCATCTAGACCAAAAATGTACAATTCTCCTTCAAAACCAGAAAAGGTTAGAGATTCTATTTCAGGAAGAGACATCATAACAAAAGATGATAAAAAAAGAACCACTTTAATTAGTAATAACACTAGAGTGTATAAAGGCGGATCCTGGTCTGATAGAGAGTACTGGCTAGATCCTGCTCAAAGGAGATACTTACCAGAATATATGGCTACAAATTTCATTGGCTTTCGATGTGTAACTGATCAAGTAGGCCCAATGACTTTTAAGAAAAGAAAAGCAAGAAACCCTATCAGATAAAATGCATACTTAAAAATATATCACCTCATTGTTTTAATTGCAATGAGGTTTTTTTTTATATTTAAAAAATGAAAATTAAAGATCTTTATACGCTGTATTCTAAAAACTTTCTCGTGGATACAGACACCAGAAATATTAGAAAAAACACGCTATTCTTTGCCTTAAAAGGCGATAACTTTAATGGAAATGAATTTGCTAAAGATGCTTTACAATTAGGAGCTTCCTATAGTATTGTTGACGAAAAAGAATACAAAACGTCTGATGCTATTATTTTGGTTGATCATGTTTTAGAAACACTACAAAAGCTCGCAAAGTATCATAGAAAACAATTAGATATTCCCATTATAGGATTAACGGGAAGCAATGGAAAAACCACTACGAAAGAATTAATACATTGCGTTTTAAGTGAAAAATACACAACAACAGCTACCAAAGGAAATTTAAACAATCATATTGGAGTTCCTCTTACATTGCTCTCTATGACTCCAAAAACTGAGATAGGGATTGTAGAGATGGGAGCAAATCACCTGAAAGAAATAGCATTTCTTTGCACTATTTGTGAACCCGATTTTGGCTACATCACCAACTTTGGCAAGGCACATCTGGAGGGCTTTGGTTCTTTAGAAGGGGTTATAAAAGGAAAGTCTGAATTATACAACTATTTGCAAACGCATCATAAAACAGCTTTTGTAAACCCTAATGATGGTATTCAAGTTGAGAAAACAAAACAGCTAAAAACAGTCCCTTTCAAAACTGTAGAGCTTCACTTTTTGGAAGTAAATCCTTTTGTGAAATTATCTTATAAAAACAGTACTATTCAAAGCAACTTAATTGGAACCTACAATTACACCAATATTGCTGCTGCGATTACTATAGGAGACTACTTGGAGGTTTCTCTAGAAAAGATTAAAAAGGCTATTGAGAGCTATACCTCAACCAACAATAGGTCTCAAGTAATCAAAACGGCTTCAAATACAATTATTTTAGATGCCTATAATGCAAACCCTAGCAGCATGAAAGCTGCGTTAGAAAGCTTTGCAGTGTTAAAAGAACCCCATAAAACGGTTATTCTTGGCGATATGTTTGAATTGGGAGAAAATAGTATGAAAGAGCATCAAGCAATTGTAGATCTAACCTGTGAACTACCAATTGACACTGTTTTTTTAGTCGGAGAACATTTTAGTCGAACACATACAGAAAGTCAGCAATTTAAAAACTTTAAAGAGTTGCAAAATCACCTTATAAAAAACAAGATTAAAAACCATGCTATCCTAATAAAAGGGTCACGAGGCATGCAATTAGAAAGAGTTTTAGAAATACTTAATTAATATTTTCTCTGTGATAGGCTAACAAATTATCGATAGGCCTTTGAATCACATCCGTAATTTTATGGTTGTTCTTTTTAGCAACTTTCTCTAAGATCTCTCTGAAGTAAAAAGCGATGGATCCGATAAAATAAATGGGAGTGCCTTCCTCTTTTTTAAAGGGTAAAACCCTGTATTTAAAAAACTCTTGAAATCCTTTCTTAATAATTTTCTTAACGTACTTTTCTTCCTTGAACTCGAACATAAACTTCGCAAAGGACGCTAAATACATATTCGGATTTTGTTCTCTGTAGAGATTCATTTTTACAACATCAATATCCAAATCAAACAGATTGTCAAATTTGGCAGCAATGCTCTTAGGCATTTTTTTATAATAAAAATCTCTTAACAGCTGTTTCCCAAAATAATTACCACTGGCCTCGTCCATTAATGTATATCCTAAAGAAGCTACATTGGTATCTACAGTTTCTCCATCAAAATAACAACTATTAGACCCTGTTCCTAAAATACACACCAAAGCAGGGTTCTTTCCAGTAGCCGCATATACGGCTGCTAACATATCTTCAGCAACAAAAACCTCTGCATTTGTAAAGATGGATTGCAATACATTTTTTAAGATTTCAACGGGTTTGGGGGTTCCACAACCGGCTCCATAAAAATGAATTTCACTAATCTCATCTTTCACATTCATGAGCTGAAACATATTTACAATTCTATTATTCAACTCTTGTTCTACAACTACCGCCGGATTTAAGCCATGAGTTCTCGCTCTAAAAACTTCATCTTTATTCTTATTAATGGCAATCCAATCAACTTTTGTAGAACCTCCGTCGGCAATTAAAATCATAAGTATATATATTTCTACCAAATATATCATAAGAAAAGGGCATACACAATAGTAATTAAAACTTCAATCGTTTTCGTATGAAAAATAATTATTATCTGAGAAATATAAATGACTTTATTAAACTTTTTAGAAGTAAGAAAGTAGAAAATAATTTAGAATTATTGAACTATTTTATTTTGTGAAAGGCTTATTTTACGGGTAACCCCATCTAAATTGCCATCTTTATTTTGGGCAACAATATCGATGATTTCATTTCTTATTTCATCATCAAAAATTGTTGCGCTTTGAATCCGATAATACATTGGATTGTCTGTTATTTCAATAGTTTCATCCGAATTGAGAAGTTCTTCGGTCATTTTTTCATTTTCACCAAGATTCGTGATCTTATTCTCGATACAAATTTTACTCATTTCAATCGTAAAATTCACTCGAATTGACAGGTACGCTTCTTGTTCATACTACGGATAAAGTTACTTTAGACAGCCTGTTCGTCAACCCTCTATTGATGATCGAGGATTACTTTCAATGGAGATGAGATACTAAAAAAAAGAAGGAGTTGTATCGATTGGAATGATAGTATATATGTGTCAGTTCGAGTGATTTTGAGGAACGAAAAATTGTATCGAGAACTCGTTCAATTCGCCAAAACCTTACTTCTCGATACAAATTTTACTCATTTCAATCGTAAAATTCACTCGAATTGACAGGTACGCGTTCTTGTTCTTGTTGAAATTATTTTGACCCTTTCAACCCTCTTTGATGATCATTATTACTTTCAATAAACAGATACTAAAAAAAGATTGAAAATAGTATGTATATGTCAGTTCGAGTGATTTTGAGGAACGAAAAATTGTATCGAGAACTAGTTCATTCGCCAAAACCTTACTTCTCGATACAAATTTTACTCATTTCAATCGTAAAATTCACTCGAATTGACAGGAGCTTCTTGTTCTTGTTGAAATTCTTTTGACACTTTCAACCCTCTTTGATGATCATTATTACTTTCACTAAATAGATACTAAAAAAAGAAAGAATATGTATATATGTGTCAGTTCGAGTGATTTTGAGGAACGAAAAATTGTATCGAGAACTGTTCATTCGCCAAAACCTTACTTCTCGATACAAATTTTACTCATTTCAATCGTAAAATTCACTCGAATTGACAGGTACGCATTCTTGTTCTTGTTGAAATTCTTTTGACCCTTTCAACCCTCTTTGATGATCATTATTACTTTCACTAAATAGATACTAAAAAAAGAATGAATATAGTATATATGTGTCAGTTCGAGTGATTTTGAGGAACGAAAAATTGTATCGAGAACTCGTTCATTCGCCAAAACCTTACTTCTCGATACAAATTTTACTCATTTCAATCGTAAAATTCACTCGAATTGACAGGACTTCTCTAAAACACGCAACTGCATAAAGTAAATATAGACAGCCTTGTTTTGTCAACGCTCAATAGTAAACGGAGGATAACTTAACGGAGGTGAGATCCTAAAAAAAACAATGCATCCGTTTTAATAAAAAAGAAGGACTTATGTCAATTGGCTGGAATTGACCAAGTCATCAAAGGAAATAAACTAAGTTCAATAAAGAGGAGAGTAGAATTGGGGATGTATCCAAGATATGAAATCATCACATCACAAAACATGAGAGGATCATTTGCAATAAATGATTTTAAAAAAAATAGAAACCCTATTTTAATGGAATTCCACAGCATTCTAGAGAGAATAGCTTTCTAACTTATATCTGAGTGAGATAAAAAACGCCCAAGCAAGGTAGCTAGGGCGAATTGTTTGTTGTATATAAAACTAAGATGCTTAGAGCCTACTTGTAAGACAGCACTAAAGGTTACTTTTTCAGTAACCAACTACTGGATTGTATTTTATCACCCAATCCATCTACTAAAGTGATGCCCATTTGGTCGCATATAGGTCTTTCCGGAATGGTATTATTATTCTGATCTCCTCCATTGGCAAAACTCAAGTCATAATCGTCTCCACCATAGTCTAGCGCAATTTTTTCAATGGTTTTGCATACGGTTCTATCTTGGTCTATTGATAAAATACAATGATCTACTGATTTTATGTTTGAAACAATAAATACGCGTTCTTGTTCTTGTTGAAATTCTTTTGACCCTTTCAACCCTCTTTGATGATCATTATTCACAATCACAAACAATTCATCAGCCATTGCTTTCGCATTGTTAAAATACTCAATATGTCCTTTGTGTATGGGATTAAAATACCCAGATACTATCATGCCTTTTTTCTTACTCATGTTTTTATTTTTTATCTTCCAAAATCATCTTGTACTCGTATAATATCATCTTCATCTGAAGGGTGGTTGGCATCGGTATGTTGCCAG
>CAXYCO010000005.1:0-45260 GCA_964275545.1 uncultured Polaribacter sp.
GTATAAACTTTTGGGCAACCTCCGTTTGTGGTATAAGAAACCGTATAAGTCCCTATGGAAGAAGCAGAAACATCTATTATACCAGAACTTGAATTAATACTTATTCCTGAGGTAGAACTATAAGATCCACTCTGTCCTGAGGTTGTGGGGTATAGATCCGCATCATTTTTATTTACTCTTGATGTGCCATAACTAAATGTTGCAACATCTGCATATATGGTAATATTTCTAGTCGCACTATTTTGGTCTGGTGCTGTTGTTGTATAGGTCACTATATAACTACCTAAAGTAGACGCTGAAAGATCAATTGCACCTGTTGACGCATCGATACTTATACCCGATGTAGATGAGAAAGTACCGCCTGCTTCTCCTGTAACTGTGGGCGTTGGGTCTGATGCTGCTTGACAATAACTTGTATTTCCATAGCTAAATGAAGCATCGTCTAAAGCGGTATTTACTTCAAAATAAATTCTATTTGAAATATCAGAATAATTTAGCCTGATTTTATTTGGTAACTCGATATTGGTTTTAGAGATGAGATTTAATGATTGGCAAAAAATAATTAAGACAACAACATATCTTAAAAAATTAGGGGTAATTTTTTTAGTCATTAGTAGGGGTTAAAAAAGTTTAAATAACATTAGGGTAAAAACCAAAAAAGGCCATCAACAAAATGTCAATAGCCAAATATAGTATTATTTTTTAATTATAGAATAAAATACCTAAAATTTTGAGGTAATGTTTAAACTTACTTCTCTCCAAGTTTTGGAAACTCCATCAGAACCAGTATGTAAAACTTCACACACTTTGTTTAATGATGCTAATGCTTCTAATGCGTTCCAATTGCTAATATCCATTTTTGCATTCATCGCAAAAATATTATTATTAATGGTATAGTTAAAAGGAATTTTCTCTGTAACCCCATTCATTTTAATGGATGCAGATCCTATAGAATCATTTTCAATTGTTAATCTACCAGAAAGTAATTTTGTATTATCCATGATACCAAAGAAAAACTTTTTTATTTTATAATCTCTACTAGAATCTTTTGTAAAAAGACTACTAATTGGTATCGAAAACTCTGTATTACTTATTGCTTCTTTTATAGAATTTCCCTGACCACCGGAGAGAATATTAACTTTTTTGAACTGCCCATCAACACCAATTTTGTCTGTTGTTTTATATGCTGTAAAAACTATATTATTCTTTGCTGATTCTAAAGAAAATGCTGCTGTTTTTTTAACAACGACCTCCTTAACATCCTCTTTCTTTGTTTCTGATTTACATGAAGATAAATTAAAAAAAAGAAAAAGAAAAAAGGATAATGTGACTATTTTTTTCATGGTACTATTTTTAAGGTTTGATAAATGTATCTACTAATTTTATATACTCTTTTTTTGCATTTTTTATAGACATACCTTTTAATTGCATCCAAGCATTAAATTTAAAAGCATTTCTTACATTTTGTTCACTTTCAAAAGAAAAGTTATTACCCACAGTTGCTTGTTTATAGAAAGCATAGAGCTTTAACATTATGTCTGGAGCTATAGGCTCTTTTAAGCCAGAAACTTTATCAAATGCTTTTTTAAACGCTATGTCTAAATTACTTTCCATTGAGATTTACTTTTCTGCAATAACTTGCACGCCTCCTTTGACTTTATCACCTAAGTTAACGTTTATTTTTGTACCAATAGGTAAATAAACATCTACTCTTGATCCAAATTTTATAAAGCCAGCATCCGTTCCTTGCACAACAGAATCTCCTTCTTGTGCGTAGTTCACTATTCTTTTTGCTAATGCACCAGCAATTTGCCTGTATAAAACTTCACCTATCTTCTTATTTTCTATAACAACTGTAGTTCTTTCATTATCGGTTGATGCTTTCGGATGCCAAGCAACTAAGAATTTTCCTGGATGATATTTACTGTATTTAATAATACCACTCATTGTATATCTTGTAACGTGTACATTTATAGGAGACATAAAAATAGAAACTTGTAATCTTTTATCTTTAAAGTACTCTGTCTCCTCTACTTCTTCTATAACGACAACTTTACCGTCTACTGGAGCAATAATATGGTTACCATTCACCAAAGTTATTCTTTTAGGATTTCTAAAAAATTGAAGAATAATAATTAAAAACAAAACAATAAAAATTTGAATTGCTTTTACTAACCATCCTATTTCTATAAATTTTTCTGCTAGTAAAATACCAACAATAGATACTACAAAAGCTGTAGTAATAATCTTATATCCTTCTTTGTGAAAACGAATCATACCTTAAATAATAAAATTAATATACAAATATACAAATGGCGCAACAAATAATAAGCTATCTAATCTATCTAACATTCCACCGTGACCTGGCATAATATTTCCGCTATCTTTAATGCCTGCTTGCCTTTTAAACTTAGACTCTATTAAATCTCCTATGGTACCAAAAGAGGAAACTATAACAGATATAATCATCCAATTTAATGGCGAAAAAATTGTGACGTAGTTAGATATTATAAAAGCTGCAATTAAAGAAAAAATTAATCCTCCTAAAAAACCTTCTATAGTTTTTTTGGGAGAAACACTTTCAAAAAGTTTTCGTTTGCCAAAATTCTTACCAACTAAAAAAGCAAAACTGTCATTCACCCATATTAAGACTAAAATATTAAGAATTAAATAAGGTTGATATTCTTCTTTGTAGAAAGGAATTAAAACTAAAAAGCTTACTGAGAAAATAACATATCTAATTGTCATTCCTAATTTAGATCTGTCATTTCTGTACACAATTTCTTTTTTAGCATATAATTGATATATCAGGTAAACAGACGAAAATAAAGTAATTATTAGAATTCCTGTAATGCCATAGCTCTCTGGCCTTTTAAAGAATAAAAATACTGTTAAACCAAAAAAAATATAAGAAATAACACTTTTAAATGCTATCATTTTGGTGAATTCCCAAATACATAAAAGGCCAAAAATACTGGTTAATGCTATGTAAGAATATCCCGAAAAAAGAATAGCAGAAATAAAGACTAAAACAAAGATAATTCCAGAAAAAATCCTTCTTAAAAGGTTGCTCATATTATAAATCTTCAAACAGGAGCAAATATAAGTTTTTTGAGTTAGTGTTTCCGTAGTTTAAAAAATTATCCTCATTTTTATTGATATTATAATTTTTTATTGCCGAAATATTTGTCGGAATATTGCCTTTAAAGTTCGTTTTTATTCCAGTTAAACCTTCACCTGTATTTTTTACTAACTGACTCACAGATGCATATAGAATAATATCTTTAGATAATTCTGAAAGCTTAACACTACTTAATTGATTTGACGAAAATAAAACATTTCCATTATCAGCAATTAAATGTTCGCACGTTGTAAAAAAAGGAATAGAAGAATTGTGTTTTGTATGCTTTTTAATATCTATTTTTTTAATTAATTTAGATAAATCGGTGTCAGTAACTACTATATCTGTCCAATTATTCTCTAAAACTATTTGTTTAAAGTTTTCAATAACTTCATCTAGTTTTGTGCAATAAAGAAACTTACCTCCTTTTTCTATAAAATAATGAACAAAAGAATCATCTAAAGATAAATTAACCTCTTGTTTTATGATTTCTTTTTCTTCAGACGATGATGTTAAGTGTAGTAGCTTTTTAAAAAAATTCATTTTTAGATTAAAAATGTTAAATTACTCTTCAGTTTTAGTTACAACTGGAGGAACATCTACTTTTTCTTCAATTTTTTTCTCAATTTTTTTTTCACCTTTTAGTTCTATTTCTTCATAAGGTCTTTTCCCAAATATTTTTTCTAAATCATCTTTAAAAATAACCTCTTTTTCTAATAATAGTTCTGCTAAAATAGATAATTTTTCTTTGTGTACTTCTAAAAGCTCTATTGCTCTTACATATTGTTTTTCTATTATTTTAGAAATCTCTCTGTCAATAGTTTTTGCAGTCTCTTCACTATACGGTTTTACAAAAGAATCATTTCCTGAAGAATCATAGTATGTTATATTACCTACCTCTTCATTTAATCCATAAACAGTAACCATAGCTCTAGCCTGTTTAGTTACTTTCTCTAAATCACTTAATGCTCCTGTAGAGATTTTATTAAAAATAATTTTTTCTGCAGCCCTACCCCCTAAAGTAGCACACATTTCATCTAGCATCTGTTCTGTTTGAACAATTAATCTTTCAGCTGGTAAATACCAGGCAGCTCCTAAAGATTGTCCTCTAGGAACAATTGTAACTTTTACAAGTGGAGCAGCATGTTCTAACATCCAACTAACAGTAGCATGCCCTGCCTCATGAAAAGCAATTGTTTTCTTTTCTTTGGGCGTTATTACTTTATTTTTCTTTTCTAACCCCCCTACAATTCTATCTACAGCATCTAAAAAATCTTGATGCTCTATTGCTTTTTTATCATTTCTTGCAGCAATTAAAGCAGCTTCATTACACATATTTGCAATGTCTGCTCCAGAAAAACCTGGTGTTTGCTGGGCAAGTGATTCAATATTTACATTTTCTCCTAATTTTAAAGGCTTTATGTGTACTTCAAAAATTTGCTGACGTTCATTGATATCTGGTAAATCAACATAAATTTGACGGTCAAAACGACCTGCTCTCATTAAAGCACTATCTAGAACATCTGCTCTATTTGTTGCTGCTAAGACAATAACATTCGTGTCTGTACCAAAACCATCCATTTCAGTTAGCAATTGATTTAACGTGTTTTCTCGTTCATCATTACCACCTGTCATACTGTTTTTACCACGAGCTCTACCGATAGCATCAATCTCATCAATAAATATTATAGATGGTGATTTTTGTGCTGCTTGTTTAAATAAATCACGAACTCTTGATGCACCAACTCCTACAAACATTTCTACAAAATCAGACCCCGATAAAGAGAAAAAAGGAACTTCAGCTTCTCCAGCAACTGCTTTTGCTAGTAATGTTTTTCCTGTTCCTGGCAAACCGACCAATAAAGCTCCTTTGGGAATTTTACCTCCTAAGGCTGTATACTTTTCTGGGTTTTTTAGAAAATCTACAATCTCTTGCACCTCTTCTTTTGCCCCTTCTAAACCGGCAACATCTTTAAATGTTGTTTTTACTTTGGTGTCCTTATCAAATAATTTTGCTTTGGATTTTCCAATACTAAATATTTGACCACCTCCTCCAGCACCGCTTCCGCCACCAGACATTCTTTTCATAAAAAATAACCAAATAGCTATTAAAATAATGAATGGTAAAAAACCAATTATGGTTTCAAACATGCTTGTTCTCTCATCATTTTTTAGATCGAAATCTAAATCTTTATCAATTCTTGCTCTTTCTACATTATTTTCGAAGTTTTGTAAATCTCCAAAATTATATTCATAAAGAGAAGAACCTTCTCTGTAGAATGCTGAATTTTTTAACTTCTTGTAGGGTTCTTTTTGTAAAGACTCCTTTTTTATAAAAATATGTGCTAAATTCTTATTTACAACTAAAATTTTTGCTATGTCATTTTCATTTAAAATTTTATAAAATTCATTTTTTGAAATATTTTTTGAAGCTAAATCTCCACTACTAAAAAATTGTATCCCAATTAAAAATAAAAATATTGCACCATAAATCCAATATGAATTAAATTTAAACTTGGGCATGTTAGATTTGTTTTGTTTATCTGTATCACTCATATGTTAAAAATCAATAGGATTAAACTGGATTTATTTCGGTAATTTTAGCATCTCCCCAGAGGCTTTCAATATCATAAAAATCTCTAACATGTTTTTGAAAAACATGAACAACAACATTTACGTAGTCCATTAAAATCCATTCAGAATTGCCTTGTCCTTCAATATGCCATGGCTTATCTTTTATTTCTTTTGAGACAACTTTTTGTACCGAACCAGAAATAGCATTTACTTGTGTATTAGAATTACCAGAGCAAATTATAAAATAATCGCACACTGTGTTTTCTATATCTCGTAAGTCTAGCAACTGAATATTTTCCCCTTTTACATCGTCAATACCTTTTATTACCAAAGAAATTAACTCGTCTGTACTTACATTTTTATTACTCATTAATGTTTTTCTAATTTAAAGCAAAGTTATTATTTTTTTGCGAGTTTTTTATGTTATATTGAACTACTTTACACTTTATTTAACACTTGAAATTAATCAAACTTAATGCCATTGATTCTACCAGTTCTTTTTTAAAAAAACTGGCGCAAGAATCTGTGTTAAAAAACTACACCATTGTTACAACAGAAAACCAAATTTCTGGTCGTGGACAACAACAAAACACCTGGTATTCAGAAGCCAGTAAGAACCTTACTATCAGTATCTATGTTTCTTTTAAAAATTTAAAAATTTACGACCAAAAGTATTTAAATTTTGCGATAAGTATAGCAATCTACCAGACTCTTTCAACCTATGAAATATCTAATTTAAGTATTAAATGGCCTAACGACATTCTGTCAGCAAACAAAAAATTATGTGGAATATTGGTTGAAAATATAACAAAAGGCATGGAAATTAAATCTTCAATCATCGGAATAGGGCTTAATGTAAATCAAGAAAAATTCCCTGTAAACTTATCTAACGCTACCTCCATTAAAAATTGCACAAAAAAAGAAACAGATTTAACTATTTTATTGAATAGTCTTATTGATAAATTAAAAGAAAAAATTGAATTTTTAAATACAAAAAAATTTAATCTCCTAGAGGACAGTTATCTATCAGTGCTTTACAAAAAAAACATCCCTACAATGTTTAAAGATTCTAATAACAATTTGTTTATGGGTATTATTAGAAATATTTCTACTGAAGGAAAACTGCAAATTGAATTAGAAGATGAAACAATAAAAGATTTCGGAATTAAGGAAGTTTCTTTTCCTTAGAGCTTGTCTAAATTAATTGTTAAAGCTTCAATAAAAGCTGTTAGTGGTTTTTTGACCATCATTGCCATCATCATATTAAATTTTCCATTAAAATCTAACTGAACTTCAGAGGAATTATCATCTATTTCCTTAATATCTGCATTCAATTCAAAATCTAACTTACTACTTGCTGCTCCTAATATAATATTGGAATATTCTGTTTTTTCTTTTAAAACTAATCTAATCTCTGGCATTCCTTTTAATCCAAAAATGAAAGAATCTCCATCAACTTCAAATTTCTGGGTATTTTCTGGCATTAATTTTTCAAAATTTTTCAAATCAGTCAAAAGTTCAAACATTTCTTTTTGAGACTTCCCTATTGTAACTTTATTTCCTTCAATATTCATTTCTTTTTATTTTAAACTATTATCTCCAACTACTTGGGTCTTTTCTCCAGTCCTTTAAAGCATCCATTTCCTTATCTGAGATATAGCTACTTTCAGATGCTAAATTTAGTAAACTTTCGTAATTACTTAAAGTTGTTAATCGGACATTTTTTTCTTTAAAGTTTGTTTCAGCAATATCAAAACCATAAGAAAAAATAGCAACCATTCCTTTAACAACAGCTCCAGATTCCTTTAGAGCTTGAACGGCATTTAAACTACTTTTACCAGTACTTATCAAATCTTCAATTACAACAACATTTTGTCCACTTTCTAAATGCCCTTCAATTTGATTTTTTCTTCCGTGGCTTTTTGGCTCAGGTCTAACATATACAAAAGGAACACCAAGTTCTTCTGCTACCAATACACCAATGGCGATTGCACCAGTTGCAACACCAGCGATAACATCTGGCTTACCGTATTTACTCTCAACTATTTTAGCAATTTCTGTTCTTAAAAAATTACGCACAGGCGGGTATGAGAGTGTAACTCTATTATCGCAATAAATAGGTGACTTCCAACCAGAAGCCCAATTAAAAGGTTTGTTGGGGCTTAATTTTATAGCTTTAATTTTGAGCAATAATTCAGCAGTCTTTTTTGCAGTATCTTTATCTAAAATCATATTAGCAAATGTATAAAGTTTTTGTAGATGAAACCCCAATTATTTTAACATCTTATTTAGAAAATAAAAACAATCACACTATTTATTTTTTTAAGAAAAATATTTTACTAAAAATTAAATGAAAAAGCTATTTTATGATAGTTTTATTTTTAATAAAAGTTTTGTTTCTGTAGTCAAAAAAAAATAAATCACAAAAAGAGAAAGTACAAAATAATGTATAATTTTAAAAAAATCGTCTACAGATACTCAGTTAAAATATGATACTCTCAAAGAAGAGTAATGTTATAAAAAAACAGAGTATCTTTGCCGACTTCTAAAATGACCTATAATTATGACTGACTTTATTAAAAAACGCGTAAAAAATGTTAGAAATGATGTTTTATCCGGAATCACGGTTGCTTTAGCATTAGTTCCTGAAGCGGTAGCTTTTGCTTTTGTTGCAGGAGTAGACCCATTGGTAGGATTATATGCTGCCTTTATGATTGGTTTAATTACGTCAATTTTTGGAGGAAGACCTGGAATGATATCTGGAGCAACTGGTGCTTTAGCTGTGGTTATGGTCTCTTTGGTGGCTGATGGAAACGCTATGGGAAACCCTGATGAGAATTTAGGATTATACTATTTATTTATGACGGTAATATTAATGGGAGTTATACAAGTTTTTGCAGGAGTTTTTAAACTTGGTAAATTTGTTCGATTAATTCCACATCCAGTAATGATGGGTTTTGTAAACGGTTTGGCTATTGTCATTTTCTTGTCTCAATTAGGAATGTTTAAACAAACTGTTGGTGGAGAAAAAGTTTGGTTAGAAGGAAATAGTTTATGGTATATGATTGGCTTGGTAGGTTTAACAATGCTAATTATGTGGGGGCTGCCAAAACTAAAAGCGACTAAAAAATTACCAGAAGCATTAATTGCAATTTTAGTAGTTTCTGGAATTGTAATCTTTTCAAATTTAGAGGTAGCTACGGTAGGTTCTTTTATAAAAGATGGAGGTGGCGAAGGTTTAAAAGGAGGTTTCCCTGTACCTGTTTTAGATACTTTTTCTAAAATCCCTATGAATTGGGAAACGTTTTGGTTCATTTTTCCGTATGCAGGAATTTTGGCTGCAATTGGTTTAATAGAATCTTTAATGACCTTAAACTTAATTGACGATTTAACTGAAACGCGAGGAAACTCAAATAGAGAATGTGTTGCTCAGGGTGGCGCGAATATTATTACTGGCTTATTTGGTGGAATGGGTGGCTGTGCAATGATTGGTCAATCTATAATTAACATAAAAGGGGGTGGTCGCGGACGTTTATCTGGAATTACTGCCGCAGTGATGTTGTTAATGTTTATTCTTTTTGCATCTTCGTATATAGAAAAGGTACCTATTGCAGCCCTAGTTGGAGTTATGTTTATGGTTGTTATTGGAACCTTCGCATGGTCTAGTTTTAGAATCATGAATAAAATACCAAGAACAGATGTTTTTGTATTGATTTTAGTTTCTTCTTTAACCGTAATCTTCGATTTAGCAATTGCCGTAATTGCTGGTGTAATTGTTTCTGCTTTGGTTTTTGCATGGGAAAATGCCCGTAAAATTAGAGCGAGAAAACGAATTAAAGAAGATGGAACTAAGGTGTATGAAATCTGGGGACCTTTATTCTTTGGAAGTATTGCTACTTTTAATGAAAAGTTTGATATTAAAAATGATCCACAAAGTATAGAAATTGATTTTATAGAGGCACGGATTTCAGATCATTCAGCCATTGAAGCAATCTTTGCTTTGGTTGAAAAATACCAAGCAGAAGGAAAGAAAATTACACTAAAACATTTGTCTGAAGATTGTAAAATATTACTGTATAAAGCCAGCCCAATTTTTACAGACATTATAGAAGAGGCTATCGATGACCCAAGGTATCATTTAGCTGCAAACCCAGAAGAATTTCCAAAACCTTTGGGTGAATATAAACTTTAAGAAATTAATTATATAAAAATAAAAGCTCAACTTTTCAAAGTTGAGCTTTTATTTTTATATAGAAGTTGCTTTTAAACCAGATTATGATCTGATAAAGGTAAAGAGCGAATACGTTTTCCTGTAGCATTAAAAATAGCATTACAAATAGCAGGTGCAACTGGAGGGACTCCGGGCTCTCCAACTCCAGAAGGTTCCGTTTCCATATTATCTATCACGGTTATATCTATAGTTGGTGCATCTTTCATTCTTGCCATTTGATAATCGAAGAAATTATGTTGTTCTACGGCCCCATTTTTAGTCGAAATCTTCCCATACATGGCCAGAGACATTCCAAAAATTACAGCTCCTTCCATCTGGTTGACAACATTGTCTTTGTTTAAAACCAAGCCACAGTCTATTGCAGACCAAACATTATTTATTATAACCTTTTCATTCTTTACAGAAACCTCTACTACCGTAACAACATAACTGTAAAAACTATAATGCACTGCCAAACCTAATCCGCTTCCTTTTGGCAATTCTCTTCCCCATTTAGCTTTTTCAGTAACTACATTTAAAACATTTTTTAATCGTTGGGAATTATAGGGTTGAGGAGATTTTCCTTTTATAATTCTATCTTTCCCAATTAAGTCTAATTGAAACTGTAAAGGATCTTTCTTTGCAGCAAATGCTAACTCATCTACAAAAGAATTATTCCCAAATCCGCTATGAATGTGAACTACAGATCGCAACCAACCAATTCTTAGATTTGCTTCTGCTTTGGCATTTTCTAATCTGAAGTTTTTTAAGTTGTACGGATTATTAGTAAAACCCATACCCAACTCAAAACCAGAAGCATACTCTGAAAAAGGTTTAAAACTAGAGGTTATAGACGGTAAAGCAACACGCTGTAACCAACCTGTAACCTTGCCTTCTGCATCTATGGAACCTTTCAAATATTGCGCACTTGCTGCGTGGTAAAAACTGTGCTGAATATCGTCTTCTCTGGTCCAAACTACTTGAACAGGGGCGTTTATTTTTTTTGATAACGCAACCGCTTCTACAACAAAATCAGATTTAGATTTCCTTCCAAAACCACCCCCTAAAAAAGTAACATGAATCGTTATATTTTCTAATGGAATTTTAAAGAAATGTGCAATTTCGGCTCTTGCTGTTTGAGGATCTTGAACTGGCGCCCAAACCTCAATTTTATTCCCTTGAAACCAAGCTGTTGCATTGGGAACTTCCATGGGTGAATGCACTAAAAAAGGAACATGATAGGTTGCTTCTATGGTGGCTTCAGCTTCTTTAAAAGCAGATGTAACGCTTCCTTTACTACCAGGAACTACCTTTGCTTTTTGATGAACCCGTTCGGTTATTTTTTTAGTAAAATCGTCCGTGTTGAACGATTCATTTTCTCCAGAGTTCCACTCAATATTTAAATTTAGTTTTCCTTGAAAAGCAGACCATGTATTATTTGCAACAACAGCAACCCCTCCCAATGCTCCAAAAAATTGACCTGTCGGCGGAACTAAGCGTTGCATTTCAAATACATCTTCTACTCCGGATGTTTTTTTTGCATCTGAAGCATCTAGACTTTTGACTGAACCAAAAGTTACTGGACTTCGAGCAATGGCAGCAAATTTCAAATTCGGAATTCTAACATCTATTCCATAGGTTGCTGTTCCATGGGTAAAATCTTTTAAATCGACACTTTTTATTTTTTTTCCTATGTACTTAAAGTCTTCAATCTTTTTCAATGGAACAGTTTCTTCGGCTGGAATTGAAACCTTAGCTGCTTCATCGACCAAATCTCCAAAGAAAATTTTATCATTGTTATTGGTATTTATAATAAAGTGATTTTCTGCTTTACAAACACTTTCTGCAACATTCCATTTTCTTGCAGCAGCAGTAATTAATATTGCTTTTGCAGTGGCGCCCATTTTTCGCATTGGCCCTAACAATGTTCTTACACTTCGCGAACCATCTGTGTTTTGATTGCCATATTTAGCATCTCCAGTGGCTTGTTTTACTGTAATATATTTCCAATCAGCTTCCATCTCATCTGCAATTGCAGATGCTAAAGAGGTTCTAATTCCTTGCCCCATTTCCGAACGGGAAGCAATTAAAGTTATATTTCCATCTTTTTGTAATTGTACAAATAAGTTTGGAGAGAAACTTCCATCTACTTGAGGAATAAATTCTTTTTTATCAGATGACACATTACAACCTAAAATAATACCTCCAGAAGCCAAACTAAAAATTTTTATAAAATCTCTACGATTTACTTGACCTATTTCACTCATTACGCTTCCTTTTTTAATTCTACAGCTCTATGAATGGCTTTTCTAATTCGAGTATAAGTTCCACATCTACAAATATTTCCACTCATTGCAGTATCTATATCTTGATCTGTGGGGTTTTCATTTTTATTTAATAAAGAAGTAGCGGCAATTAACTGCCCAGACTGGCAATACCCACATTGTGGCACATTGCCTTCGTTCCAAGACTCCCTTAAAAACTCCAAATTTTCAGAACTTCCTTCTATGGTAAATATTTCTTTTCCTATTCCATAGGAAACAGGCATACTACAAGATCTTGTAAGATTTCCATTTATTAGTATAGAACATGCTCCACATTGACTAACACCACAGCCAAATTTTGTACCTGTTAAACCAATAATATCTCTAATTGCCCACAATAAAGGCATGTCCTTTTGAGCTTCTATTTCATGATTTTTTCCGTTAATAGATAAAGAGTAATTCACGTATTTATTTTTTTTAAAAGCAACAAGTTACAACATTTTAAAAGGAGTGAAAATGATTTTACTAATTAAAAAAACAAAGCTATTTTACCTTAAAAATAGGCAAACGTAGATGGGCTTTCTCATAATAAGGAGTTTTCTTATATATAAAGTTTAATTGTGCTTCCTGATTGTCTGCAAAATTCTTATCGGACTTTAATTTATCTTCAAAAGTTTTTTTTATTAATGGATTTTCTAATAAAAATTCTTCAGCAATATCCTCGAAAACGTATGCTGAATACCCTTCTTTTTGTTGTAAAATTGTATCGAAAAAATTCCAATTAAAGAATGAATCTATTGCTTCTGCTTCTAATGTTTCTAACAAATAACGAACTCCATTTTGATTTGTTGGGATGTACAAATCTCCTTTTTTAAATTGAATAGAATCTATTGATTTTATTACTGAGGTATTGTAGTGTAAATAATGACCTTCATAAGGCGTTTTGCGTGTTTCAAAATTATCAATATGATGTACCTCAACATCAATTGTAGTATCCTTTTTAAAATAAGTAAACTCAATACTATTATTTTCTAGCCTATTTATAATTTTATGCCAACCTTTTTGTAAAATATATGCTTTTGGGATTTCTATCCCTTTCGTTGCAATAAAGTTGTTATAATATGCTACTTTTTTTGTAAATGGTTTAGTTGTATCGTAGAACAAACGTTTCCCTGTGGTTACTTTGCTCTGAATATACTTGCCTTCATACCCTTTAAATTGAATTTCTGAAGGGTTATTAGAATCTACTTTAAATTTAATTGGATATGTTTTTTTAGCCAATAATTCATTCGTAGCTTTTTTTCTTAATTCTTTGATTGTTACTGAATTTTGTTCGGCAAAGTCTATCGTAGAAAACAGTAATTGATAGGTTTGCTGAACACGTATATTATAGGGTTTTAACATATGTGTTTCCACCATCATCCCTAGAGTATTGAATAAAGTTGTATATCCTGTAGAATATCTTGGTGAATCAAAAAACTGAGAAAACCCGGCTTCTGGCGTCGTTCCCCAAACATTAACATATGGAGTGATATTTATTCCTTTTTTCTCTAAAGACTTTTCTATATCTGGCCGCATCTTCGTTTCCAAGAAACCTCCTAAACTTCCTCCTAATTTATTATGCTGCGTAAATAAATGTGTGATCGCATATTGGTAATCTGCTCCATTACTAACATGGTTATCAATAAAAATATCTGGATTTACAACATGAAAAATTTCTGCAAAAGCTGCTGCATTTTTTGTGTCTTGTTTTATAAAATCTCTATTTAAATCATAGTTCCTAGCATTCCCTCTAAAACCGTATTCTTTTGGTCCATTTTGATTTGCCCTTGTGTGTGAGTTTCTATTTAAAGATCCTCCAATATTATATACAGGAATTATAGCTATTAAAGAATTTTTATACCTTCTCTTAAGTGAATCATTTTGAACAATATTTCTAAGCAGCATCATAGACGCGTCAATTCCGTCAGATTCTCCTGGGTGAATTCCATTATTGATTAGAATTCTATTTTTAGTTCCATTTTTTATTTCGGAAATAGGAAGAGGTTTACCCTGATTGTAAACAACCAAGTGAAGAGGTTTCCCAGAGTCCGTTTCTCCGAAAGTAAATAAAGAAATTTCTGAGTACTCATCTGCTAAATCTTGATAATAGCAAATTATATCTTTGTATTCTGGAGTTTCTGTTCCATTAGATTTTTCAAACAAGGTTGTAAAATCTGTAACTTCTTTTTCCGTTGAATTTTGACAAGAAAAAAAAACACAAACAAACAATAAAGAAAGAATTCTTTTCATCTAAAAAATATAATTCTATTAGTCTTTAAAGTTTAAACTTAATGAATAAGTAGACTCCATAATTTGTCCTCTTTTTTTAGCTGGTGTCCAACCAGTCATTGTAGAGAGTATACTTTTTACTTCAGAATTATACTCTGGTGATAAACCTCTTACAATATTTACATCACTAACATCACCAAATTTACTAACTAAAAAAGTAACAAAAACACTACCTCTAGTTCCATATGAGTTGGATTTAAACTTTCTTGATACAAATTTTCTCACATTTCCATTCCCTTCTCTTTTATAGAATGCTTTTGTAAATACTTCTTTATAGTTGAAAGATTCTTTTTTTGTATTCCAACTAGTGCCTGATAATATTTTTCCTTTCTTGTATGTTTCTTCGTATATTTTTATCTCTCCGTCAAAAGCAGTCCAAACAGAGGTTTTTAATCCATCTTTATAACCTCCCTTGTGAACAAAACCGTCCCCTATTGAGACGTATTGAGCAAAACCATTACCATTTTCTACTGTTTGAACTCCATTTTCATCCCAAAAATTAATAGTTAAAGATACTTTCTTATCACTAAAAAAAGTTTCTTTAGACAGCTTTTCTTCTGATCTTTTTTCACCATTTTCATACCAATAGGTCCATACACCATCACCTATCCTTCCATTGACTGTTGGCCCTTGAGTTGATTTTTCACCGTTTTTATGGTAAGATGTATAAATTCCATTTGATATTAACTTTTGTAGTCCATTTGTTGTGAACTTTGAATCTAAAACATATAAATCTGTTTTGGTATTCATTAGAAATTTTTCAACTTTAAAACTGTTACTATTTCTAGCAACGTTTGTTTCTTTTATTATAACAAAAGTATTGGTTTTTAACAAAGTAACTCTGTTGTTACTATAGTATAGAGTATCTCCTACTTTATAGAATAAATTAGATTGAGAAAAGCTAGAACATGAAATCAATCCAATGATTGCAATAAGCACTAATTTTTTCATTTTATTAACTTAGGGGTTTGTTACTCTAACTGTTTTTGGAACTAATTTGGTATAATCTCCATTATTTCTAATTACGTCTCTCACAATTGATGATGAAATATAGGATGTATTTGCTGCTGTTAGTAAAAACACAGTTTCTATTGGTGCTAAATCTCTATTTGTGTGCGCTATCGCTTTTTCAAATTCAAAATCAGCAGGATTTCTTAGTCCTCTTAAAATAAAGTCTATATTATTTTTTTGACAAAAATTTACTGTAAGCCCTTTATAAGTTATCACTTTTACCTTTGAATTGCCTTTGAAAGAATCTTCAATAAATTTCTTACGCTCTTCTAGAGAAAACATGTACTTTTTATCAGAATTTATACCAATAGCGATAATTAGCTCATCAAATAATGTTACTCCACGCATGATAACGTCATGATGACCAGAAGTAATCGGATCAAAAGACCCTGGAAAAATTGCTCTTTTCATTTGTCGTTATTTTACTGTATATGTATGTATACTTTATAATAATTTTATAAAAATAAAACATTATCTTAAAATTAGAGTCTTTAAATTCATTTATTTGGAATTACTTAGAGAACTAACAATTACATTATCGAATAGTTCTTTTAATGAAATCCCTGCTACTTTTGCTTGTTGGGGCAAAATACTCTCTTCAGTTAAGCCAGGAACTGTATTTATTTCCAAGAAATACGGTACGTGATTGACCAGTATAAATTCTGAACGAGAAAAACCTGACATATTTAAAATTTTATATACTTTTTTTGCAACTTTTTCAACTTTACTCTGCTCCTCTAGAGAAATCCTAGCTGGTGTAATTTCTTTAGATTTACCTTCATATTTTGCTTCATAGTCAAAGAAATCATTTTCTGTAACAATTTCTGTGATTGGAAGAACTTTAGCTTCTCCTTTAAACTGAATAACACCAACTGAGACTTCTGTTCCGTCCAAAAAAGATTCTATCAAGATCTCTGAGTCCTCAATAAAAGCCTTATGTATTGCGGGTAGTAGTTTATCTAAGGAATATACTTTAGAAATACCAAAACTAGAACCTGCTTTATTAGGTTTCACAAAACATGGTAAACCAATTTTATCTAAAATTTTGTTTGAATTAATTTCATCTCCTTTGTTTAAATAGAAAGAATCTGCAACTTTAATTCCGTAGTCTTTTAAAACACTTAATGTATCTCTTTTGTTAAATGTTAATGCCGATTGATAAGATAGTGCAGAAGTATATTTTAAACCTATTAGGTCAAAATATGCCAAAATGACTCCGTTCTCTCCGGGGTCTCCATGAATTGCATTAAAGACACAATGAAAGTTAATAGTTTTGCCATTAAGTAAAAAAGAAAAATCGTTTTTGTTTATAGGAATTTCATTATCGAATTCATCTAAAGCAACCCATTTTTCCTTTAAAACAGATACTCTGTAAGCATTATACTTTTTTTTATCTAGATATTTATAAACTATATTTCCGCTTTTTAAAGAGATTTCTATTTCAGACGAATACCCGCCCATAATTATGGCAATATTTTTTTTCATTATTATCAGAAAGTTTAAAACAAATTTATCAAAATATAAATAGAAACTCTAACGTTTGGTTTTTATATATTTGTATCATCAAAAAATTAAAAAATGAGTATTATTCAATTTATAAAAAGTAAATCGTTTTTTAAACAAATTGCTATTGCGTTAATTGGTTTAATCGCTTTTATTTTCTTATTGAAATTTTGGTTAGGATTTTCCACAAATCACAATCAAAAAATACAAGTTCCTGATTTACATAAAATGTCTCTTAAAGAAGTAAAACAAAAACTAAATGAATTAAATTTAGACTTTATAGTGATAGATTCTGCTAGTTATAATCCAAATTACCCAAAGAGATCTGTCATAGAACAAACACCTGAAAAAGAAGACTTTGTAAAAGAAAAACGTAAAATATACCTAACTCTAAACCCTTCCAAATATAGGGATGTTACTATTCCAGATTTAAACGGACGCACAAAAAGACAAGCATCTTCTCAATTAAGAGCTATTGGATTAAATATTGGCACAAAGTTCACATATGTTAATGATATAGGTAAAGATGTTGTAAGAGGTTTGCGGTTTAAAGGAGATATTTTAAATCAAGGAGATAAATTACCACTAAATTCTATTGTAGATTTTGTTTTAGGTGATGGAAAAGGCATCTAAAGAATTTAGTCATCTAGACTAAAATATAGTAAACTAAAAAAATAAATTTTGCAAGAAAACCAACCTCAAGATATAGAAAATGATGATTTATATGAACATTATAAATTTACAGCTACTTTAGGGCAAGATCCTCTGCGTGTGGATAAATTTTTAATGAACTTTATAGAAAACTCAACTCGAAACAAAATTCAGCAAGCAGCAAAAGCAGGAAACATTTTGGTAAATGATGTGGTTGTAAAGTCAAATTATAAAGTAAAACCAAATGATGAAGTAAAGGTCGTTTTGGCATACCCACCAGCAGAACAACTATTGGTTGCAGAAAATTTACCAATTGATATTGTGTATGAAGATGATGCAGTAATTGTTGTAAACAAAAATGCGGGAATGGTAGTGCACCCAGGTCATGGAAATTATTCTGGAACTTTAGTAAATGGATTAATTTATCACATAGAAAACTTACCTACAAACTCCAATGAAAGACCTGGTCTGGTTCACAGAATAGATAAAGATACTAGTGGTTTGTTAGTTGTAGCAAAAACAGAATTTGCAATGGCAAATTTATCGAAACAATTTTTTGATAGAACTACAGAGCGCCTTTATTATGCCTTAGTTTGGGGCCATATAGATGAAGATGAAGGTAGAATTGAAGGGAATATTGGACGTAGTTTTAAAAATCGGTTACAAATGGATGTTTTCCCGGAAGGTGATTTTGGTAAACATGCGGTTACACATTTCAAAGTTTTAGAAAGATTAACATATGTTACACTTGTTCAATGTAAATTAGAAACTGGCAGAACCCATCAAATTAGAGCACACTTTAAACACATTGGCCATACGCTATTTAATGATGAACGTTATGGTGGAGATGATATTTTAAAAGGAACTACATTTACTAAATACAAACAATTTGTGCATAATTGCTTTAAAGTGTTACCAAGGCAAGCACTACATGCAAAAACCCTAGGTTTTACACACCCCACAACAGGGGAATTTATGCAGTTTAACTCTGAAATGCCAAAAGATATAACTGCTTGTTTAGAAAAGTGGAGAACCTATTCTGAAAACTCTAAAGAAGAAATTTAATTAGCTTCAATAATGCTAATGGATTTATAGACCTTAAAGAAATCTAAATAATAAGCTTTTAAAAATTAGTCTTAAAACTATCTTTTAAATATTTATAATGCGATAGAAGTTTATAACTTATTTTTTGATTTGAAAATTCTTTCAATCATTTGTATATTTATACTTTTAAATTTAAATACTTCAATTTTATCAAATGAAAGTAATTATATCTCCAGCAAAATCTTTAGATTTTGAAACTAAAATAGAAACAAACTTATTCACTAAGCCACGCTTTTTAAAGCAATCAGAAATCTTAAATAAAAAGCTTAAGCAGCTATCAAGAAAAGAGTTGTCAGAATTAATGAAAATTTCTGACAACCTAGCCTCTTTGAATTATGAGCGAAATCAAACTTGGGAAACACCCTTTACTTCAGAAAACTCCAGACAAGCTATTTACTCATTTAATGGTGAAGTTTTTAGAGGAATCGATGTAAAGTCTTTAGAAGACAAAAAACTACCATTACTACAAGATCGTTTGAGGATTTTATCTGGTTTATATGGTATTTTAAAACCTTTAGATTTAATTCAGCCTTACAGATTAGAAATGGGCACAAGGTTAAAAGTTGAAAAAAAAGACAACCTTTATAAATTTTGGGATACTACATTAGCAGAATCTTTAAATGAAGAATTAGAGGAAGGAGAATTACTAATTAATCTAGCAAGTTCAGAATATTTTAAAGTGATACCCAAAAAAATTTTAAAAGTTCCAATGATAACACCAGTTTTCAAAGATTTCAAAAATGGAGAATATAAGATGATTATGACCTTTGCAAAGAAGGCAAGAGGCTTAATGGTGCGTTATATTATTGATAATAATATTAAAACTATTGAAGAACTAAAAGGATTTAATATTGATAGATATCGATTTTCTGAAGAATTGTCTGCTGAAAATAATCTGGTATTTACCAGATAAAAATCAACTTTTTCGAACTCAACACCTTTCCGTGAATAAAATCAAAAACCAAATCAATTTTTCATTTTATACATCACCCAAGTATGCGGTGCTGTGACTGCAAATAAAATAACAAAAACTACTGTAGCAAAAAGTTCTAACTGTGGAACTAATTTGTATAAAATTATCAGACTAAAAATACTAATTGCCCAGTAAATCATTGCTTTTTTAATGTAAGAGAAAATATTTTTCCTATTTAAATTTCCTGAAATAAATTCTATTTGGTGAATGATAGACGGAATAGAGTGCCAAAAAATAAAATAAATGGCAAAACCTAATACCAGAGAGGATGTTTTAAATACTAGAAAAAGTAGAACTAAATAAAAGAACTCTCTTACAAATAAGTTTAAATCATATTTTTGGATTATTATTAAATATAAACTTCCTAAAAACAATAAAATAGAACTAGATAATAAAGATAATTCTATTTGGAGTTTTGTAAAACTCTTTCCTGTAAGTTCAATCATTATCGCATCTACATCCATGAGTGATTGGTAGAACAGTAGAGAAAAAATTAACAATCCATAAACTGAAAAATAGACTAAATTGAATATGGGATTTACATTAATTTTCTGCTCAAAATGTTCCTCACCAAAATGATAAGCACTTAACAAAACAAAAAGGAGAATAGCCACAAAAGAGCTGTATAAATAAGTTAAAATACAAAGAAAAATAATACCTATATAAATGATTAAATTTTTTTTTAACCTTTTATTATTTTGTTCTTTAGTAGATAAAATTAATAAATCGTTAGCACCATGAATTATACCAATTGATATTACCAGTATATATGCTAAATAATCTTCTACCACTTCTCCAAATTGAACACTAACCCACAATAAGAAAAATGTAACAAAAATCATGAGATTTTGATAATTATATTTTTTAATGGTATTCATATTACAAATTTATAATATTTTTTGTATTTTCGTTGAGTGTTTACTAGTAAACATTAAACTAATTTTTTACTAACTTAAATTTTTTACTAATGAATTTAATGACAAATTTTTTATCAGTAGCTAAGATAGCAACTGACGACTATGTTGGATTTACATTTTTTGTTGGCTGCATGGCTATGATGGCTGCAGCTGTCTTTTTCTTTTTATCAATGAATAGTTTTGATAAAAAATGGAGAACTTCTCTCTTAGTTTCTGGTCTAATTACTTTTATTGCCGCAGTACATTACTGGTACATGAGAGATTATTGGGCTTCTAATATGGAATCACCAACCTTCTTTAGATACGTTGACTGGATTTTAACAGTTCCATTAATGTGTGTAGAGTTCTACTTAATTTTAAAAGTTGCAGGAGCTAAAAAATCTCTTATGTGGCGATTAATTTTCTTATCAGTTATCATGTTGGTAGCAGGTTACGTAGGAGAAGCTGTTGACAGACCTAATGCCTGGTTATGGGGATTAATATCTGGTATTGCTTATTTTGTTATTGCATATGATATATGGTTAGGAAGCGCAAAGAAATTAGCTGTAAAAGCAGGAGGTGAGGTTTTAAAAGCTCACAAAACATTGTGCTGGTTTGTATTAGTTGGATGGGCAATTTATCCTTTAGGATATATGGCAGGTACTCCAGGTTGGTATGACGCAATAAATGGTTTAAGCATGGATGTTATTTATAACATTGGAGATGCTATAAATAAAATAGGTTTTGGATTGGTTGTTTACAACTTAGCAGTTCAAAGCTCAGAGAAAAAGAACGCATAATATTTCTTTTTTAATAATATTTACAACATTTAATTCGTTGTTAAAGCCTAAAAGTTTTTAAGACTTTTAGGCTTTTTTTTTTAGAAATTCGTAAATCAATATTTTTAAGCAAAATAAATTTTAAAGTTTCATTAAGACTATTTACAAATATCTTTTTCTGATTAAGAACTCTATTATTATTAGTTTGTATAATTAATTTATGGAGAATATCAAAAGTTTATTATCATTTCATTTATCGCAATTATACTCTCAGATTTAATACAAAATACATTCATCTTAGTGTCGTTGAAAAAATAGTATATCTTAAGTATGGGGGAAATAATGTATGAGAAATTTTATAAACTATACCTTTTCAACACCTTAAAAAGGTAAACACATTGAGTTACTTACAAAAATTAAATTCAATATCGCATAAACTAAAAGAATCTGACTCAATGAGTCAGATTCTTTATCAAAAAAATATTTTTTATTAATTATAAACTGATTCCTTTCCAAATTCAACAGCTAACATATAGTAAACTACAGCTCTATACTTAGTTCGTTCAGACTTTCCAATAGCTTCAACTACCTTTGCTATAGCTTCATCTAATCTAGGTCCGTCTTCTAAGCCCAACTTTTTTATTAAAAAATTCTTTTTTACCGTTTCTAATTCTTTTGCATCAGAACCAGAAACAGTTTCAGCATCTCTTTTATAAATAGATGGTCCTAAGCCTTTGGTTACAGCTTTTAATAAGCCTGCGTCATAACTTAGACCTTTATCGTCCATAAACTTAGAATACTGTGCTACTTTCTCGTCAAATTTACTCATGATTTTGTTTTTTATTTATTAAAAAATATATTTAATTGAATTGAACAATCCAAATATAAGAAAATAAAAATGCTTTTCAAATATTGATTCTATTCAATATAGCAAGACACATAAAATGTCATTATGTCACATCAATAATGATTGTTTTTAAAGAAATACTGACATTTTAAAGTCAAAAAACTATTGGCACAGCGTTTGACTAATACAAATTGTAAAATTGAATTTAAAATTATTAAAATAAATATTATGAGTAAAATAATTGGAATTGACCTAGGAACAACAAACTCTTGTGTTTCTGTAATGGAAGGAAATGAGCCAGTTGTAATTCCTAATTCTGAAGGAAAAAGAACAACACCATCTATCGTTGCTTTCGTTGAAGGTGGAGAACGTAAAATTGGTGATCCAGCCAAAAGACAAGCTGTAACTAACCCAACTAAAACTGTGTATTCTATCAAACGTTTTATGGGTAATAAGTTTTCTGAATCTACTAAAGAAGCTAAAAGGGTTCCTTATAAAGTAGTAAAAGGAGATAATGATACACCAAGAGTAGATATTGATGGTCGTTTATACACGCCACAAGAAATTTCTGCAATGGTGTTACAGAAAATGAAAAAAACTGCTGAAGACTATTTAGGAACAGATGTTAGCGAAGCTGTAATTACAGTTCCTGCATACTTCAACGATGCACAAAGACAAGCAACTAAAGAAGCTGGAGAAATAGCAGGCTTACAAGTAAAAAGAATTATAAATGAACCAACTGCAGCTGCATTAGCTTACGGATTAGACAAATCTCATGACGATAAAAAAATTGTTGTTTTTGATTTTGGTGGTGGAACACATGATGTTTCAATATTAGAATTAGGAGATGGTGTCTTTGAGGTTTTAGCAACTGATGGAGATACTCATTTAGGTGGTGATGATGTTGATGAAAGAATAATCAACTGGTTAGCTGAAGAATTTAAAGCTGATGAAGGATTAGATTTGCGTGAAGACCCAATGTCATTACAACGTTTAAAAGAAGCTGCTGAAAAATCTAAGATAGAATTATCTTCTTCTGCTTCTACAGAAATTAACTTACCTTATGTTACTGCAACTGCAAGCGGACCGAAACACTTGGTAAGAACATTATCAAGAGCAAAGTTTGAACAACTAATTGATGATCTAATAAAAAGAACAATAGAACCTTGTCAAACTGCTTTAAAAAATGCAGATTTAACAATTGGTGATATTGATGAAGTTGTTTTAGTTGGTGGTTCTACTAGAATACCTGCTGTTCAAGAAGCTGTTGAAAAATTCTTTGGAAAAGCACCAAGTAAAGGTGTAAACCCTGATGAAGTTGTTGCTTTAGGAGCTGCAATTCAAGGTGGAGTATTATCTGGAGATGTTAAAGATGTATTATTATTAGACGTTACGCCTTTATCTCTAGGAATTGAAACTATGGGGAATGTTTTCACAAAACTTATTGATGCAAACACAACCATTCCAACAAAAAAATCTCAAGTATTTTCTACCGCAGTAGACAATCAACCATCCGTAGAAATTCATGTTTTACAAGGTGAGAGAGCAATGGCTGCAGATAATAATACAATTGGTCGTTTCCATTTAGATGGACTACCTCCAGCACAAAGAGGTGTACCTCAAGTAGAAGTAACTTTTGATATTGATGCAAATGGTATTATTAAAGTTTCTGCTTTAGACAAGGGGACAAATAAATCTCATGAAATTAGAATTGAAGCATCCTCTGGTCTATCAGAAGAAGATATCGCTAAGATGAGACAGGAAGCTGAAGAAAATGCTGATGCTGATAAAGCTGCAAAAGAAACTGCAGAAAAAATTAATGAAGCAGATTCTATGATTTTTCAAACAGAAAAGCAATTAACTGAATTTGGCGACAAATTATCTGATGATAAAAAAGGACCAATTGAAGCTGCTTTAGTTGAATTAAAAGCTGCGCATGAATCTAAAGATTTAGCACTAATTGATACTGCAATGGCAACTATTAATGAAGCTTGGAAAGTAGCATCAGAAGAAATGTATGCTGCTGAACAAGGAGCTGCTGGAGCAGATGCTGGAGCACAACAAGGAGAACCTGAAGCAGCGGATGCGCAAGGAGACAATGTTGAAGATGTAGACTTCGAAGAAGTAAAATAAGTAATTTAATTACTAAAAAAATAAAACGCAATCATTAATTTGGTTGCGTTTTTTAATTTAATTCACTTTCATTTGAAAACTTATAGTCAAAACAATTTTTTTAAACATACATTTTGCGAATTTCAACAAGTTGATAATTTTGAATTCCCAAAAAACACACATTATAAAAGTAAATCTGAGAGTATTTATTTTTACACGAAAGAGGGTGTGTATAGAAAATCGAATCATTGGGGAAGAGTTGCCAATTGTAGATGGAAGTTACTCGCAAATGAAGATTATAAAAACCAACAAATAGGTATTGGCTTTGCAAATTGGACTGATTTTCATCCTATTAACTCAAATGAAAAAATGTTTTTTATTAATGTTGATTTTATAAAAAAAATAGTAAAAATCAAACCTAAAAAAGAAAACACAACAAATCATTTATTTACATTTTCTGAGGCCAATAGGAGAATTAAACAAATAACTCTCTTATTTAAAGATAATAAATGGACACATTATTTTGATTTAGAAATAGAAGATTTGCGAGAAAAAGTAATTACAGAGTTTATCAATTCTGAAAAAAAACTACAAGAAATAAAAAGAAGTTTCAAATAAAAAATCATAGAAATCTACATGAATACTCTCTAATCAATTATTTCCATTAAACATCTAATTGTAATTGACTTATTTCCCCGTCACTCCAAAACGAAAACCATACTTAATAATAGTTTTCTTGTATCATTGCCTCTTTATAAATTAGTCTCTATAGGATATAAGAGAGTGTCTCAACTTAGATTCTGGAAAAACAATTCATCATTTAAAAATTACAACTCGGTTGTTCTTTTTATTTTAGAAGATATGAAGCTCACATCTTTGTATCATCAAAAATTCAATACTGATGAAACATATATTATTTCTTCTATTTACTATTTACCAGATTTCATTATCTGCTCAAACAACAATTTCAGGAAAAGTTACTGACAAAAAAAACAAGCCAATTTATGGCGCTAACATCTATTTAGAGGGCACTTATGATGGTGGTTCTACCAACAAGAATGGAGTATTCTCTTTCTCTACATCAGAAAAAGAAACACAAACAATTGTCATCTCTTTTATATCATTTGAAACCTATATAAAAACTGCAAATATTTCAACTTTCAAAAATTTAAACATACAATTAAGAGATGACGTGAATGCTTTAGATGCTGTTGTTATAAATGCAGGAACTTTTGAAGCTGGAGAAAAAGCAAAAGTCACTGTTTTAAAGCCACTAGACATTGTTACAACGGCAAGTGCTTTGGGTGATGTTATAGGAGCTTTACAAACACTTCCAGGAACTTCTACTGTAGATGAAGATGGCCGATTATTTGTGCGTGGTGGTGAAGCTGAAGAAACACAAATTTTTATAGACGGTATTCGTGTATTTACACCTTATGCTGCATCGGCAAGAAATATTCAACACGCGGACGATTTTCCCCGTTTTTATTTAAAGGAATATCATTTTCAACAGGTGGCTATTCTGCTGAATACGGACAAGCATTATCGAGCGTTTTACAATTAAATACAATTGATGAACCTTTAGAAGAAAAAACAGATATATCATTTATGACTGTAGGTTTAGGTTTTGGGAATACACAAATTTGGGGTAATAATTCATTTAGTGTAAATACATCTTACATCAATTTAGCTCCTTATCAAGCAGCATTCCCAGATAGAAATATATGGAAAAAACCAGTTCAAGCATTGAGTGGAGAAATGGTATATAGACATAAATTTAAAAATGAATCTTTGCTAAAATTGTATGGAGCATTTAGTTATAGTGATTTCGATTTAATACAAGATGATATTAATTTTGTGGAGGGATTTCGTTTTGGTTTAAAAAACAGAAACCTTTATTTTAATACTTCTTATAAGAATAAATTTGGTGACAATTGGAGATTAGAAACAGGTATGAGTTTCACTAATGATTATTCTAATCTAAAAATTATTAACGATTTGGTAACTGACAACGAAAACTCTATGCACTTTAAAGTGAAACTAAAAAAACAGTTTTCTAATCGATTTAAAATTAGCTTTGGGTCAGAATATTTTATGACCAATTTTAATGAGGATTATACTGCTAATAATCGTAATAAATTTCAATACGGATTTAACAATAATATCTTTGCTTCTTTTGCAGAAACTGATATATTCTTTTCTAAAAACCTTGCTACAAAAATCGGAATTCGTGCAGAACATTCAGAATTATTAAATGAATTTACAATTTCACCAAGACTTTCTTTAGCTTATAAATCAGGAAAAAACTCTCAATTCTCTTTAGCTTACGGTCAGTTTTATCAAAACCCAAAAAACGAATATTTAAAATTCAGTCAAGATTTTAAGGCAGAAAACACATCACATTTAATAGCAAATTATCAACGCACTAAACAAGGTCAAATTTTTAGAATCGAAGCCTATATTAAAGACTACAAAGACTTGGTTACCTATGATGGTAGTAGACCAATATTTACCAGTAACTTCACCAATAATGGAAGCGGTTATGCAAAAGGGGTCGATGTGTTCTGGAGGCAAAATGGTAAAATAAAAAACACAGATTATTGGGTTTCTTATTCATATCTAGACACAGAGAGAGAATACAAAAATTATCCAAGCGCTGCAAGACCAAAATTTGCCTCTAGACACAACCTATCTGTGGTTACAAAACATTGGGTAGAAGATTGGAAAAGTCAGATTGGATTTAGTTATAATTTTGCTTCTGGTAGAAACTTTACCAATCCTAATGAAGCTGGATTTTTAAATAATGAAACTAAAAACTACAATTCTTTAAGTTTAAATTGGGCATATTTAATTGATCAACAAAAAATATTATATTTCTCTGTAAACAATGTTTTAGGAACAAAAAATGTATTTGGCTACAATTACAAAGATACACCAAACACACAAGGAAAATTCGATAGGCAAGCAATTATACCAAATGCAGATAGATTCTTTTTTGTAGGTTTCTTTTGGACTATTAGCGATAACAAAAAAACAAACCAACTAGACAATTTATAATGCTTGATATTCAGGCAAATAAAAGGAGAAATCTAAAGATGAACTTATCAATTACCTAAAAGAATCATATCATAATGAAATTATTCATATAACAACAGTACAACACCAAAAAACAACAATTCGGTATCATTTTTGTTTTAAAACAAAAAAAACATCAGATATTTGGATCTCAATAAAAAAAATTATGAAAAAGTTACTTGTAAACGCAATTTTTATCTTTGGTGGACTCTTTTGTTCTTCAGCTCAGGAGAGCCATACCATTACAATAAATTTTGAAGGAATGAAGTCGGACAAAGGAAGTTTGTTTGTTGCTGTTTATAATACAAAAGACAGTTTTTTAAAGAAACGATTTAAGGGAGATATTAGTAAAATAGTTGATAAAAAGACAACAATCATTTTGAAAGATATTCCGCCTGGAGAGTACGCTGTTTCTGCTTTTCATGATGCCAACGATAATAAAAAAATGGACACTAATTTTTTTGGAATCCCAAAAGAACCTATAGGGATATCAAATAATGCGACTGGATTTATGGGACCCCCAAAATACAAGGATGCAAAATTCACTGTGACTAAAAACATCACTTTATCCATCACTATAAAATAATTATTAGAAAAATATTTTATTATTTAATTGCTAGTGGCTAAGTATCGATTGGGGTAAGCCTTACTATATATTTAATTATTAAAAGTCAACAACTTAAAACAATATAAAAATGAAAAAATGTATGTTCATTATCACATTATTATTTGCAGGAGTAATTTCTAGTCAATCTAAATATCAAATGGGAATGGAAAAAGCATTCTCGCTTTGGGAACAGGGAAAAATGACAGAAGCTTCTCAGTTATTTGAAAGAATTTCTAAGGCAGAACCAACAAAATGGCTACCATCCTATTATGCAGCTACTGTTGAAATTTTAGAAAGTTTCGGAATGAAAGAGGAAACAACATTAACAGCAAAATTAACCAAAGCTCAAGAATTTTTAGATGACGCTATATTAAACTCAGAAAATAATCCCGAAATTTTAATTACACAAGCCTTATTAAATACAGCTTATATTGCTTTTGACGGTCAAAAATATGGAATGACTTTATCAGGTAAAAATGCTCAATTATATGCAAAAGCATTGGCAATTTCTCCAAACAACCCAAGGGTTATTTTAGGAAGTGCAGAATGGAAAATGGGCACGGCTAAATACTTTGGGCAACCGATACAACCGTATTGTGATGAAATTAAGCGCGCCATTAAATTGGGGAAAAAAGAAAAAATTAAAGTAGAATTTTATCCGAAATTCATGCTTGAAAGAGCCAAACAAGTGCTAGAACAATGCACCAAATAATGGGTATTAGTTCTAGTAGCATTTTTAGGATAGCCTATTCAATCTGCTTCTAACTATTTATTGAAGTATTTTCTTTATCAAATCTTGTTTAGCGTTTTCATCAGATCCAAACAACCACTGCAATGTATTACACTCCCAAATTTGATCGTATTGTTTTTGGTTGATAATCTCTCTATCTTTTGCTAAATCTAATATTTTACCTGGATAAGAAGATTGTTCGTCACTTTCCATTTCCCCTAACGGATATGGATCATCTAAGCCCATAATTACTTGATTGGAACCTTGCCTTTCAATCATTAATTTCAGGGAATCTGTGTCATGCACCAAGGTATCAAAGAAGATATTTGGATGACCTACGGCTTTTCTTGGATGCGTTTTTCCTTCAAATAAATCAGGTCTTCCATCAAAGCCTTGAATTCTTCTTCCTAAGTTCATTTGTGCCAATTGACCACCGTGAGCAAAACATGTTCTGATATTGGGAAAACGCTCTTGCATGCCGTTTAAAGTATAAAAATGATATGCGTCTCCACATTGAGCCAACATCCAAATTAAATGAAAACGCCAATTGGTGTTTTCTAACTTAATCATTTTATCTCCGTCATATGGATGAATTTCTATGGCTAACTTATATTTATCGGCCAACTCAAAAATTCGATCATTTTCTTTGTCAAAAACACAACGCCATTGACCTATTGAATCCATAAAATGAGTAGGAAGACATAAAACTTTTAAATCTAACTCTTTTACACAACGCTCTATCTCATATAAAGCTCCATGAATAAAACCTGGATGAACTACAAAACCACAGGTAAATTTATCTGGATGATTGTGTTGCACTTTTGCATTAAAATCATTTTGAAAGCGCAATGCTTTCTTCATCTCTTCTAGGCGCAATCCATTTCCATACAGTTGAGACAGGTTTAAAACCACTGCATGATCAATTTTGTTTTTTTCCATCCATAATAATTTTTCATCTAGGAAAAAACTAGAGTCAGTTACAGGACGTTTCCATCCTTTTTGCAACATATGTTTACGCTCATCATCCACCCAGAATATTTCTTTTTCCTTCATAAATTGAGGAATTTCTTCTGGGTAAGGGAGCAAATGTGAATGTCCGTTTATGCGTAATTTTCTTTTTGTCATTTCTTATCTATGGTTCTTTAAAACAGCACTTTTTAAAAATTCAATATCTCTTTTAAGCTTCTACCTAAGTAGGAATAATCCCCTATTTAATTTTATTAGGTCTCTCCATATAAAATCCGCATTTAGTACATGTACATTTACTTGTATTAGAATAATACTTGTTAAAAATCACAGGCATATCTGTTTCAATATTATCTAGGGCAAACTCTTCTCTATATAGAGGGTTTCCACAATTCTCACAATACCATTCTAAGGCATCAAACATTCCTTCAGAACGCGGATATTCTATAACCAAACCAACTGTATTTTCTTTTCTTTGAGGAGAGTGTGGTACTTTTGGTGGTAATAAATAAATATCTCCTTCATTAATTTCTACATCAATTTGCTCTCCTTTATTGTCAATGATCTTCAAAATCATATCACCTTCGACTTGATAGAAAAATTCTGGAGTTTCATTGTAATGATAGTCTTTTCGATTGTTTGGACCACCAACAACCATTACAATATAATCACCATTATCCCAAACCTGCTTATTACCAACTGGCGGTTTTAATAAATGTCGATGCTCATCAATCCAATTTTTAAAATTTAAAGGTTGTACTAGATTGCTCATATCTTTAGATTTTTAGAATTCAGAGACAAGATACAAGATTTCATCCTTATAATAACGAAACTCTTTTCTCTTGTTTCTTTGTTCTATTTTTATTTACAACGATTTTGTTCTTCCTCCATCTACAGGAACATTAATTCCGTTAATAAAACTAGCTTTTCCGCTTGTTAAAAAGACTATAGCATTCGCAATTTCTTCTGGTTTTGCGAAACGTTTTGCAGGTGATGCATTTCTCATAGTTTCTGCAACCTCTTCAAAAGACTTCCCTAATTTATTTGACTTAGCACTAATAATTGCATTCAATCGCTCTGTACTTGTTGCTCCTGGCAAAACATTATTTACTGTAATTCCAAATTCTCCCAACTCATTTGCCAACGTTTTAGACCAACTAGCAACCGCCCCACGAATTGTATTAGAAACTCCTAGGCCATCTAAAGGTTGTTTTACGGAAGTAGAAATTACATTTACAATTCTACCAAAACATTCCTCTTTCATAAACGGAACTAGAGTTTGTACCAAAACATGATTGCATTTCAAATGTTGTGTAAAAGCACTTTCAAATTCTTCAATTTTAGCATTAAATATTGGACCTCCTGCGGGTCCTCCTGTATTATTCACCAAAATATGAAATTGTAATTCTGACGCTTCTAAAACTTGTTTAAGTTTTGTGGGATTTGAAAAATCAGCTACCAAATAATTATGATTTTGATGCTTGTTTGGAAGTTCTGCTAATACTGCTTTCAACTTCTCTTCATTCCTTGAAATTAAAGTAACATTTACTCCCTCTTCTGCTAATAAGATAGCCGTTGATTTCCCTATTCCTTGAGTGCTTCCGCAGACCAAAGCATTTTTCTGTTGTATTTTTAAATTCATTATTAATTATATTTAATACATATATTTTTAGGCTCTGTAAAAAAACGTAAGGCTTCAAAACCTCCCTCTCGTCCAACTCCAGATTCTTTTGCTCCTCCAAATGGTGTACGTAAATCACGTAACATCCAAGTATTTACCCAAACAATTCCGGTTTGTAATTTCTGAGAAAATTCCATCGTTCTATTTAAGTTGTTTGTCCATAATGTTGCAGACAATCCATATTTAACATCATTTGCCAATCTCAATGCTTCTTTTTCTGTTGTAAAAGGCATAATTGTAACCACTGGGCCAAATACTTCCTCTTGATTAATTCTACATGAATTATTTTGGACTTCTATTACGGTAGGCTCTAAATAATAGCCATTTTCAAAACCTTCAATAGTTACTTCTAAACCACCACATAAAATTTTTCCGCCTTCATCCTCTGCAATTTTAATATATGATTCTACTTTTTGTAAATGTGATTTTGATACCAACGCTCCAATATTTGTATTTCCGTCTAATGGATGACCAACTTTTAATTGTTTTACTTTTTGAATAAAATCTACTTTAAATTTTTCATAAATAGTAGCTTCCACAAAGATTCTACTTCCACATAAACAAATCTGTCCTTGGTTAGCAAATGAAGATCGAACAGTAGTTTGTAACATCTCTTCATAATCGCAATCTTCAAAAATGATATTAGGATTCTTTCCACCCAATTCTAAAGATAATTTTTTAAACATGGGTGCAGCTACTCGTGCTATATGAGCCCCAGTGGTTGTACCACCAGTGAAAGAAATAGCTTTAATATATGGGTGCTCTATAATTGCTTGACCGGTTGTTGTTCCTAGTCCATGAACAATATTTAATACGCCTCTAGGGAGACCGGCTTCATTACATATTTCACCAAGTAAATAAGCGGTCATTGGTGTAACCTCACTCGGTTTAGCAACCACACAATTTCCTGCAGCAATAGCCGGAGCAATTTTCCACGTAAATAAGTACAATGGCAAGTTCCAAGGAGAAATACAACCTACCACACCAATTGGGTGTCGAAGAGTGAAATTGATTGCATTTAAACCAGTGCTTTCATGAGATTCTGAAGAAAATTGACTGATAGCATTTGCAAAAAACTGAAAATTGGCTGCTGCCCTAGGTATATCAATTGATTTCGCCAGTTTTAGAGGTTTACCATTATCTTTAGATTCTGCTGCTGCCAATTCTGGTAAACGATCCTGAATTAATTGAGCAATTTTAGAAAGGATTTGTGATCTTGTTTCTATCGTGGTATTCGACCATTTTGGAAATGCTACACTAGCAGCTTCAACTGCTTTTTCCACATCTTCTTTTGATGAATTTGGTATTTGCCCATACATTTCTCCGATCGCTGGATTATAATTATCTATCCATCTATCTGCTTCTGGAAATAGGAACTCTCCATTAATAAAATTTTTAATCTTCATACTATAAACTTTTTATTAGTATAGTTAAAACATTACATCACATAGCTATAATACTTATAGATTTTTAACAAATGTGATGATCAAATCTATCCTATATTTAATGCTTTTCAAAATCTATTGAATGTATTTTTTTTATCAATATACAATTATAGTATTCCAGTATTTTTTTTATATGCTATAACTTTTATCTCAATAACCAAATCAGGATGTGGTAATTGATGTACTGCAACAGTTGTTCTAGTTGGACCTGTTTCAATTTCAAAAAACTCTGCATAGGCTTTATTATATCCTGAAAAATCATTCATATTTACTAAAAAGGAAGAAACATCAACCACATCTTTTATGCTTGCACCAACAGTTTTTAAGTTCTTGTCAATATTTTGTAATACTTCTCTGGTTTGTGTTTCTACATTTAGATATTTCGTTCCCATTTCGTCAATAATATCAACCCCTGCAATGGTGTTGTCTGCTCTACGTGAACTGGTACCTGAAACAAAAATAAAATCACCGACAACTTTTACGTGTGGGTATGCTCCTCTTGGAGTAACCTTTTTTTCTGACATATTATTTTTTTATTTAAAATAAATTAATTTTAATCTTGTTCTAAAATTAACTTATTAAGCTATTACACTAAAATTACTTTATAATAAATTGATAGATTTTTCATTTATGTACAACTAAATATCATTTAAAATAGTAGCGGTTTCTTCTTTTATATTTTTTAAAACCAATTCTAATTGACTTTTAGACATCTTTGATGATGTTTCAATTTCATTCCCTTTCACCATTTTCAATAGTGCTTTATCTTGTGCTCTGCCTTTCGTCATTGCCTCGTTATATCCTATATCTTCATTAAATGTGACCAAAGAGTATTTAGAAAAGTACTCCGTAGGAAAATTCTTTTCCAAATCCATTTCGATTGTTCTTTTTTCTTTGAATGATGGATCTGCCACATGATCTCTCATTTCATAATAGTTATCAATTGCTAAATGAGCAATGGCATCTGCATCTTTCTTTCTTTTTATCTGAAACTCAGAAAAGACCTTAGACCAATCTCCTTCAAATTCATTTAAAACTTCATCCAAAACAAAGACATCCTCAAAGGAAGCATTCATACCTTGACCATAAAAAGGTACTATTGCATGAGCAGAATCTCCTAGTAGTAATGTATTTCCTTTATAAGACCATGGGTAACATTTTACGGTTCCCAACTTCCCTGTAGGGTTATTTTGAAACTCCTTTAAAATATCGGGTATCAATGCTAGAGTATCTGGAAAATCATTTTCGAAGAATTCGGTAATCTTTTCTTTTGAAGTTAAATTATCAAAATTATATTTACCCTCTGAGTAACTTAAAAATAATGTTACAGTATAGCTACCATCCATATTTGGTAAAGCAATTAACATATAGTCTCCACGAGGCCAAATATGCAAGTGGTTTTTACTAATTAAATGATTTCCATTTACATCTGCTGGTATTTCTAATTCTTTATATCCGTGTGTTAAAAACTCTTGTGATGCTTTAAATTCGGGGAACTGTTTTTCATAACTTTTTCTTAGTGATGATCCAGCTCCATCAGTTCCAAAAATAACATCAGCTTTAATACTAAATTGTTCTTTTGTTTCATATGATTCGAACGTTGCAATTTTTTTTTCTATATCAATACCTACACATTTATTGTTAAAATGGATATTAACATTTTGATGCTTTTCAGCTTCTGACAGAAGAATTCCATTTAAATCACCTCTAGAAATAGAGTTTATTACCTCTCCAGCTCTTCCTGAATAATTAGACTCAAATGTATTGGAAGAAGCATCGTGCATTAATCTTCCTTTCATTGGAATGCATATTTCTCTTGCTTTCTCCTCTACTCCAGCCAGTCTCAAAGCTTTTAGTCCACGATCTGAAAGTGCTAAATTAATAGACCTTCCTGCAGAAATATCTGTTTTTCGTAAATCTGGTCTACTTTCATATACCGCTACCTTAAACCCCCTTTGCGCAAGTCTTAAAGCGAGTAAACTCCCGCATAAACCTGCTCCGACAATTAGTACTTTATCTTTTTTCTTCATTCATTAAAAGTATTCTTTATATATTCTTACAATCAAATTAATTATTATAAGAATAAAAATTATTGTTCCTGGAACGTACACATATTTTCTGATAGCCTTTTTCATTTTTCCCTCTTGCTTTTTTTTACATTCTCTAATTGTAAAAACTAGACTAATAAAAAACCTTTTAATATAGAAACCATTTTATATACATCTTCAAAAGAAGTATACATTGGTATTGGCGCACATCGAATTACATCTGGTTCTCGCCAGTCGGTTATAATATTATTTTGGGTTAGCTTTTTATGTAAACTTTTGTCCGCATTTTTAACTTGAATAGATAATTGACAACCTCTTTCTTTTGGGTTTTTTGGTGTGATAATTTTAATATCCTCAGAACTAACCTGATTAATTAAAAACTCAAAATACCCTGTCAACTTTTCTGATTTTTCTCTTAATACATCCATACCAATTTCATCAAATAAATCCAAAGAGGCTTTTATAGCAGCCATAGATAGTATTGGCGGGTTTGATAATTGCCAACCTTCTGCACCTTGCATCACGTCAAATGGCTGACGCATGTTAAAACGTGTTTCTTTGTTATGATTCCACCAACCTGCAAAGCGTGGTAACTCTTTATTTTCTGCATGCCTTTCATGCACAAATAATCCAGCCAAACTTCCTGGACCGGAATTTAAATATTTATACGTACACCAAGCTGCAAAGTCTACACCAGAATCGTGTAAATTTGGCTGAATATTTCCTGCTCCATGTGCTAGATCAATCCCGACAATACAGTTTTTTGAATGTCCTATTTCTGCAATTTTTTTAAGATCTAAAAACTGGCCTGTGTAATAATTTACGCCGCCAATTAATAATAACGCAATTTCATCACCTTGTTTAGAAACGATTTCTTCTAAATCTTCAATTCGTAATAATTGCTCATCTTTTCTTGGTTTCCATTCGATGATATCATCGGCTGAAAAACCATGGAATTTTAATTGTGATTGAACGGCATATCTATCCGAAGGAAAAGCATCACTTTCTATAACAATCTTATATTTTGATTTGGTAGGTCTATAGAAAGACACCATCAACAAATGCAAATTGGTTGTTAATGTATTCATTATAACAACTTCAACTGGTTTTGCTCCTACTATTTTCGCCATTGAATCAGTCAATAATTCATGATAATCTAACCACGGATTCTTTGCTTCAAAATGACCTTCTACACCTAAATTTGCCCAATCTTCTAATTCTTGATTGATATACTCTTTGGTTGATTTTGGCTGAAGACCCAAAGAATTTCCTGTAAAATATAGCCATTCATTTCCATTTTTATCTTTCGGAATATGAAATCGATTTCGCAAATGGGAAAGAGTGTCTTCTTGGTCTTGTTGTTTAGCAAAAGCTAACGAATTTTGATATTGCATCTAATAAATAAAATGATTTACCCCAAATATAAAACAATCCTATTGAGAATTCAATTATTAGGCACGAATTTCAGGAATTAACACTAATACCTATACTTGTATTTAAATGATTTTAGAAAACAGTAATTTAGTTTTGTATTTTAGCAAAAAATCATTTCTTATGAAAATGTTAAAACACTTTTCTTTTGTAGTATTCTTTGTTTTTATGTCTTGTAAAAACGATACAGAAACAAGTCCTGAATTACAAACTATATATTCAGCCATTAAAACAACATATGCCCCAGACAATCGTATAGAAATATTCGATATTCGATTTAATACTTATAATAACACAGTTATTTTAGAAGGAGAAACCACATCCAAAAAAGCATTTTACACACTAATAGATAGTTTAAATAACAAAAAGCTGAGCTATGTAAATAAGGTTCGTATCTTACCAGATTCTATTGTTCAAAACCAACAATTTGCTGTTGCTAGAAATTCTGTAATTAATATTCGTTCAAAACCAAAACATGCTGCTGAACTTGGCACACAGGGTTTGTTAGGAATGCCTTTAAGAGTCTTAGATAAAAAAGGAGACTTTTACAGAGTTCAAACTCCAGATAAGTATATCTCTTGGGTAGATAAAGGTGGAATTACAAGAATGGATAAAGATAATTTTGACAATTGGAATCAGCGCAAAAAAATAATATTTATCAAAAACTTTGGCTATGTATATGCTGATAAAAACGAAAATTCTAACATCGTTTCGGACATTACTTTGGGCGGAGTTTTAAAATATAAATCTTTAGATTCAAAATTCTACGAAGTAGAATATCCCGATAACAGAATTGGATTTATCAAGAAAGATGAAGCTTTATTCTATACTTCTTGGTTAAACAATTTAAATCCCTCAAAAGAAAATATTGAAAGGATTGCTAAAAAAATGGATGGATTTCCTTATTTATGGGGAGGAACCTCCTCTAAAGGAATGGATTGTAGTGGGTTTACAAAAATGGTCTATTTAATGAATGGTTTTGTTATCCCTAGAGATGCATCTCAACAAATAAACGCTGGAAGAATAGTGGATAAAAATCTAGACTTTAAAAATTTAGAAAAAGGAGATTTAATGTTCTTCGGAAGAAAAGCAACCCCAGAAAAAAAGCAAAGAGTTGTTCATGTTGGTCTTTGGTTAGGAAACGGGAAGATGGAATTTATACATGCTTCCGGAAATGTTCATGTAAGTTCTATGAGTAAAGATGAACCCAACTATGATGAATTTAATAAAAAAAGATATTTGGGAAGCAGACGTTATTTAAATATTGAAGATGAAAAAATTATAAACCTAAAAGAGACAATTAAGTTATTACAATAAAAAACACCTCGACCTAAGGGGTCGAAGTATCTATAAAATCAAACTTTTAAACGAGACAAGCCTCCAAAAATCATACACTTAAAAGGTATTAATAAAGTACTCTAAACTTAATTGTACCTTCTACTTCGCGCAACTTTGTAATTACTTTTTGATTGTACTCTTTGTCTAAATCTGTAATTACATATCCCACTTTTTCATCGGTAGATAAATATTGCCCAGTAATATTCATATCATATTTTGCCAAAACCTTATTGATTTTTGCCATTACCCCTGGAATATTTTTATGAATATGTAAAAAACGATGTGCATTTTTATGTTTTGGCAACCTAATATTTGGGAAATTTACGGCATCGACTGTATTTCCAGAATTAATATACGCCATCATTTTATTAGGCACAAAATCTGCAATATCTTTTTGAGCTTCTTCTGTACTTCCACCAACATGAGGTGTTAAAATTACATTAGGCAATCCTATTAACTCTGTAAAGAAATCCCCATTTTTTCTTGGCTCTTCAGGATACACATCAACTGCAGTTCCAGCAATTTTTCCGCTTTTTAAAGCAGCTACTAATGCTTTTATATCTACAACAAAACCTCGAGAAAGATTCACCAAATAGGCACCTTCTTTCATTTGTGATATTTCTTTTTCTCCAAAGAAATTTTTATTCGCAGCATTATCATCTACATGCAAAGTCACAACATCTGAAATTGCTAACAAATCGGACAATTGCTCAACTTTAGTGGCGTTTCCAAGAGCTAGTTTATCTTCAACATCATAATAAAAAACATTCATTCCTAGGGCTTCTGCCAATACCGATAACTGCTTACCAATATTCCCATAACCAACAATTCCAAGTTTTTTACCACGAACTTCTCTAGACCCTTTTGCCGTCTTGTTCCATTGCCCATTATGCAATTCTGTACTTCGTTGAAAAACGCTTCGCATGAGCATAATAATTTCTCCAATCGCTAACTCTACAACCGAACGTGTATTGCTATAAGGTGCATTAAAAACTAAAATTCCATTTTCTTTACACGCCTCTAAATCGATCTGTTTTGTTCCGATACAAAACGCACCAACAACCATCAATTTTTCTGCCGCTTCAATTACTTTTTTGGTTACCTGTGTTTTTGAACGAATCCCTAAAACATGTACCTCTTTTATTTTTTCAATCAACTCACTTCTCAGACAAACTTCTACCAACCGTTTCTACTGTAAAACCATCTTTTGATAACTTTTGAAATGCATCTGGATGAACATTCTCTAACAATAAAATCTTAATTCTATGTTTTGGGAAAGAGATATTTCTAGGCAATTTATTTACATATAAAAACTCTTCTAAGTTCGGAGCAACATGATCTGCATTTTTGGTTGTTTTCTCTCTGGATACATTTTCTGTATAGGCAAAGAATTTATCTGCAACCCCAGCTTCTCTTGTAACATAATCGCTGTAACCATCTCCAATTACTTGAATCTCTCCTTGGAGGTTTAAATCTTTTAAACATTGAATTTTACCATTATGAGTTGCCAAAACATTTTCTTCATCAAAACCGATAATCGCTCCATTCTTCATCGAACTTAAATTCATTGGCAAAAACTCTTTCTGAAGGAATGTTATACTCCTTAACAATGTCATCTATAAACTCCTTAAAACCACAAGAAACCACATAGATATCATCAGAATAATTTTCAAAAAACTCTTTATTATCAGCAATAGATTTTGATACTTGTGTTTTTAGCGCTGCTATTAAAGCTGTTAAATCAGATTTATTGGCTTGCAACAATTTAATTCTTCTTTCTAAAGATTCTGTAAAAGAAATTTCACCGTCAATCCCTAAATTGGTAATATCAATAATTTCTTGAATTATTTCAGTCTTTTTAGGATTGTTTGCTAAGGTAATTTCAGCCAAAACATCTAAAGCCTCTACACGGGTTAATGTACTATCAAAATCGAAAATATAATTTCTTTTTACAGCGCTCATTTGCATGATTATAAGTTTGGTATTAAGCGTGTAAATTTACAAAGTAAATAGACGAATAAGAAGAAAATTTAAAGTTTTATGAAATTGGTTTTATTTCATATAAATATCACAATAATCAACAAAATAACCTTTAAATATTATGGAATCCCAAAAGGAATAGCCACCAAAAAATGGGTATCGCTTCCACCCAGAAAGAACTGTAATATTTAGACTGGTTTATTTTAGCTCTCATCAAGAAAATAACAACGACAAAAAAGAACGCCATAAACGCATTTTTTGTAGGTAATGTTGAAAAAATTAAGAACTCAATTGTCAAAGCAATTAGCAATAACGCCAACCCTAATCTTTTGGTGTTTTTTACACCAATTTTCTTTGGAATGGTTTGTAGTGAAATTGCATCATACTTAACATCTCTAATATCAAAAGGCAAAATAAGAACTAGCACAATTAAAAAGCGTTGAATTGCTAATAAAACGTAACTTAATTTCATTGCATTTGTGGAGTCTAAAACTGGAATTAAAACGGTAAAACCAGACCAAACGATAGCGACCACAATTATTTTTAAATAACTAACCTGTCGTAAATTTTTATGAAACCCACTTAAAAAAGGAATGGCATATAGCAACGTTAATGCTCCAAAAGGAACACAATACAAGAGTGTTTTTATAGGAAGTTGATAGGCAAAATAGCACATCGCCAAAAAGCAAAAAAAAGAGAATATTTGAATAATTTTTAAACCGCTCGTTAAACTTCGATGATGCAACTTTGCAACACCTGCATACTTAACAAAATTATACCCTGTAAGGGTACCGAAAAAAATAAAGAAATCTAAATTTTCATGATAAGGAATTTCGAAATATAATGCCGTAATTCTTACAAAAGAAAAAACCGATAAAGCCACGTGGATACTAGCATTTATATAAAAATCTAAAAAAAGTTTAAAGAATCTCATTTTACAAAAATAGCCATTCTGTTCATAACCTTTTTAATTCGTTAATAATTTAGCGCATTTTATTAATTTTTAGTTAGAAAACTATCTATTAAAAGCCGTATTTTTGTTGTGTAAAAAAACAGTACTAAATCGATTGATATTCTCAACAATAAATTATTAAAAAAATGAATACAAATTCGTTTCAACTAAGACATATTGGCCCTAACCAAAAAGAACAAGAAAAAATGTTACAAACTATCAAAGCAGATAGTTTAGAACAATTAATTAATGAAACTGTACCGACTAATATTCGTTTAAAAAACGATTTAGATTTAGCGCCTGCAATGAGTGAATATGAATACTTAGCGCACATCAAAGAAGTCTCAGAAAAAAATAAAGTTTTTAAAAGTTATATTGGTTTAGGGTATCATGAGGCAATTGTACCCAGTGTTATTCATCGTAATATCTTAGAAAATCCAGGTTGGTATACTGCCTATACACCTTACCAAGCAGAAATTGCTCAAGGAAGATTAGAGGCGCTATTAAATTACCAAACTATGGTTTGTGATTTAACAGGAATGGAATTGGCAAACGCTTCTTTATTAGATGAAAGTACTGCTGCGGCAGAAGCAATGGCTTTGTTGTTTGATGTAAGAGAACGTGGGAAGAAAAAATCTAAAGCAAATAAATTTTTTGTTTCTGATGAAATTTTACCACAAACCTTATCGCTTTTACAAACACGTTCTACCCCAATTGGCATTGAATTGGTTATCGGGAATCATGAAGATTTCGATTTTGCAGACGATTTTTTTGGCGCAATTTTACAATACCCTGGGAAATTTGGACAAATTTTTGATTACGAGTCTTTTGTTGAGAAAGCAAATAAAAATAATATAAAAGTTGCAGTAGCTGCAGATATTTTATCTCTTGTAAAATTAAAAGCACCGGGAGAATTTGGTGCTTCTGTTGTTGTAGGAACCACACAACGTTTTGGAATCCCTTTAGGTTACGGAGGTCCGCATGCTGCTTTTTTTGCTACAAAAGAAGCCTACAAAAGAAGTATTCCAGGTCGAATCATTGGTGTTACGAAAGACATGAACGGAAAACGTGCTTTGAGAATGGCACTTCAAACCAGAGAGCAACATATAAAACGAGAAAGAGCTACTTCTAACATTTGTACTGCACAAGTTTTATTGGCCGTTATGGCAGGAATGTATGCAGTTTTTCATGGTAAAAATGGAATCCAGTTTATAGCAGATTCTTTGCATGATGCAACAACTACTTTAGCAAATGCTTTAACAGATTTAGGGATTAAACAAACTAATACGTCTTATTTTGATACCATTACTATAAAAACAGACGCTAAAAAAATTAAAGTTATTGCCGAAGCACATAAAATAAACTTCAATTATATAGACAATGAAACTTTATCGATTTCTGTAAATGAAACCGTTGGCCTAAAAGAGTTAAATGCAATTATTGCTGTTTTTACAGAAGCCTTAAATATGAACTCTGTAATAATTTCCTCTATTTCTAAAGGAAATTGTATTATCGAGAATACACAAAGAACGACTTCATTTTTAGACAATGAAATCTTTAACAAGTATCAATCTGAAACAGATATGATGCGTTATATAAAAAAGTTAGAACGTAAAGATTTAGCGTTAAATCATTCGATGATTTCCTTAGGTTCTTGTACCATGAAATTGAATGCAGCTTCAGAAATGATGCCTTTAAGCAACCCTCAATGGGGAAATATTCATCCATTTGTTCCAGTAAATCAAGCGGAGGGATATCAAGAAATTTTAAAGAAACTAGAACATCAATTAAATGTAGTTACAGGTTTTGCAGGCACCTCTTTACAACCCAATTCTGGTGCTCAAGGAGAGTTTGCTGGTTTAATGACCATTAGAGCATATCATCAATCTAGAAATGATTTTCACAGAAATATTTGTATTATTCCTGCTTCTGCACATGGAACAAACCCTGCTTCTGCTGTAATGGCAGGTATGAAGGTAATTGTAACCAAAACTGCTGAAAATGGAAATATCGATATTGATGATTTACGTGAAAAAGCGATTTTACATTCCGATAATTTAGCAGCCTTAATGGTTACATATCCGTCCACACATGGAGTTTTTGAAAGTGAAATTCAAGAAATCACCAAAATTATTCACGATCATGGAGGTCAAGTGTATATGGACGGTGCAAATATGAATGCGCAAGTTGGTTTAACAAACCCTGCAACTATTGGAGCAGATGTTTGTCATTTAAACCTGCACAAAACATTTGCAATCCCCCACGGTGGTGGTGGTCCTGGAGTGGGCCCAATTTGTGTTGCTCCACAATTAGTTCCTTTTTTACCTACAAATCCTATTATTAAAACTGGAGGAGAACAAGCAATTACAGCAATCTCTGGTGCACCTTGGGGTTCTGCTTTGGCTTGTTTAATTTCCTATGGATATATTACAATGCTTGGATATAGAGGATTGACAAATTCTACTAAAGTGGCAATTTTAAACGCAAACTATATCAAAGAGCGTTTAAACGGATATTATGATACTTTATATACAGGCGAAAAAGGACGTGCCGCTCACGAAATGATTATTGATTGTAGAGATTTTAAAAATAATGGAGTAGAAGTTGTAGACATTGCAAAACGCCTAATGGATTATGGTTTTCATGCGCCAACCGTTTCTTTTCCTGTTGGTGGAACCATGATGATTGAACCAACAGAATCAGAATCTATTGAAGAATTAGATCGTTTTTGTGATGCCATGATTTCTATTCGTGAAGAAATTAAAAACGCAACAATAGCCGATGAGAATAATCCGCTAAAGAACGCACCTCACACTCAAGAGATGCTAACTTCGGATGACTGGAACTTTCCATACACCCGAAAAAAAGCGGCCTTTCCTCTAGCGTACATTGCTGATAATAAATTTTGGCCAACTGTTCGTAGAGTTGATGATGCTTTTGGAGACAGAAACTTAATTTGTTCATGTAATCCAATTGAAGATTATATATAAGCAAAGGCTATTTTTAAGAGTTTTAAAACCGTTTCTTTTAGAAACGGTTTTTTTGTTTTACAAATAGCGTAAATTTTCATATTTGATTTTTTTGGTATAAAAAGAGTAACTTAGCTATGGGTTCTTAACTTGATTCATTATTAAAACGACACTAAATAGACGTTAAATTAAATTTAATTATGATCTAATTTGAAGTTAGCTACAATATTCATCGTATGTATTCCAATTCAACTGATTTCTCAAAATCTAGTTAGAAACCCTAGTTTTGAAAAAACAAAAAAATGTGCTGATAGTATTAGCTTGTTTAAGACTGTTGTAAAACAATGGACAACACCCACACTTGGTACAGCAGACTTATTTAATCCTTGTAATGAAATTAAGGCTGGAGTTCCAAACAATTTTAATGGACATCAAATTTCAAAATTCGGAAAGAATTATGCTGGATGTTATTTCTATGCAAAAGGTAATTATAGAGAATACATTCAAGGTTCTTTTAAATCATCTTTAAAAAAAGGAGCGAGATACAAAGTCTCATTGTATGTAAGTTTAGCAGAAAAATCAGATATTGCTATGGCTACAATAGATTTTTTATTGACTAAAAATATAATTTCGAGTGCTATTTGGACAGAATTGTCTCCTAAGTATCTAGACAATCAAGTTGTGGAAAGCTTATCCGTTAATAGTCCAAAAAAGGAAAAATATCATAATGATATGCAAAATTGGGTTTTAGTTTCGAAAGTCATAACAGCAAAAGGTGGTGAAAATTTTATCACAATAGGTAATTTTCAAAAAAATTCTTCTACTAAAAAGAGTATACTTTCTAAAAACGAAAAAAATAATATATCTTATTACTATCTAGATACGGTTTCAGTAGAATTAAATCATAAACCGATAACTAATTATACTAGGACATTTCAGCTAGTTGATGAAAAAGAAAATGAAATTACACAAATGAATGAAATTGAACTTAATAGAATGTATAAATTTAAAAACATACACTTTAATTTCAATAGCATTAAGCTAACGCAAGCAGAAAAAAATGAGGTTGATATTCTTTATGAATACCTATATTCAAACAAAAATACTAAAATCATTATTCTAGGACATACTGATTATTTTGGAAGCCCTGATTACAATAAAGCTCTTTCAGAGAAAAGAGCAAAATCAGTAGCAGATTACTTGATAAAAACGGGATTGAATAAGACAAGAATTAAAGCATTTGGATACGGAAATTCTTTACCCCTATCTACTAGTAAAACAGATGACGCTAGAAAAAAAAATAGAAGAGTTGAATTTAAAATAACAGAAGATAAAATTTGATATCTAAATAGAGTTTCTTTCGAAGCTCTAAAACTATTAATTAAGAATATAAATGGTATAGTTTCAAAAAAAAGAAAAACTCCAACAAATACATGTTGGAGTTTAAATATATTAAAAATTCTAAAAATTAATCTTTTTTGAATTTTGCGTATTTCGTTTTAAATTTATCAATACGTCCTGCTGCATCAATAAGTTTAGATTTACCAGTGTAAAATGGGTGAGATGTTCTAGAAATCTCTAATTTTACTAAAGGATACTCAACACCTTCAACTTCTAAAGTTTCTTTAGTGTCTACAGTAGAACGAGTTAAAAATACATCTT
>CAXYCO010000006.1:0-16747 GCA_964275545.1 uncultured Polaribacter sp.
GGATTTAAATAATCCGGTAAATTTGGATTGTTTGGATCACTAAAATCATTGCTTGGGTCCTCCATCACCATTGGCATCTTCATCCATAGTAAATGCGCCATCATTATCATCATCTCTGTCTAAATAATTTGGAATAGTATCTTCATCCTGTATCTACAAATCTTGGATCTCCTTCACCATCTGGGTCTTCACTTATGGAGGCTACTCCGTCATTATCATGATCTGTACCTTCTACAAGGTCAAACAAGTCTATATAAAATAGTAAGTTTTCATTTGGTAAAACGGCCCCTCTTCCAACATTTCTGTAGGCTAGTCCTGAAGGTATAAATAAAATACCTTTACCACCGTTGTCATAAGTTATGGGTCCGTTATTAGTTACATTTTTTCCACCTCTAAAATTTGTAAAGCCATAAGACCAACCTCTAATCACACCATTTAAAGTAAACCATAATCCGTTATTACTCTCAAAAGAATTAGAAATACTATCAGGACTAATAATTTTTTGTCCATAATATTTTACTAAAACAGAATCCATAACTGTAGGATACCCTTTTATAGGGTCAGGGTCTCCTACCCTATTAATATAACAGTATAGCTTATAGTTTATATCATTTTCTGTGACATCCATAATATTTAAATTACTTGTATCATCAAAAAGAGAAATTTGCCCAGTAACTAATGATTTTACAGAATCTAAAGAAGTGTCAAAATAATGATTCTTTAAAAATTTAATAATGGAGTCATTATCAATTAAAGCTTGGGCTTCATGATCGAAATCATCAACAATTGGTGAATTTGAGGTATCACATGAATAGATAGTTGCTATGAATATTGCCAAAGCAAATATTTTTTTTATTTTAGTCATTTAATTTTAATATTTGAGCGCGCAATTTACCATTTTTATATCTTTGTAAAAAGACAAACATTATATTTTAACTTTTTTTATGAGAATTGATAAATATTTATGGTGCATACGTATCTTTAAAACAAGAACGTTGGCAACATCAGCTTGTAAAAAGGGACAAATTAAAATAGAGAATTCTAATATAAAACCATCAAAAGAAATTTTTGGAAATGAAATTATTCAGGTTAGAAAAAATCAAATCAACTACAAAATTGAAGTTTTAGACATACCGGAGAGTAGAGTTGGTGCAAAAATTGTAGATTTATACAGAAAAGATATTACACCAAAAGAGGAATTTGAAAAAACTCAATTATTAAAGTATTCAAAAGATTACTATAGAAAAAAAGGAATTGGGAGACCCACTAAAAAAGATAGGAGAGATATTGATGACTATCAAAATGATACAGAAGAATAATTATGACTACAACAAATAACACAATACTAAATTCATTACAAATAAATCAGAAAACAAAGAGAATTGGATATCAAATTTATGAAAGTAATAGTAAGGAAAAAGAAATTATCATTGCGGGAATAGTTGGTAATGGTTATGTTTTTGCTGAAAAATTAGTTGACATTTTAAAAGATATTTCGACTTTAAAAGTAACTTTGTGCGAGGTGAAAATTAACAAAAAAAACCCATTAGATCTAATAACAACATCTTTAGATGTTGTTGATTATGAAAATAAATCTTTGGTTTTAGTTGATGATGTTTTAAACTCTGGTGCTACATTAATTTATGGCATAAAACACTTCTTAAATGTACCTTTAAAAAGGTTTAAGACTGCTGTTTTAGTTAATAGAAACCATAAAAAATATCCTGTGAAAGCAGATTTTAAAGGTATCTCATTATCAACTTCAATAAAAGAACACGTTCAAGTTGAATTTTCTGACAAAAAAGATGTTGCTTATTTATTGTAATGAAACATTTAGTTCCTTTATGATTTCAGATTTAGATTTACCTTCTGTTTTAATTATAAAGTTAGCTTTCTCATAAAAAACTCTTCGTTCAAATAGGTGCTTGGCAACAAATTCTGAAATTTTATTGTCCTCTAATGAGGCTATTAAAGGCCTATCATCTTTCTCTTTTGTCAATCTATCAACCAATTCTTTAATACTAGTTTGAAGATAAAATGATATTGTATTAGCGGTATTAATCAAATTCATATTATCTGCATAACAAGGGGTGCCACCTCCTAATGAAAGAACAACTTTTTGATCAGAAATTAAAATTTCTTTTAAATATTTATGTTCAATCAATCTAAAATAAATCTCCCCCTTATTTTTAAAAATATCACTAACTGACTTTTTTTCTTTTTTTTCTATGTAAATATCTAGATCAATAAAAGGTAAGAACAATTTGTCTGCCAGGTGTTTGCCAATGGTAGATTTTCCTGAAGACATGTAACCAATTAAAACAATTTTCATTTATTTATTTTTTTTGTCAAATATCGTTAAAATTTAATCAAATTTATTTGTTTAAGTTCAATGATTGATAGTATATTTGCACTCGATTTAATTATCAAGACCTGGTAGCTCAGTTGGTAGAGCATCTCCCTTTTAAGGAGAGGGTCCTGGGTTCGAGCCCCAGCCCGGTCACAAAGAAAGTTAAGCAATATGCTTAGCTTTTTTGTTTCTATTCTATTAAAGGCGCGTATGACGGAATTGGTAGACGTGCAAGCTTGAGGGGTTTGTGTTCGCAAGAACGTGCTGGTTCGACTCCAGTTACGCGCACTTTTTTTAGAAAAAATTTACTTCTTTCACAAAAAATTAACCTTAGTATACTGTATTATTACTATCATTGTAGCATGCGAAGAATTATATTTATTTTATGTTTAATAGTTTCCATAAGCACATACTCACAAAAGGATAGTATAGCGTATCAAAATTTAAAAGGACAAATTATTCACGCCACTAGTAAACGTGTTTTAAGTGCTGCTCACATTTTAAATTTAAATACAGTTGAAGGAACTATTACCAATGACAAAGGATATTTTGAACTACCGACAAAAGCAAACGATACTATTTTAGTTTCCTATTTAGGTTTTTCCTCTATCAAGCTAAAAGTAACCAACGATTTACTAAAAGGAAATGAATTGGTAATTGCTTTATATGAAAAACCAGAAGAAATTAGAGAAATTGTTATTAAATCTACCAAATTAATTGGTGTTTTAGAAGTTGATATTAAACAGGTCCCTAAAGATAGGTTTACTAGAATTCATATCAATGGATTGCCTCAAACCTATGAAGTTGGTAAACCCAAAGGAAAAGACTTCTCATCTCCTTTGGCTGCTTTATTTCAACCTGTAGATTTTTTATACAATCTCTTTGGAAATAAACCAAAACAACTTAAAAAACTTCAGAAGCTAAAAAAAGAAGATGGTCTGAGAAAAATGCTTGCAGGAAAGTTTGATAGAGAAGTAATGATGGAGTATTTACAAATGGATAGACAAGAACTTTCTGAATTATTATCAGATTGTAATTACTCTGAATACTTCATAAAAAAAGCGTCTGACCTTCAGATGATTGAAGCTATTTTAGATTGTTATGAAAATTATAAAGCACTAAAAAAAGGAAAAATAGAACGAGATAAACTTCCTAAAAAAATTGGAAATTAAAAATTATTGAGAAATAAAGGTCATTACTTTTAACCCAAAAACTTCTATAAAACTAAGTTTAAAATATATCATTTGTGCTTGTAAATTTCTTAAAGTTCGTGTGATTATTCTAGGAGATATAATTTCACTATAAATTTCATTGATAAAAAATCCTAAAAGAGTTCTATTTTTTAATAAAAATTATTTTGAGTTTTCTTTTTTTATCAGGTTCAAAGCAGAACCTTCATTATACCATTCAATTTGGTTTTGATTATACGTATGATTTGCAATTATTATATCTTTACTTTCATCAGCATGAACAATTTCTATTGTTAATGGTTTGCCAGGGGCAAACTCGTTTAAGTCCAGAAAATTAAATGTATCATCTTCTTGAATTAAATTATAATCTGATTCGTTAGCAAAAGTTAAGCCTAACATTCCTTGTTTTTTTAGGTTTGTTTCATGAATTCTAGCAAAAGATTTAACTAAAACAGCTAAAACACCTAGGTGCCTAGGCTCCATTGCAGCATGCTCTCTAGAAGAACCTTCTCCATAATTATGATCTCCTACTACAATAGTCTTTACTCCCGCAGCTTTATATGCTCTGGCGGTATCAGGAACACCACCATACTCTCCTGTTAATTGATTTTTTATAAAATTGGTTTTCTTTCCAAAAGCATTTACAGCACCTATTAAACAATTATTGGAAATATTATCTAAATGGCCTCTAAAACGCAACCAAGGACCTGCCATAGAGATATGATCTGTAGTACATTTACCAAATGTCTTTATTAACAATTTTACTCCAGAAATATCATTTCCTAAAGGAGTAAAAGGCTCTAATAACTCTAACCTCTCAGATTCTTTATTAACATAAATCTTAACATGACTACCATCTTCCTCAGGTGCTAAATAACCATCATCCTTAACTTCAAAACCTTTTGGTGGTAGTTCCCATCCTGTTGGTTCGTCTAACATTACTTCTTCTCCGTTTTCATTGATTAATTTATCCTTCATTGGATTAAAATCTAAACGACCAGCAATAGCAACTGCAGCAACCATTTCTGGAGAAGCTACAAACGCGTGTGTATTAGGGTTACCATCTGCACGTTTAGCAAAGTTTCTATTAAAAGAATGAATTATAGAGTTCTTAGGTGCATTTTTAGGATCTTCATAACGAGCCCATTGGCCAATACATGGTCCACAAGCATTTGTAAATATTTTAGCATCTAAATTTTCGAAAATACCTAAAATACCATCTCTATCTGCTGTATATCTCACTTTCTCAGAACCTGGATTAATTCCTAATTCTGATTTCATTTTCAGTCCTTTGTCCACTGCTTGTTGGGCAATAGAAGAAGCCCTAGACAAATCCTCATATGAAGAGTTTGTGCAAGAACCTATCAATCCCCAATCAACTTTTAATGGCCAGTCATTATTATTTGCAGCCTTTGTCATATCTACACCAACTTTTGTTGATAAATCTGGTGTAAAGGGGCCATTTAGAAGAGGACTTAAATTGGATAAATTAATTTCAATAACTTGATCAAAATATGCTTCAGGATTTTCATATACTTCAACATCTCCTGTTAAATAATCTTTTACTTTATTTGCAGCGTCTGCAACATCACTTCTATCTGTAGCACGAAGGTAACGCTCCATTGAGGCGTCGTAACCAAATGTTGATGTAGTTGCTCCAATTTCTGCACCCATATTACAAATTGTACCTTTTCCAGTACAAGACAATGAGGTTGCTCCTTCACCAAAGTATTCTACAATAGCACCTGTTCCTCCTTTAGCAGATACAATTCCTGCTACTTTTAAAATAACATCTTTCGGAGCTGTCCAACCAGATATTTTACCAGTTAACTTTACTCCAATTAATTTAGGAAACTTTAATTCCCAAGCCATACCTGCCATAACATCTACAGCATCTGCACCTCCAACGCCAATAGCAACCATACCTAAGCCACCAGCATTAACAGTATGAGAATCAGTACCAATCATCATTCCTCCTGGGAATGCATAATTTTCTAAAACTACTTGATGTATAATTCCTGCTCCTGGTTTCCAGAATCCTAAACCGTATTTGTTAGACACAGATTCCAAAAAGTTAAAAACTTCGTTACTGGTATTCAAAGCAGACTGTAAGTCTTTATTTGCTCCGTTTTTTGCCTGAATTAAATGATCACAATGAGTTGTTGTAGGAACAGAAACTTTACGTTTACCTGTTTGCATAAATTGAAGAAGGGCCATTTGTGCAGTTGCATCTTGTAAAGCAATTCTATCTGGAGCAAAATCTACATAATCTTCCCCTCTTACAAAAGCCTTTTTAGGATTTCCATCCCATAAATGTGAATACAAAATTTTCTCTGCTAGTGTTAACGGTTTCCCTGTAATTTTTCGAGCAGCATCAACACGATCTTTAACATTTTCGTAAACTTGTTTAATCATATTAATATCAAAAGCCATATTGTGTGTATTTTATGTAAATTTATGATGTAAAACTACCATTTTTCTATCTATTTTAAAAAATAAACACGAAATAGCGCATAGTATTAAATAATTAATAAAAAAATGCTTTAAAATTATAATTTAAATAAAATAGGTGTCAATATTTAAGCTAAATTTATACAATTATTAATCTTCAAAAAGTATAAATTATAAGAAAAGCAGACTAATAAGCCGAATCCTGTTCCTTAAAAAGGCTCTTATCATTTATCTAGTTTTAAAATTACTTTTAAAATCTATCTGCCTACCCTTTAGAATCGAGCGAGAAGCTCTCAAGCTCTAATATACATGGCATTGCACCGCATAGAGTTTACCTGGTTTCACTACAGCCTAACTGTACATTCTTTCTGTTGCACTTGTCCACAACTTACGTTGGACGGATGTTATCCGCTATGCTACTCTTTGGTGTCCGGACTTTCCTACTTGAATAAACAAGTCGATAAGATAAGTCTGCTATTTCTTATAATAATGCAAAAATACAATCTTTATCTATAAAAAAACCCACTCATAAATGAGTGGGAAAAATTGCTATGAAAAAGAAAAAGTGTTATTAATTTCTTAATAACATTACAAATATATAATAATTTTCTTTCTAAGAAAACATATCCTTAACTTTTTCAAAAAATGATTTATCCGTTTTATTAGGGTTGGGTTTAAAGTTTATATTATCAGACATTTGCTCAAAGAAAACACGTTGCTCCTTTGTTAATTCTTGAGGAGTCCATACATTAATATGTATTAAAAAATCTCCACTACCGTAGCGTTCAATACTAGGTAAACCTTTTCCTTTTAAACGTAAAATTTTACCAGACTGTGTCCCTGCATCAATTTTAATCTTTACTTTACCTGATACGGTTTCTACCTCTTTACTAACACCTAAGACTGCTTCAGAATAGTTTACGTACAAATCGTAATGGATATTTGTTCCTTCCCTTTTTAAAGTTTCATGCTGAATCTCTTCTATTAAAACGAGTAAATCTCCAGAAATAGAGTTTTTACCAGGAGCTTCATTTCCTTTCCCCCCCACTTTTAATTGAACTCCTTCTGTAACTCCTGCTGGTATATTGATAGGAACTGTTTCTTCTTCAATGACTAAACCTTGAGCATCTGCACCATTTGGTTTGCTTTTAATCACTTCTCCGGATCCAGAACATGTAGCACAAGTTGTTGCTGTTTGCATTCTACCTAAAATAGTGTTGGTAACTCGCATTTGCTGGCCAGTACCATTACACGTAGGACAGGTTTTGTATAGCACACCCGCAGCTTGAACTTTTCTACGAACTTTAACTTTCTTTTCTACTCCTTTTGCTATTTCCTCTAAAGTAAGTTTTACACGAATTCGCATATTACTTCCTTTAACTCTTACTTGACGTTGACCGCCTCCACCTCCAAAACCTCCGAAGCCGCCTCCGCCTCCGCCGAAAATATCTCCAAACTGACTGAATATGTCATCCATATTCATTCCGCCACCGCCAAATCCACCGCCACCGCCTTGAGGACCGTCAAAAGCTTGATGCCCATATTGGTCATAACGTGCTTTTTTATTTTCGTCACTCAAAACTTCATAAGCTTCAGCAGCTTTTTTAAAGTTCTCTTCAGCAGTTTTGTCATCCGGATTTTTATCTGGATGATATTTAATAGCCATTTTTCTGTACCCTTTCTTAATTTCTGCTTGTGAAGCAGATTTTGAAATTCCTAATGTTTCGTAAAAATCTTGTTTTGCCATATTGTTTCAATTATCAATTAACAATAATCAATGATTATTAGTAATTGCATATTGTAATTTATTTACTGTCCTATCACTACTTTAGGATACCTAATAATTTTATCCCCTAACTTGTATCCTTTTTCTACACAATCGATTACTTTTCCTTTTAAATCCTCTGAAGGTGCAGGAATTTGTGTAATTGCTTCGTGAATTTCAGCATCAAAAATATCGCCTTGATTAATTTCAATTTTTGACAACCCTTTTTGTTCTAAAGTGTTATAAAATTTCTGGTAAATTAATAAAACTCCTTTTCTTAATTCTTCAGCTTCTTTGTCATCTTCTATGTGTGACAAGGCGCGCTCAAAATCATCTACAACTGGCAGTAAAGATGTCATTACTTCTTGACCTGCAGTTTTAAACAACTCTATTCGCTCTCTTGTTGTTCTCTTTTTGTAGTTTTCAAACTCGGCAAACAAACGTAAAAACTTATCTTTTTCTGATTGAAGCAATTCTTCAGGAGATGGCTCCTCTTTAACAACCTCTTTTTCAGCATCTTGGTTTTCTTCAACTTGAACCGTTTCTTGTTCTTTTATTATTTCTTCGTCTTTTATATCTTCTTTGTTGCTCATTTCTTTGTAATCATTAAATTGTCTATACTGGTTTTTGCAAAAATGTTGCCAACAAAAAAATAGTGTCAGATTGACACTATTTTTAACTTTCTTATATTTTGATATACTATCCGATTTTGTAGAGTTTTACTTTATAGAGCTACATATCTGAAACAAGAAATATTTTCTTAATCTTCAATTCTTTCAATTTTTGCACCAATAGATTTTAAACGGGCTTCAATGTTTTCATAACCTCTATCTATCTGTTCAATATTGTTTATTATTGAGGTTCCTTTTGCCGATAAAGCTGCAATTAGCAATGAAATTCCTGCTCTAATGTCTGGAGAAGTCATTTTTGTAGCCTTTAGCTGAGATTGAAAATTATGACCAATTACTGTTGCTCTATGCGGGTCACACAAAATAACTTTAGCTCCCATATCAATGAGTTTATCTACAAAGAATAAACGACTTTCAAACATCTTTTGATGAATTAATACAGTTCCATTAGCTTGGGTAGCAATTACTAGAACGATGCTTAGTAAGTCTGGTGTAAATCCAGGCCAAGGAGCATCTGCGACTGTTAATACAGATCCATCAATATAATTCTGAATTTCGTAAGATTCTTGTTCTGGAATATAGATATCATCTCCTCTTTTCTCTAATTGAATACCTAGTTTTCTGAATACATTAGGTATTTGTCCTAAATTCTCCCAACTAACATTTTTAATTGTTAATTCAGATCTTGTCATAACTGCTACACCAATCCATGAACCAATTTCTATCATATCAGGCAGTACCGAATGTGTACATCCCCCTAATGAATTTACTCCTTCAATAATTAGTAAGTTAGAACCCACTCCAGATATCTTAGCTCCCATGGAATTCAACATTTTAGATAGTTGTTGAATGTATGGTTCACAAGCTGCATTGTATATTTTTGTGGTTCCTTTTGCTAAAACAGAAGCCATTAATATATTGGCTGTACCCGTAACAGAGGCCTCATCTAATAACATCTCTGTTCCAGTTAAGCCTTTTGGTGCTTCTACTCCGTAAAAATATTCTTCTTTATTATATCTAAATTTTGCCCCTAGCCTAATAAACCCCTCAAAATGAGTATCTAACCTTCTTCTTCCTATTTTATCACCTCCTGGGCGTGGGATATAACCTCTTCCAAATCGAGCTAATAAAGGACCAACAATCATAATAGATCCACGGAGTGAACTCCCATCCCTCTTAAAATCAGATGATTCTAGATAATCTAAGTTAATTTCGTCTGATTGAAAAGAATATGAATTTCTTGTTATTTTTTCAACTTTAACTTCCAATTCACCTAAAATAAAAATCAGCTTATTAACATCAATAATATCCGGAACATTAGAAACTAATACCTTTTCTGAGGTTAATAAAACTGCACAAAGGATTTGTAAAACTTCATTTTTTGCTCCTTGTGGCGTAATTGTTCCATTTAATTTGTGTCCTCCTTCAATTTTAAATGATGCCATATATTAATATCTTTTTCTATTTTTATTTTGATTGTTATGATGTGGTTTCTTGTGATTCGTTTTGGAGTTACTCTGGCCTTGAGAACTTCTTTTTCGCAATAAGTTTTTACTCTCAGAAAGTGGTTCTTCAGTTTCTCTTAAATCTAGCTTCCCATCAGATAAATCATATAAATGTTTAAAAATCACAGTATCATCAACGGTATCTTTATTCCAATTTAAATAGCACTTTTTCATATGATTGGCAATAGTAAATACCAATGCTTCTTTTTTATCTCCATCTTCCCAGCTCAAAGCAATGTCTATCATTGTTTGGATATTATTACCATAATAACGATATCTTGATGCTGATTTTGGATAGGCTAATCCTTCTGGTTTTTCTTCTAATTCCTCTTTAGATGGCTGTGGATAAGGCGACTCGACATCTAATTTAAAATCTGCCATTATATATAATTGATCCCATAGCTTGTGTTTAAAATCTGGAACATCTCGTAAATGAGGCTGTAAATTCCCCATAACATCTACTATAGCTTTAGCCATTTTATCACGCTCTTCTTTGGTCTCTAGAGCTACACAGTGATCTACTAACTTTTGGATATGTCTGCCGTATTCTGGAATTATCATTAAAGGCCTGTCTGAATTGTATTCTAAATCGAATGTCATTTATTTATGTTTGAAGTGTGTTCTCAATATGTTTTCTTTTTTTATTTCAATCAAAAGAAAGCAATCGAACTGACAATTTATACTTTGTAGTTATTAATCGTCGCAAAATAGCGATTTATTTTTAGTTTTATGAATGATTTTTAACCAATCACTTTTAATTTTGCAAATTGTAGTAATAATTTCTTTTTTCCAACGGTACCAAATTTAATTTCTGCTTTTTTATTAGGTCCATTTCCTTCTAAAGCTAGTACCTCTCCTCTTCCAAATCTGTTATGTTCAACAAAATTACCAACAACTATATTACCATCAAATAGGTTTGTATTTGAATGTATCTGAGTTACTTTTTTTAAATTTTTAGGTAGTATGATTTCTTTCTTTTTTAAAATATCCCGCTCAATTTTTTTACGTTGAATTGGTTTTTGAAAACGAATTCCTTTAGGTGCATCATCAAAAATACTTTTATCAATAAACTTATTTACTGACGCATTAGGAGCTTTTGGAGTAATATAATGTAAATATTGATCGTCAATTTCTTCTAAGAATCTACTGGGCTCTGCATCTACCAACTTTCCCCACCTATAACGTGTTTGTGCATAGGATAAATAAGCAACTTTTTCTGCTCTTGTTAACGCTACATAAAACAATCTTCGTTCTTCTTCTAACTCGCTTCTAGTATTCATACTCATTGCAGATGGAAATAAATTCTCCTCTAAACCAACAATGTATACATATAAATATTCCAAACCTTTAGATTGATGAATGGTCATTAAAGAAACACTTGGTTTGTCGTCATCTTTTTTAGAATCAAAATCTGTTGCCAAGGCTACATCCTCAAGAAAAGAAGTTAAAGAAGCGTCTTCTCCTTGCTCAATTTTATCAGTAATAAAATCTTTTATACCGTTTAACAATTCCTGAACATTCTCAACTTTGCTTACTGCTTCTGGTGTTCCGTCTTTTTCTAAATCTTTAATTAATTGAGTTTGCTTTACAACTATTTCAGTAATTTCAAAGGCATTTTTTGTTTGCGATTCTATTTGTAATCGCAACATCATATTCATAAAGTTCTGTAATTTATTTTTTGTTCCAGAATTTATTTTTAAATCAATTTTATCAATATATTTGATAATATCAAAAATTGACTTTTTATAATGATTTGCTGAGATAGTGAGCTTATCAATAGTTGTTGCACCAATACCACGTGCCGGATAATTAATAATTCTTTTTAAGGCTTCTTCATCATTTGGATTTATTAAGATACGCAAATACGATAAAATATCTTTTATTTCTTTTCTTTGATAGAAGGATATTCCACCATAAATTTTATAGTCAATACCTTTTTTACGCAGCGCATCTTCAATTGCTCTGGATTGTGAATTTGTTCTATATAAAACACAGAAGTTATTAGAACTTAATTGATGTTCCATTTGGTTTTCCCAAATGGATTGTGCCACAAAACGGCCTTCTTCTCCATCAGAAATCGTACGCATTACATGTATTGAATCTCCATCATCGTTAGAGGTCCAAACTTCTTTATCTAACTTTGTTTTATTTCTTGCTATAACTGAGTTAGCAGCATTTACAATATTTTTTGTAGAACGGTAATTTTGTTCTAGTTTAAAAGTTTTTACATCGGGATAATCTTTCTGAAAATTTAATATATTTTGAATATTAGCACCTCTAAAACTATAAATACTTTGAGAATCGTCTCCAACCACACAAATATTACCAAATTTATCCGCTAATGCTCTTACTATTATATATTGTGAATGATTTGTATCTTGATACTCGTCTACCATGATGTATCTAAAACGATCTTGATACTTTGCCAAAGATTCTGGAAAACGTGCTAAAAGCTCATTGGTTCTTAGTAATAAATCATCAAAATCCATTGCACCAGCTTTAAAGCATCTGTCTACATATTCCTTATAAATATCACCTACTTTAGGCCTACTTGCATGTAAATCTGCTTCTTGTAAATCAGAATTATTAAAATAAGCTCGTACTGTTATTAAACTATTTTTAAAAGATGAGATTCTGCTTAAAATCTGTTTGGCTTTATAGCGTTCTTTATCTAGCCCCATTTCTTTAATAATAGAAGATATTAAACGAACTGAATCTTGTGTATCGTAAATTGTAAAGTTTGAGGGAAATCCTAATTTATCTGCTTCTGATCGTAAAATTCTTGCAAAAACCGAATGAAAAGTTCCCATCCAAAGGTTTTTCGCTTCACTTACACCCACTACTCCAGCAATTCTAGCTTTCATTTCTTTTGCTGCCTTGTTGGTAAATGTGAGAGATAGAATATTAAAAGCATCTACACCTTGTTGCATTAAATGTGCAATTCTATAGGTTAAAACACGCGTCTTACCTGAACCTGCACCAGCAATAATAATCATTGGTCCGTCTTTTTGTAATACTGCCTGTTTTTGTGCTTCGTTTAAAGAATTTAAATAGGTATTCAATAGTTTAGTTTGAAAGAGTTCTAAAACGTCAATTTAACCATTCTATTCCTTTTAAAGAACGGATTATACTTTTTTTATTCATAAGTTTTTCACTTAAAAAAAGTACATTTGTTAATCAATATTTATTATATGGAAGATAAATTTTTAGAGAGTATTGCATATGTTTTACCGGCAGCAGTAACAGCTTTTGTTGCTTATTATATGTTTAACGGATTTATTAAAAATAAAAATACCGAAAAAAAATTAGAATTATTAGCTCAAAAAAACAAAGAAGCTTTACCGATTAAACTTCAAGCTTATGAGCGCTTAATGCTTTTTTGTGACCGCATAAACCCTGTAAAAATGTTAGTTCGTATTCCTCCAATATCCTCCAATACAAATGATTATTTACAGTTATTAATTGCGAATATAGAGCAAGAGTTTGAGCACAACTTAGTACAACAAATTTATATTTCTAATGATTCTTGGATAGCGATTGTAGCAGCTAAAAATGCCATTATTCAAAAATTAAAACAAACTGCAGAAAACTCTAAAATCGCAAATGAATTAAGAGAAAATGTGTTAATAGATTATTCTAAAACTTTACCGCCAACTGAAACTGCTATTGCTTTTATAAAAAATGAAGTAAAGAAATTATTATAATAGAAAAAGGCTCCAAAATTTGGAGCCTTTTTCTTCTTTTCCTCTTTTTCAATAATCGGTAAACTTAAATCAACAAGCTCTAAAAAAGTTCATAAGAGAGACCTTCTAAAAAAACTTCTGATTCAAGATAAGTCTTGAAATAACGACCCCTTGATGAGATACTAAAATTGAAACCTTACACCAAGTTTATAATTTCTTCCTCTAGTAGAATACCCATAAATATCATCATAGTCTTCATCTAAAAGATTCGTAATTCCTGCAAAAACAGTTAGTTTATTATCTAATAATTTATAATTCGCCATAAAATCAAGTACTTGATAACTTTCCAATATAACATCTTCTCCGGCAGTGCCAAAAGATCCATATCGGTCGAAAATTGTTCTTTCTCCTATATTCCTATAAGTAATATTGAAAAATGCTTTGTCAAAAGGAGTAATATCTAAGCCTAAAACAAATTTGTTTTCAGGAATGTAATCGTTAAAATCTTCAAAAACATCTCTATCAATATAGGTGTAAGAGGCATTTACTGTTAGATATGATGTAGGAATCACTTTAGTGTTTAGTTCAATACCATTTGCATCCGATGAGCCATTCCCATAGGTAAAAGTTGTGTTGTCATAAATAATTGCATCTATTTCTTTTCTATTAAAATAAACAAGATCTAATTGCAACCAATCTTTATGATTATAATCGAAACCTATTTCAAAAGTTTCATTTGTTTCAGGATTTAAATCAATATTTCCTGAAAAACCATCGTATAACTGATACAAACTAGGAGCAATAAAAGCGGTGCTAAACGAAGTAAATATTTTTATTGAAGTATCTTCTTTTTTTAATAGGTTATAGGCAAGATTTCCATCATACACAAATTGGTTTCCATATACGTTATGCATATTTAAACGACCGCCAAAGTTTACACTTAATCCAAAATCAGTAATATACACTAAACTCGCATAGGGATCAAAAGTATTAAAGTTTGCTACTTCTTTGTCTATGGTTGCAAATGGAGTAATTGAATTATTACTGTGTTCTTGATAATTAATTCCTGCAATTAATTGAAATTTAGAAGAAAATTCATATTTATTAACCAAATCTAAATTAAAACTTCTTCCAGTATATTGATAATTATCTAGAGTTCCACTAAATGAATTAAAGGTATCTAAATTTCTTTTTACTGTATTTATAGAAGCTAATAGATACACTTGTCCTTTATTATAGGTGTATTTTGGTTTGATTCCGAATCTTAATTGTTCTTGATCTCCTTTGTTTACATCAATATCAGAAAAAGCACCCGCATCAAAATCATAATCAAATTCATCAAAATTAAAAAAAGATTCGATAGTTACTTTTTCATTGATTGTATAGCCCAATTTTAACAATCCGTTCTTAGAGGAAAAAGAATCATCTTCAAAAACAGTATTTGTATTGCTTACTGCTGAAGACATTCCATCAACTCCTGTCAAACCAAAAGATCCTAAGAAATTAAAATCACCTGAAGTTCCATTGATATTCAAATTAAAATTTTTATCGGACAAATTACTTTTTGAAGTATTTGCTGTATTATTTGTTCCAAAACTAGTTTCAAAAGAACCAGAAATCTTCTCTTTGGATGCTTTTTTTAAGATCACGTTAATTACCGCTGATGCTGCACTTGATCCATATAATGCAGATGATGCACCTTTTAGAATTTCTATACTTTCAATTTGATTTACAGAGAGTAAACGCATGTCAAACTCTTGGTTAATTGCAGATTGATCTGTCACAGGAACTCCATCAATTAACACCAACACTTGCCTACTTCTTCCTCCTCGTATATTAATACTTCTAGGCTCTGTAAGATTCGCATTCACACCTCTAATATCAATACCTGCAACAGTATTTAAAATTTCAATAACAGATTTACCAGCATTTTGCTGCAATTGTTTTTGAGTAATTTTATTAATTACTTTACCTGTGTTTTCTTTTTTTAAGCTAAACTTTGTTGCAGTAACTACAACTTCTTTTAACGTTTCTACATTTTCTTTTTGCTGTTTTTTTTGAGCAAAAAGGTTCGTACTGACAAAACTAAATGTCAAAGCACCAACAATTAATAATTGTTTTTTCATTTTTTGAATAAATTTGATTTACAATAAATCAGGTAAATTTTGTGTACAAACATAGATTAGTACATAAACTTTTATCCCGAAAGTTTTTATCTCGTGAAAAATGGCAGGTCTCCTGACTTGCGTCTTATAACAAACCTTCCCAACAAAATTGTCAGTGGTAAAAGAATTAGTTACAAGCTTTGTAGCTTACAGTTGCGGGAACAGCTCTGGAATTTAACCAGATTCCCTTTTAATTTGATGCAAAATTGATATGAACATCAAAACCAAAAATCGCTGCAAAAATAGTTTTTAAATTGTTATTAAAAAACATTTTTGTAATCTTGTTGTAAATTATTCTTAGATGGGCAGATTTACTCAAAATTTACTTTTACTTTTTTTAATAATATTTATTTTTTCTTGTAAAAAAGAGAGTATTAAAGATGAAAGTAGAACTAAAACATTAAGCAAAGTTAACTACGCAAAGGGCTTTGATATTATTGAAAAAAAAGGCATTAAAAAATTAATTATAAAATCTGCCTATCAAAACTCTAAGGAAATTTATGAATATGAAATCCGTATAAGAAAACCAAATACAGCTATTGAGTATGATGGAAAAATCATTGAAGTTCCCATAAAAAAAATTGTCGTTACCTCAACTACACATATTCCAATGGTAGAATTGTTAAATGAAGAAAATACTATTACTGGTTTCCCTTATGCTAAGTATATTTCGTCAGAAAAAACAAGACAGTTAGTTGATGCTGGTAAAATTAGAGAAATCGGAAAAGAGAATTCCTTAAATACTGAAGTTTTATTGGAGTTACAACCAGAACTAATCGTTGGATATGGTGTTTCTTCTGCAGACAAATCTTTAACAACTTTAAAAAAAGCTGGAATAAATAGTATATATAATGGAGACTGGTTAGAACAGACTCCTTTAGGAAGAGCAGAATGGATTAAGTTTTTTGGAGTTTTATTTGACAAAGAAAAACAAGCTGACAGCATTTTTAAAGTAATTGAAACAAATTATTTTAAAGCAAAAGCAATAGCTCTTAAATCCAACAAAAAG
>CAXYCO010000007.1:0-93990 GCA_964275545.1 uncultured Polaribacter sp.
AGTATTTCAGCGTGCTCATTTTTTCTAAATAGGGTAAAAATTGTGGATGATTTTTAAAATCTACATAGGCTTTATAACTTGTAGAAGCCAAATCATCAATAATAATTCTATGAGAATTGTTTAGCTGGTCTTTTGTAAAAACTTCATTTTTTATTCCAGAACTTAACAATTGTTCTAGGTTGTACTGAGATGAGTTTTGTGTGCCAAAATTAGAACTAATTGTTTGGCCTTGAACGGTTAGTTGAATTTCTTTGTCTTCTATTGTTGGACCTAATGACGCGTAAAATTGATGAGTTTTCCCTCCACCTCTTGCTGGGGGTCCACCACGTCCGTCAAAGAAAATAACAGCAATACCAAATTCTCTAGAAATTTTTGTCAACGCTTCTTTTGCTTTAAAAATACCCCAATTTGCCATTAAATATCCACCATCTTTTGTGCCATCAGAAAAACCAAGCATAATTGTTTGCTTATTTTTTCTTTTTTCTACATGTTTTCTATACGCTTTATTCGAATATAATATTCGCATTACATCATCTGCATTTTGTAAATCATCTACTGTTTCAAAAAGTGGAATTACATCTACAGTTAAATTATCTTCAAAGCCACATAAATTTAGCATGGCAAATGTTTGCATTACATTTAAAGCTGTTTGATTATTACTAATAATATATCTATTAGCGCCACGTTCTCCATTTCTTTGTTGAATAGTTTTTAATGCAAAAATAGATTCTATAGTTTTTACAGACATTTTATCTGTAAGAATTGAAGTATCTATATTTCCTTTTACGTTTGATAAAAAATCGATTTGCTTTTGGGCATCCAACTCTAAATAATTTTCAGGAAATAGTGTATCGCCAGAAGCAATTAAATCTTTTACAATTTGTGTAAATGCATTATGATGAACTCTGCTATCTTGCCTGATGTCTAATGTCGCAAAATGAAAACCAAAAAGATGAACTTTGTTAATAAAATCATTTAATTCTTCAATAAACAAAGAATCATGGTTCTCTACAATTATCTTTTTTGCTTTTTCTAATTCTTTAATTAAAATTTCTTGACTGAAATTTACATTTGTATAACTTTTTGTGGTGTGTTTGTATAATCTTTTTTCTATTCTTGTTAAGATTTCATGAACCTCATTAAATGTAAACCGTCTCTTTAATTTACGAATATCTTTATAATAGTTGCCTAAAATAGTTTGGCGTAATCTTTCTGCAACATCTAATGTAATTTTTGTAGTTACAAAAGGGTTTCCATCTCTGTCGCCACCTGGCCAAAAACCTAAATCTATAATTTGATTGTCTATCGTTTCTCCATCAAAAATATTATGTTGTATGTAGTTGTAAATTTTGCTTACAGAATGATAAAATACATTTTCTAAATACCAAATTAAACTAACTGCCTCGTCATAAGGAGTTGGTTTTTCCTTCTTAAAAAAAGGTGTTTTCCCTAATTGAGCTAACAATTTTTTAATTAATAGTAAATCATCATTTTGGATGGCTTTATCCAAGTCTGTAATAATACCTAACACTGTTCCAGGATAAAATTGTGTCGGATGTGCAGTTAGTACAATTCGAACTCTAAACTCCTCTAAATACTGTTTTAATTCTTCCTTTTTTTCGTTTAGAATTGCTGTTTCTTTAGAGTTTCTTAAAGTACCTATTCCATCCATATTATTAACGATAGGAAAAGCAGCATCTTCTATAGCGTCAAACAAAACAACTTGACGTTCTATATATTGAATAAAACGAAAAAGTAAATTGTTCTTTTCTTTTTCTGTTGGATTTTCTTGATACTTTTTAAAAAAAGTTTCTACAATTTCTGTTGGATCATTACCTTGTTGAAAACCTTTCTTACATACTTCATGAAATAAAGGTAATAGAACGCCTGTATTACTAATTGTATCAAAAGGAAGCGTCATAAAAATACTATTGTATATTTGATATTTTGATAACACATTCTCGTTAAATCGGATAAGTTTTGGTAATGCAGACATGTTTTTTAATTTTTTGAAAAGTCAAAATACGAAAAAACCTCCTTTATAGAGGAGGTCTTACACGATAACTAACCTAATTATTTACGAAAACGATGTAAACATTTAGCTACTTGTTTAATTTTTATTTCTAAGACTTGTTTATGTTAATTTCTTAAACTTTTGAGGGTATGAAATTAATATCTACAACCACCCATATTCCATCTAGATGGGTCATGTTTACAAAAGAATCCCTTTAGTAAATTGTTGTTTTGATACCTTCTTAAATCATCATAAATAAATTCTGGAAATCTTCCATTTTTATTTTTAGTTTCAATAGAAAATAAATTATTATCTATATTTTCAATAAATACAAACTCAAAATTTGAAAGGTTTAATTTTTTATTAAGTGATGAAAAACTATTTACGTCTTTAGAGAAAGAACGAAAAGTATAAATGCTAACGGGTAATTTCTTGGGAATTATAGTTTTTTTTTGGGCGATTGTAGAAAGGCTCATCAGAAATATGACTATAAGAAAAATACCTATTTTTTTCATTATTAGTTTATTTTACACCAAATTATTTCCCCATAAAAGTAGACAGACTTTCTTTTAGCCATGCATAATAAGTATTTCTGTCTGTATATTGTAGCGGGGAGTTTAAAATTTCTAAATCCGGACTCATTAAAACATAGTATGGTTGAGAAGCAGTTTTAAAATTCACAGTTTGAAAAGTGGCCCATTTATCTCCTACAGTTTTAATTTTTTTAATGTTTCCATTCGGTCTTAAATAGTCGAATTGTTGCTCTTTTGGAAGTTCTTTTTCATTATCATCTACATACAAAGAAATTAAAATATACTCTTCTTTTAAAATCTGATAAATGTCTGGCTCACTCCAAACATTTTCTTCCATTTTTCGGCAGTTTACACATGCCCATCCTGTGAAATCTAATAATATTGGTTTGTTGGCTGTTTTTGCTGCTACTAAACCTTCCTCAAAATCTTTGTAACAATTTAACCCTAAAGGACAATCGCTTTCTTGGTCATAAATGCTATAAAATTGAGGAGGTGGAAATCCGCTTAATAAATTTTGATTCCACGTTGGGTTTTTTAAAACTCCAGGTGCTAAATAAATTACAAAAGCAATGATTAAGACTCCAAATGAGGTTCTAGAAAACGATAATTTTTTGATAGGAGAATCGTGTGGAAACTTAATTTTCCCAAATAAATAGAGTGCAAGTCCAACAAAAATAACAATCCAAATTCCAATAAAAACCTCTCTTTTTAGGAAGTCCCAATGAGAAACTAAATCGGCATTTGACAAAAATTTAAAAGCTAGAGCTAATTCTAAAAACCCTAAAACAACCTTTGTTGTATTTAACCATCCACCAGATTTTGGTAAAGAATTTAACCAACTTGGAAACAATGCAAAGAGTGCAAATGGTAAGGCCAGTGCTAGTCCAAATCCACTCATTCCTGCGGTTAGTTGAAAGGCACCTCCATCTGAAGTTAAAGAACCCGCTAGTAAAGAGCCTAAAATTGGACCTGTACAAGAAAAAGAAACGATAGCCAAAGTAAGAGCCATAAAGAAGATTCCAATAATTCCACCAGTACCAGAAGCGGAGTCCATTTTATTTCCCCAAGAACTTGGTAGTGTTATTTCATAGTAACCAAAAAAGGAACCTGCAAAGAAAACTAGAATGGCAAAAAAGAAGATATTTAACCATACATTGGTAGAAATAGTATTGAGTATTTCGGGGTCTAAATTATCTAGAAAGTGAAAAGGAATACTTAAAAGTATATAGATGGCAACAATGAATACTCCATATAAAACGGCATTCATTATTCCTTTGGTTTTATTTTGAGATTGTTTGGTAAAGAAGGAAACAGTTAAGGGAATCATAGGGAACACACAGGGTGTTAATAAAGCTAACAAACCCCCAACAAAACCAAGAAAAAAGATATTAAAAAGTCCACTTCCGTTTTCTGAATTGTCACCAGTACTCCCTTTTAATAGTGAGGTGTTTTTTAAATTTAATTTTAAGTCATTCGTTAATGTTTTACTGATATCGTCTACAACAACCACCTCTTTTTTAAGTGTTGCTCCGTCTAAAGAAAAAGTAAAAGTTTCATTAACTTGCAAACAAACTTCTTTACAAACTTGGCCTGTAACATTTAATTTTACGGTGGAGATGTTTGCTCCTATGAGCTCAATGCTTTGTGTAATTATTGCTTTGTCTTTGAAGAATACTTCTTCTTTTTCCCAAGTCTCAGAATATTCTTTATGGGTTTCACTTTCTTTTGCTTTTCCTACCAGTTTAAAATTTGTAGTGTCTTCAGCAAAAAGAACGAGAGGAAGCGAGGCGTCATCCGGATTGTATTGCGAATACAAATGCCATTGATCTAAAATTTTAGCACTGATTATTAAATTGTATTCAGTATCAGAAATTTTTTCTACAGAAGTGTTCCATAGAATAGGTTCGTCCTCGGTTTGTGCTTGAAAATTTATAGCAAAGAATAAAAGTAAAATGCTGATGAATTTCTTCATTTATATCGATATTTTTAAAATAGTTTTTGTAGACTTGGTTGCTAAAAAACGACGGTCATTTCGTTCATTTACGATCCAAACAATGTCATTTTCAGAGGAACAAAGTAACCAAATATTTTCTTTTTCTAAAAGAGATAACTTCTTATCTTTAAAATAGTTGCTTATTTTCTTTTTTCCTTTCATTCCTTTAGGATAAAAATAGTCTCCATTTTTCCATTTTCTTAGGGTTAAAGGAAATTTTAACAAATCGGCGTCTACATAAATGATTTGGTTGTTAACCGTTGAAATTTCATTCACTTTTTCAATTCTTATATGAATTGGCTCCTGAACTTCAGTTTGATGTTGTTTAATTAAAAACTTCTTATCAGTGCTCTTCGGAGTGTTTTTAGAAAGCAATAAGAAACCTCTGTCTTTTAGCAATCGATGGGTTTCTGAAAAAATTTGTTTGCCAGATTGTGCAGACAATAAATTAGAAATATCATTCCATTCTGTAAAATTATATGTTTTTAAAATTTGATATAGATAGGCTTTTGGATTGGATAAGCTCTTTAACTTTTCAATATCAAATTTCGTAATATCATTTTCTTTAGAAACAACTTCAGATATAATTTCTGAGACTCTATCTTCAATAATCTGATTGCTTTCTTGTAAGTTTTTAGACGTTTTAGAAAATGTCTCTAACAAACTTGGATTTATCTCTTTTAACACTGGAATTACCTGATGTCTAATTTTATTTCTAACATATTTTATAGATGAATTACTTTCATCTTCTCTCCATTCAATATTCTTCTCTTTGGCAAATGTTAAAATTTCATCACGAGAAGAAGTTAAAAGAGGACGAATAATATTTCTATTGATAGCGGGTATTCCTGTAAAACCATCTAGACCTGATCCTCGCGTTAAATTGATTAAAAAAGTTTCTAAGTTATCATCTGCATGATGGGCCGTTAAAACATAATCAAAGTGATGTTCACTTATTAATTCTTCAAACCATTTGTACCGAAGTTGCCTTGCAGCAATTTGAATGGAAAGCTTGTTTTTTTTTGCAAATATCTCCGTGTCAAATTTTTTGATAAAAACAGGAAGTGTTTTTTCTTGCGCTATTTGAAGAACAAATGCTTCGTCCAAGTCACTTTCTTTCCCACGGAGTTGAAAATTGCAATGCGCTAATGAAATGTCAAAATTTAATTCAGTAATAAGGTGCGCTAAAACCACAGAATCCAATCCTCCAGAAATAGCGACGAGTACTTTTTTTCCTTTTAAAAAAGGAAAATGATCACGAATATGATTTGTAATTTTTTGGAACATTATGTCCTCAAAAGTACGGAAATTACAGTTGAGAATTGAGCCAGTTTACAACATCTTGTAACATTTCTTCTTTGCATAGATCGTTATGCAGTTCATGATAGCCCTCTTTGTATAATTTTAGCGTTGCTTTGTCGGTAGTATTTGCGAATTCTTGAGTTCCTTTATAATCGATGATTTGATCCCCTGTTCCATGTAATATATACATAGGCGTTTTTAATTGAGATGCATTTTCAATGGCCCATTCTCCAGATTCTATAAAGGTTAAAGAGAAATTTGGACTTATTTTATCGTGAATTAAAGGGTCGTTCATATACTTTTTTACTTCTGCTTCGACTCTAGAAATTCCGTTCGCGTCTAATTCACTGGGCATTGTAATGGAGGGGGCTATTTTTTGTAAAATTCGACCCATAAATAATTTCCAAGCAGGAGGCTGAAAAGCCAATCTTAAAAACGGACTTGTTGCAATCACTCCGGTTAAAGTATTGTGTTCTCTTAATACATAATTAATAACAGCATTGCCTCCCATAGAGTGACCGTATAAGAAAACAGGGTTGTTTGGGTATAGAGCTTTTGCTTTTTCAATAGCTTTTGTAATGCTTTCTAAAACGGCATTAAAACCTGGATTATGACCTCTTTTTCCAGATGTTTTTCCGTGCCCAAAATGATCGAAAGCAACTACTGAAATGTTATTTTCTAACAATTTTGGAATTACAGAAGTTGTATAACGCGTTGCGTGTTCTCCCATTCCATGAACCAAAACAACCACTGCTTTTGTTTTTTCTGCTTCCCATGTCTGTCCGTAAAAATTGGTCTTATAAATATTGAAACTGAATTCTTTATGTGTCATAAATTAGTTCTTTATTGATGAAATATCACCTGTAAGTATTCATCTTTTGGGGTCCCAAAAAGAAATTTGCATCCAATTTAAGGAATCTTTTGAGATTATATAGAGAAATTTATTCCTCTATAATATTAGGAAGACCACAAGGAGTGTTAATGGTTTCTTAACCAAATTCTAATTTCCTTTCTTAATGATTGTTCTGGTCTTGGTAACGGAATCGTTTTACCAAATTGCTTACTTCTATTAAATTTAGAAAATGTAATTTTTAGTTGTTTCCATTCTGCAGGATACATTTCTAAAAAGGTGTTGAACATATTTTGTTCCGTTTGTTTTTCTTTTAGGGTATCAAAAACTGCTTTAAATTTTTCTTCTTGCTCTAGAATCATTCCTGTTTATTATTTTTTTGTATTTGTTTACTGCTACCAGTTCTTCTAAATAGACTCAATGCTGAAGAGTCATAAATATAAATAAATTTATACAATCACTACGAACTAAAAATGGTAAAGGGTAACAAAAAATTCTTAGGACCCAAGAGTTTTTTTGCTATTCCTAATGATAAAACTCTTCTTTATATTTTTTTAGATGTTTTGTAAAACATATTTCATTGCTTTTGCTTTCAGCAAACATTCTTCGTATTCTTTTTCTGGGGTAGATTTTGCTGTAATGGCTCCACCAACAGAATACGAAATATACTTTTTTTTATCATTATATAAGATACTCCTAATCACTACGTTAAAATCGAAATCTCCTTCAGGAGTAAAATAACCAACGGTACCAGAATACAAACCACGTTTGGTAGTTTCTAGTTTTTCCATTATTTGCATGGCAGAAATTTTTGGGGCTCCCGTCATGCTTCCCATGGGAAAAGTACTTTTAATAATATCTACAGGATGTATTGTTGCATCTACTTCCGAAACTACTGTAGAAATTAATTGATGCACTTGTTTAAAGCTGTAAACTTTGCATAATTCCTCTACGTGCACACTTCCTTTTTTTGCAGTTTTAGACAAATCATTTCTTACCAAGTCTACAATCATCACATTTTCTGAACGTTCTTTTTCATCTCGCATTAAATTCGATGCTATTTTTGCGTCATCTATCGAACTTATTAAGCGTTTTGCAGTTCCTTTTATGGGCTCAGAAATTATTTTTGTTCCTTCTTTTTTCAAATATCTTTCTGGTGTTGCAGATAATACATAGTGTTCATCTACTTTTAAAAAAGTGGCGAAAGGAGGTTCAGAAATTTCATTCAAATGATGATACACTTCCAATGGATCTAGGCTAGTGTTTTCTGCATAAAATTCCTGACAAAAATTGGCTTCGTAAATATCTCCTCGATGAATATGTTTTAATACCTCATTTACTTTGGCGTAATACTCATCTTTATGAATCCTAAGTTTTATTTTAATTTCAGAGGTAGTGGGCTTACTCTTTAAATTCTTTCCTTTTTTGAATGCTATCAAAATCGTCTTCTATCTCATCATCAACCATTTTTAAATAGTGGAATTCAATAGAATTTCCTTTGATGAAAATTAGTTTTTGAGGTTGAAAAAAAAACAAATCGGCAAAACCTAATCCGTCAAAATTAGAAGAAGAGAGTTGCTCAACATCGTTCTTTACATCGTAAGAAATGTATCCAAAAATATAATCTTTTGTTAGCGTTTGGTATTCTTTTAGTTTCTCGAAAGCATTGTAGTAATCCGTTTTAATTGAAGTAAATTCTTCTAGTGCTAGGGCAGCATCGAACGAGCTGTATTGTTGCTCGTAATTGTTAGAGTCTAACCAGATGGCAGTATTAAATTGCTGTGACCAATTCAATAAATTTTGTTTGAATTCCTGAATATTATCAAAAGAAAATGTGCGAACGGTTCTTTGCATATGGTCTACAAAAATACGAATCTTATTGGTTAGAAAAAGAAATTTCAAACCGGTTTCTTATGAAAAGGTATTGATTTTAAAAAGTTTTTCCAAGGGTGAATTGAATGGGAATGGCAACCCCAGAATTTTCAGTAAAAATATTTCCATTCGAATAATGTATAATTCGAAGCTCGAAATTATATGTTCTTTTTTCACCGAAAAACACCCCCAAGCCCATCGTATCTTGAAAGGTAGTTTTTGGTCCTGTTCCTAATGCATCGATATTACTTTTGGTTAAGAATGTAGGTCCAATGACAGAGTAATTTGTGTACATGTCAAATCCTTTTTTTCGTAAAAGATAAAAACGTAGGGTTGGGAAAATTGAAAAAGCAAATACCGTTTCTTTTTGTGCTTCTGTTTGAAATACAGTTCCGCTAATTCCCCAGTCTAAAGAAAATAATTTTTGAGTTCTAAAGGCTAATCGTTGATAAGTAATTGAAAATGAATGCCTAGCTCTCACGTCTCCGAGCCAAAAAACAGGAATTCCAAAACTTTCGAAATCGCCCACTTTTATATTCATGCTAAAAAATTTATTTGCACCAAAACCAATTTCGCTGTTTCCGTAACTTACCTGTAAGATATTATCCGGAAAAAAATAACGAGTATCATTTTCATATGCCAACGCCAAGGTATCGTCTATTTTTTGAATGTGATATTCAAAACCAAAAGTAGCCTGCGAAATTGAAGGTTGGTTGTCTTTTTTAGATGCTGGTATAAAAGTTCCATTTAAAGAGAGGCGCCATCTTTCATTTAATTTATAATTAAACCCAAATCCATAGAGCACACTTCCAAAATGCGCATCGGGATAAATTACGCTGTCATCAATAGAGAAACCAACTCTTGTGATATTGGCAATGCCTATTTCTCCAAATACAGAAAGTTTTTTATCGAGATTAATGCTTTTCTTTAGGGAGAGATACCAAGCATTAATCCAAACACTTCTCTCATAGCCAATATTGTTTATATTGTTGTACTTAAACCAAGCGGCAGGTCTAATAACGCCAAATTGAAAGGCTAAATTTTCTTTTATATTGTATCCAAAGCCTATTTTTCCTGAGAAATAATTTCTGCTAAACGTTTCTGTGCTATAACCATCTATTAAATTATCATTTGAAAAAGGATAAAAAATGCCTCCAAAATTTACACTGTAATAAAAATTAGATAAAAATGCTGAGGGTTGGGTTTTGGGCCTTCTTTCTTCTTGGCTAAAAAAATTGAAAGAAAATAACAACACAAAAAAGAAGAATACTTTTTTCATGATATAAAATTACAGAAATTTTTAGGCATTTGTTAGGAATAAAAAAACCTCACTTTTTAAAAAGGTGAGGTCTAATAATTGGGTTTCTGCTTTTGTAGCGGAAACAGTATTATGCATTCAATGGCTTTCCATCCCAAGCAGCTTTTGCAGCCTCTTTTACTGCTTCAGCATAGGTGGGGTGACCATGACAAATTCTAGCCAAGTCTTCTGCCGATGCTCTGTATTCCATAGCAACTGCAGTTTCCATAATTAAATCGGCAACACGTGCGCCAACCATATGAACCCCTAAAATTTCATCTGTTTTTTTATCGGCCAGTACTTTTACAAAACCATCAATATCTCCACTTGCTCTAGAGCGTCCTAAAGCTCTCATAGAGAATTTTCCTGATTTATATGCTACGCCAGCAATTTTTAATTCGTCTTCAGTTTTTCCAACGGCAGCAACTTCTGGCCATGTGTAAATAATACCTGGAATTAAATTATAATCGATATGAGGTTTTTGTCCTGCTAAATATTCAGCAACAATAGCACCTTCTTCTTCCGCTTTGTGCGCTAACATTGCTCCACGAACAACATCGCCAATGGCATAAATATTAGAAACATTGGTTTGTAAATGACTATTCACTTCCACTTGTCCTCTTTCGGTGACTTTAATACCAATATTTTCTAAACCTAATCCAGTAGTATATGCATGTCTTCCAACAGCAACAAGCAATAATCGCCTGTAAACTCAACTTCAACACCTTTTTTGTTGGTCGCTTTTACAATAACTTCATCTCCTTTTCTTTCAACAGCAGTAACTCCATGGCTTGTGTTTATTTTCATTCCTTGTTTCTTAAGAACTTTTTGCAATTCTTTAGAAACATCAGCATCCATAGTGGGCGTAATTTTTGGAGCATATTCTACTACAGTTACCGCCGAACCTAAGCGTTTGTATACAGAACCTAATTCTAATCCAATAACACCACCACCAATAACGATTAGATGTTTTGGTGCTTCTGGTAATTTTAAGGCTTCCGTAGAAGTAATAATACGTTCTTTATCGATTGTAATAAAAGGTAACGTAGAAGGCTTTGAGCCTGTTGCAATAATAATATTTGTTCCTTCTATTACTTCTGAAGTACCATCGTTTTTTGCAATATTTACATGAGTTGTATCCACAAAAGAACCTAAACCTTCAAAAACATCGATGTTATTTTTATCCATCAAATATTTAATTCCGCCAGTGGTTGTTTCTACCACTTTGTCTTTACGACCCACCATTTTACCAAAATCAAAAGAGGGTTTTTCTACAGAAATTCCGTGCTCTTCAAAATGGTGTGTAGCATCATAAAAATGATGAGAAGAATCCAATAACGCTTTTGATGGAATACATCCTACATTTGTACAGGTTCCTCCAAGTGTCGAATATTTTTCTATAATAGCTACTTTAGAGCCTAATTGTGAAGCTCTAATGGCAGCAATATATCCACCAGGTCCAGAACCAATAACGATAATGTCGTATTTCATAAGTGTACTTTTTTAAATGGTAAAGGAAATTTTTTCAATTTCACTTGTAATAAAATAGAAGGACAAAAATACATATATTTTACAGAAAATAAACAGAAAAGAATAGTTTTACTATCTTTAAAATCTGAAAAAGTTTTCCATGAGATTTTTTTTTAATATTAAAGGAAAGTTTGTTTTAGTAGGGGCTTTTTTAAAAGAAAAAAATTTGTTTTTGGTTGTTATATTTGTTGGTAAAAACTATTTTTATGGACTCATTAAAGAAGCTAAATGGCAAGTAAATTGCATCGTTATTTGCAATCAAATACGCACCTACTTGGGTAAAAGAGTGCATATGAATAGAATTGTAAAATAGGTGTAACACCACAATCATTTCATTATAAATAACGCTAAAGAAATTGAGTAAGCAATCTATTTTAATTATTGGTACTGTTTGGGTAGAGCCGAATTCTTCGGCTGCAGGTAGCAGAATGTTACAACTTATCGAATTATTTTTAAAACAAAATTGGCACATAACTTTTGCCTCAACTTCTCAAAAAAACACCAATGCCTTTGATTTAAAATCGATAGAGGTAGCAGAAGAGTGTATTGAGCTAAACAATCCTTCTTTTGATAATTTTATACAAGAATTACAACCAGACATTGTGCTATTTGATCGCTTTATGATGGAAGAACAGTTTGGTTGGCGAGTAGTAGAAAATTGCCCAAGTGCTTTACGAATTTTAGATACTGAGGATCTTCATTTTTTGCGAAAAACAAGGTATCAGCAATTAAAAAAAGGAGAAAAATTCACCTCAGAAGCCTTGTTAAATTCAGACGATGCTAAAAGGGAAATTGCGTCAATTTTGCGATGTGATCTAAGCTTAATTATTTCTACTTATGAAATGAAATTGCTTGATGAGGTTTTTAAAATTGACAAAAAGATATTGTATTATTTACCATTTTTATTAGACAAAGTCAATGAAAGTCAAGTCCAGAATTGGAAATCTTTTAAGCAAAGAAATCATTTTATTTTCATAGGTAATTTTTATCACAAACCTAATATTGATGCCATTCTGAACCTAAAAAAACATATTTGGAGTACTATTAGAGTTCAGCTTCCAAAAGCTGAAATTCATGTATATGGTGCCTATATGAATCAGCAAATTCAAGAGCTTCATCATAAAAAAGATGGATTCGTTATTAAAGGTTTTGCAGAAAACGCGCAAGAGGTGGTAAAGAATGCAAAAGTAGTTTTAGCTCCTTTGCGTTTTGGTGCGGGAATTAAGGGTAAATTGACAGAAGCCATGCTATGCGGAACCCCAAGTGTAACAACAAGTATTGGAGCAGAAGGAATGCACAATCATTTGCCTTGGAACGGTTGTATTGCAGATGATCCTATTGCCTTTGCTGAAAAAGCAATTCAGTTATATAGGGATGAAAAGTTGTGGAAGATTTCTCAAAATAACGGCATTGAAATCATCAATCAAATCTATAGTAAAGAGAACCTAAGTGAACCCTTCATAAAAACAATTTGTAGCATTCAACAACATTTAGAGGCTCATAGAACTCAAAATTTTTTAGGGAGCTTGTTGCAGCACCAAACCTTGAAAGCAACAAAGTACATGAGTAAGTGGATTGAATCTAAAAATGCGTAAGTTTTTTTAATAGAGACACTATTGATATTTCTAAAAAATAATTATTAATCAGGTATATAATCTAAAGGTAATGAATTGGCAAATTTCTCATAAGACCAATACCCTTCGTATAATACATCTAAAGGACTAAATAATACACCTGTTTTGTCAATCATAGTCGGAATTTGTAATGGGATTAAAGAAGATGTTTGAAATGAAGGTGCTCTAGTTTTGTTGAAAGTATTTCTTGTAATGAAGCCTTTTTCTTCTTTTTCTTTGGTAAAAACGACACTTAAATTATCTTTAAAATCAAGATAAAAGTATCCATTTTTTTTACGTATAACATCTTTCAAAGGAACATTAGACCTGTATAAATAATCTTTAAATTTAGGCAATCTCGACTTTCTTAACACCAGCAAAGCCGAATCTATCGCAGTTTTTGGGGACGCTATTTTCCTAGAAAAATTAAGGGGTGTTTTTGTTAAAATAACCAATTCTCTCGCTTTTTTTATTGCTCCTTCTTCAGGTCTATCTGGGTTTGGAAGCCGTTTAAATTGATGAACAATAAAGCCTTCTTTATAGGTAGAGTTGTTGATTAATGTTTTATAAAAATGAATTTGAGAACCCTTATATGCTTTGATTCTATTTTTTTTCCATCGTTGTTTTTTTCTTTTATTTCCATGTAAGTTTTCATATCTGGAATACCCTAAATACGTAACCTTAGTAGTATGAATTACAAATTCTTGCAAGTCGTAGGTTACTTTATACCCCAAACCCTTGTTTTCAATTTGTAAAGGTTCTTTTGCAGTAGCTGTTAACTTTCTTTGTTTACTATCGTATTCAAAATGTAATACTTTTGGATTTAATAGGGTGCAATTTGCAGACAATGCTGTTTTCCCAATAAATGCATTTTTAAAAAGACTTAGATTGTATTTCCAGTTTTCATCGTATTTGGTTTTTTTAATTACAATCTCTTCTAAAACGTTTTCATTTTCTAACAGGGCAAAGGTTAAAGGATTTGTATAAGTTTCGGTATTTATGAGGTAATTAATTGTTTTAAAACCGAGGTAAGAAATAATTAATTCAGAAGTTCCCTTCTTTACTGATAGTGAAAACTCACCTTTGTTGTTAGTTGTTGTACCTATTGAAGTATTATTAACATAGACTACAGCGTCTTCCAAAGGTTCTTTTTGAGAATAAACAGTTCCTTTGATGATTTTCTGAGAAAATACAAAACCTGAAGTGAATAGAATTAAAAATAACAAACGATATTTCATGCGTTAAAAATAATCATTGAAAAATCGATCTGGTTTAATCTTTTGTTAAAAAGTGCCAATTATTTAAAGTAACCCCGCTCTTTTTAAAAGTGCCTCTGGGGAGGGTTTTTTTCCGCGGAAACGTGTGTACAAATCCATTGGTTGTTCAGTACCCCCTTTAGACAATATATTTTCTTTAAATTTTGTTGCAACTTCTTTGTTAAAAATTCCTTTTTCTAAAAAGTATGCAAAAGCATCGGCATCTAAAACTTCGGCCCATTTGTAAGAATAATATCCGGCAGAATATCCTCCTTGGAAAATATGTGAAAATGCGGTACTCATACAATTTTCTGCAACCTCTGGATATAATTTTGTATTCGAAAAAGCGGAACTTTCAAAGGCTTTTACAGAGGTGATATTTAATGGGTTTTTTCCGTGCCAATGCATGTCTAGTAAGCCAAAACTCAATTGCCTTAAGGTTTGCATTCCTTCATGAAAGCTTGCAGATTCTTTAATTTTTTGTACGTATTCCATGGGAATCATTTCTCCAGTTTCATAATGTTTTGCAAACAATTCCAGGGCTTCTTTCTCGTAACACCAATTCTCTAAGACCTGACTTGGAAGTTCTACAAAATCCCAAGAGACAGAGGTACCTGATAAACTAGTATATTGGGTATTTGCTAACATTCCATGCAGGGCATGGCCAAACTCATGAAATAAGGTAGTCACTTCATTAAAGGTTAAAAGAGAAGGTGTTGTTTCGGTAGGTTTTGTGAAATTACAAACGATAGAAACTTGCGGTCTTTCATTCACCCCGTTTTTAATTTGCTGCGATTTATAAGAAGTCATCCAAGCGCCATTCCTTTTCCCTTTTCGGGGATGAAAATCGGCATATAAATACGACACAAAATCTCCGTTTAAATTTTTTACAGCATAGGTTTTAACCTCTTCATGGTATTTGTCTATCGTATTAATTTCTTCAAATTGTAAGTCAAATAACTTCCCAGAAATTATAAAAACGCCTTCTAATACCTGTTCTAATTTAAAATAAGGTTTTAACATCTCTTGGTCTAAAGAAAATAAGTCTTTCTTTAATTTTTCTGAATAGTAGGCTCCGTCCCATTTTTGAAGTTGTTCAATACCATCTAATTTTTTAGCATAGTTTTCTAAATTCTTGAATTCGCGCTCTGCTGCAGGTTTTGCTTTTTCTAACAATTCATTAGAAAACGATAAAACCGTATCTGGTGTTTCTGCCATTCGCTCTTCTAAGACAAAATGAGCATGGGTTTTGTACCCTAACAAATTGGCTCTTTTGTACCGAAGGCTTACAATGTCTAAAACAACTTGTTCATTATTAAATGAGTTCTTTTGAAAGGCCTTTTTACCCGCAGCAATGACTATTTTTTTACGTAGTTCTCTATTGTTGGCATAGGTCATAAAAGGAATATAACTTGGGTAGTCTAAAGTAAATATCCATCCTTCTTTGTCTTTGGATTTTGCAATCTCTTTTGCCGCTTCTTTTACGCTCTCTGGTAATCCATTTAAATCTTCCTCATTGGTGAGATGCATTTCAAAAGCATTGGTTTCTGCCAATACATTTTCTCCAAATTGTAATGATAGTTTAGAAAGTTCCTTGTCTATCTTGCGGAGTTTTATTTTATCATCATCATTTAAATTAGCTCCATTTCTAGCAAAACTTTTGTACTGTTTGTCTAACAACGTTTTTTGTTCTGCGGTTAACGCTAATTTTTTAGCATCATTAAAAACGGCTTTTACTCTTTTAAAAAGTGCTTCATTTAGTGTAATGTCGTTCTTAAATTCACTTAACCAAGGAGAGATTTCTTGTGCAATTTTTTGAATTTCATTATTCGTTTCCGCGGCATTTAAGTTAAAAAAAATAGCTGTAATTCGATCTAATTTTTCACCAGTTAAATCTAGAGCAACCGTGGTGTTTTTAAACGTTGGTGCATCAAGATTAATAACAATGGTATTAATTTCTTGCCTTGCAATTTCAATTGCTTTTTGAATGGCTGGTTTGAAATGTTTATTTTCAATGGTAGAAAAAGGAGCCGTATTAAAATCGTGTAAAAGTGGATTCATAACCTCTAAAAATTTAGTTTCCAAAGATAATTATTATAATTTTCTGACAAGGTGTTTTTCTGAATTGCCAATTATTTTAATGAAATTAGTTGTAAAAGGTGGTGTGTTTTTGTAAATTTGCAAATCTAAACTAGCTGTAGTTTAGATGTTTAAAGTAATTTAAGGTTTTTTTAATTTAAAAATAAAACACATGAAAAATTTTAAAATTAAAAGTTTTTTAATATTGTTTTTTATAATTTCGGGGGTATTGAATTCTCAAATACCTTGTTCTTCCGGTTTTGAAGGGAATGGAGTTGATGACTACATTACCATACCCAATACAGATGCTATAAACCTTCAAGATACAAGAGATCGCACTGTTGAGTTTTGGTTCAATACGTCAGATGTTACATCAAGACAAATTATATATGAAGAAGGGGCGCAAGTAAACGCCATCCTTTTATATATAGAAGATGAAAGGATATACCTAGGAGCATACAGAAGTAGTGCTGGATCTTCAAGCAATAGAAGGTTCTTTAGATCAGATAATATTATAGAAGCAGATAATTGGTATCATGTAGCGTTCACCATAGAAGACACAAGTCCACCAAATTTGACTTTCAAATGGTTTTTAAATGGTGTCGAGCAAGATGACCAAAATGGTTTCCAAGTAGATAGCCATTTAGGAGAGATTAGTTTCGCACGAAATGGGAGTGAACTTTTATTCCCTTCATCAACTACCTCCGGCTGGACTGGAAGTTCAATAGGAGGCTCAGCCTCGGAGACGTATAGTGGTTTATTTACCTCAAGCACAAATCCTTTTAATTATTCTGGAAATATTGCTTTGTTTAGAATTTGGAATGTAGCCAGAACAGAATCTGAAATAGATACCAATAAATCTATACTACTTAGTGCTGGTTCTGATTTAGTAGCTTTTTTAAATGAAGACAAAATTAACTTCCAAGCCAATGGGAAGACATCAATTTCCTCTTCAGCACTTATAACTGGATCAGATACCTACACAACAATCCCAAATACGGATGCCATCAATTTAAGAAATGTTCGCGATAGAACCATAGAATTTAAATTTAATGCTTCAGATATAACAACACGCCAAGTTTTGTACGAGGAAGGTGGAGGTGTTAATGCCATTACGTTTTTTATAGAAGATGGTAGGGTGTATATGGGAGCATATAGGTTTAATGCAAACAACCCTAACAATAGACAGTTTTTTAGGTCCTACCTAGGAGCGATATCAATAAATCAATGGCACCATATTGCCCTTACCTTAGAAGATACTGTTATACCAAACCTAACTCTAAAATGGTACTTAGATGGTTTTTTACAAGATAGCCAAAATGGTATGCAAGTTAACACCCATTCAGGAGATATTAATATTGGAAGAGGTGATGGCGGCATCCGATTTCCAAACAGTCTTTTAGCAGGATGGACATTATCATCAGTGCCCGCTGCAACTCCTGCTACAACTCCGCAAACTTATCAGGCTCCAACATCGGTAGACACTAATATTAATAATTTTACAGGGCGTATTGATTTATTTAGAGTATGGAATGTTGCTCGAACAGACTTAGAAATCGATACCAATAAAGATGATTTTTTGATATCTGGAACCAGCTCTAGTAGCCTATCAGGACGGAACTCAAATCAGATATCAACCAAATGGAGGGTCTTCAATTACAAATGTCATTAACGAAACGGGTATTTTTACTTGGGATGGAGGTGCTTCCGGAAATTGGGCTGATACATCAAATTGGTCAGGAGGTTCTGTACCAGATGCTTCAAGAAAACAAATAGTAACTATAGTAAGTTCAAACAAACCTGAGTTGACGAGTGAAATTAGTGTTGGGAATTTAACAATTAACACTGGAGCAGAAATTGTTGTTAAAAACGGGGCAACATTAAATATTCATTACGAGTTCATAAACAATGGCACTATAACAGTAGAGGATGGAGGTTCTCTGATATATCATAATTGCAATAGAGAGATAGTTGGTACGGGTACTTTTGATATCCAAAAAACGACTCCCACATACACCGGGAGTAAATTTTACTCTTACTGGACGTCTCCTCTAGTTGAAGCTGATTCAAGTCCTAGTTCAATATTTCCAGATGCTTCTTTAATTTATTATTTTGATTCCAATACAGGAGGAATAGGAACAGGTGCAGATTGGGCTAGTAACGGGACTTCAAATTTAAAACCTGGTATAGGGTATGCTATTAGGAATGAAAATACTGGTGGTGAGTCAAGAAACTTTCTAGGAAAAATAAATGAAGGTAGTGTCGTTGTTGATGCATATTTTAACCCCAACTTGGCTAGCACAGATCCAACCAATGTTTGGTCTACGGAAGGAGATAATCTGGTTGGAAACCCATATTCTTCTGCTATAGATTGGGATAAGGTAATTAAAGATACAGACAATGAAGATATTGAAGGAACTATATATTATTGGTCCCAAAACACCGCTGAAGTTGGAGATAATAATGTGTCTGATTACAAACAATACAACATAACAGGAGGCGCTTCAAATACAGCAACTGGAAATATTGCTTCTGGCCAAGGTTTTTTTATCAGGACCACTGCAAACACATCACTTACTTTTAAAACAACTCATCAAATTGATGCTAATAATGATGTTTTGTACAGGGGTAAAGTATCTGCAAACAAGAAAAAACAAAATCGATCTTGGTTTAAATTCACCAGAGGCACTAAGGTTAATACATTGCTAGTAGGTTTTTTAAAAGGAGCTTCTAACCAATTCGACAGGTTGTATGATGCCCCTTTTGATATCACTCAAGAGTCTTTGGGTTTTTACTCTTTGGTTAAAAAGAAGCACAAAGCCTCTATTCAAGGATTGCCTCCTTTAAAAAGAGAAAAAAGGGTTGTAAAATTAGGTTTTGCAGTCGATGAGATAGGAGAGCATACGATTGCGGTTCAAGAAGAGCATATAGATTCAGATTATTATATTTATTTGAGAGATCGTGAGAAAAAAATCACCGTAGATCTGAGGCAAAGGTCTTACACATTTGATATAGATTCGGTTGGGGAAAACAATACCAGATTCAAAATTATTTATACTAAAAAGAAGAGAAAAGCAACTACAAGCAGTAAAGAAGTTAACCCAATAGTTACCGAGCTGGATTCAGGAGATTTTTCAGTGTATGTAGATGAAATAAAAGACTTAATTATCGAGTATGATTATGATGAAGACAATATAAAGCAAGCTTTTCTCTATGATATTAGCGGAAAAAAAATAAAAAGTTTTAACGGGAAATCGAGTCTTAATGTGTCTGAACTTAAGACAGGAATCTACATAGTTAAAGCCTTATTATTAGATAATCGAAAGCTCATAAAAAAAATAGTGATTGCCAATTAAGCAATCACTATTTTTAGATACAATTATTTTTTAAGTTTTTCAGAGGCTTTTTCAACCTTCAGTTTTAATCCCTCTTTGTAGGCAATGACTCTGTCTAGAACACATTTATCTGAAGCACCAATAATTTGAGCGGCTAAAATTCCAGCATTTTTTGCACCATTTAAAGCTACAGTTGCTACTGGTACACCTCCTGGCATTTGTAAAATTGATAAAATAGAATCCCAACCATCTATTGAGTTTCTACTTTTTACAGGCACTCCTATTACAGGTAACGGACTCATAGATGCTACCATTCCTGGTAAGTGTGCTGCGCCTCCAGCGCCAGCAATAATTACTTTTATTTTTCTTTTATGAGCATTTTGTGAATATTCAAAAAGTTTTTCTGGAGTTCTGTGAGCAGAAACAATATCAACTTCTATTTGAATATCAAAACCTTCTAAAATGTCAATTGCTTCTTGCATTACTGGAAGATCTGAATCGCTTCCCATTATTATTCCTACCATAATTAATTGCTTATTACTCGAATTGTTTCTTTTACTTTTTGAGCTATTTTTCTTGCGACATCGATGTCTGAATCGACAATAGTTACATGTCCCATTTTTCTAAAGGGTCGTGTTTCTTTTTTTCCATAAATATGAGGTGTAACTCCATCAATTTTTAAAATCTCTTCCATATTCTTGTAGGTTACCTTTCCAGAGAACCCTTCTTCGCCCACTAAATTTACCATAATTCCAGCTACTTTACTTTCTGTATTTCCTAAAGGAAGATTTAAAATAGCTCTTAAGTGTTGTTCAAATTGATTCGTATAACTAGATTCTATGGAGTAATGACCTGAGTTATGAGGTCTTGGAGCTACTTCATTTACTAAAATTTCGTCATTTTCTGTTTGAAACATTTCCACAGCTAAAAGACCTATAAAATCTAAATCATTCACAACTTTTAAGGCTACTTCTCGTGCTTTTTTAGCAACAGTATCATTAATTCTTGCAGGACAAATAACATATTCAACTTGATTTGCTTCTGGATGAAATTCCATTTCTACCACAGGATAGGTTTTTACTTCACCATCAGTATTTCTTGCAACGATAACTGCTAACTCGTTTTTAAATGGGATTAGCTTTTCAGTAATGCATTCTACAGCCGGTAAGTTTTCTAAATCTTTAATATGTCTAATAATTTTAACACCGGTTCCGTCATATCCAAATCGTGCAGCTTTCCAAACAAATGGAAATTCAATGATGTTATTTTCTAAAGAGTGGTTTAATTCTTCTAAATATGCATAATGAGAAAATTCTACTGTAGGAATGTTGTTATCTAAATAGAAGTTTTTTTGTCTAGCTTTACTTTGAATAACCCTTAATGTTGAGGGCTTTGGATAGATTGTTAAACCTTCGTTTTCTAATTTATCTAAAGCATCTAAATTTATATTTTCTATTTCTATTGTTAAAACATCAACGGTTTTACCAAAGTTGTATACAGCGTCAAAATCAAGTAAATTACCGATTACAAACTTGTTACAAATCTCTGCGCAGGGCGCATTTTTATTATTATCTAAAATAGAGGTATGGATGTCTAATTTTTGAGTCTCTGCAAGAAGCATTTTTCCTAATTGACCTCCTCCAAGGATGCCCAACTTAAAATCGGAAGAAAAATAATTTTTCACTTGTTTTTATTAATTGTGGTGTCGTACAAAAGTAAGCATCTATTTTAACAAATTAATTGCTAATTCGTAAAGATGTTCCGTTTTGAGTTACATTGTATTCACGAGCAAAACAACCGTTGTTTTCCTCTGTTAATGGCTGACCTGTTAAAATACTATATTCACTTTTATCGCAAGGGCAGGTTAAGCGCTGACCATCAAAAGACATTGGTGAGGTACAATCATTATTTGGGCACTTTCTGTCAAAAGCTTTAAAACCAAGTGTTGCACCATTGTATAATATAATTCCAGCAAGACCTCCATTAATCTCTGAATACCCGGTAGGAGTTAATACACCATTTAATTGCGGATTGTTTAAATCTAAATTAATTGGGCTTATTGAATTTTGAAAACATTCGTTGACTCTTGTGTTGTCTTCGCAGGAAAAAAATACGGTTAATACAAATAGGAAGGTTATTTTTCTCATCATTTTAGATAGGGGTGATTTAATAAACACAGCCGCAATTTACAAATATTTTGTACATTTGTAATTCAATCTCATTCCTATTTATTGGTCTGGGATTTTTAAATTTAGAAAACATGAGTGAAATATCATATTATACAGCAGAAGGATTAAAGAAATTGAAGGATGAATTGTTGCAATTAGAACAATTTGAAAGACCTAGAGTAACAACAGAAATAGCAGATGCAAGGGATAAAGGAGATTTAAGTGAAAATGCAGAATACCATGCCGCAAAGGAAGAACAATCTCATTTAGAATTTAAAATAGCAAAATTAAAAAATGTCATCTCTAACGCTAGAATTATAGATGAATCTCAACTGGATACCTCTAAAGCTCTGATTCATTCTATTATAAAAATTAAGAATATTGTCAATAAAATGGAGTTTTCTTACACCTTAGTTGCCGATTCTGAAACCGATGTTAGAAATGGCAAATTGTCTGTAAACTCTCCAATTGGAAAAGGTTTATTAGGGAAAGAAGTTGGTGATATAGCAGAAATTCAAGTTCCAAATGGAATTATGAAATTTGAAATTATGGATATTTCGAGATAATTGTTTTTTTAAAAGAAAATTTTATAAACGCTTTGCATTTGCAAAGCGTTTTTTATTTTTACTAAAAAAATAAAAAATGAGCATATTTTCAAAAATTATTACAGGAGAAATACCAAGTTATAAAGCTGCAGAAAATGATAGTTTTATTGCTTTTTTAGATATTAATCCAAATGCAATAGGGCATACCTTAGTCGTGCCAAAAAAAGAAGAAAATAAGATTTTTGATTTATCGAAAAGTGAATATAATAAATTAATGGATTTTACCTACCTCGTTGCAAAAGCGATTGAAAAAACGATTCCTTGTAAACGAATAGGAATGAGTGTAATAGGTTTAGAGGTTCCTCATGTTCATGTGCATTTAATACCTATTAACACAATGGCGGACATGCAGTTCATAGAAAAAGAAACGTTAACAAATGAGGAGTTTGCAACTTTAGCTAAAAAAATTTCAGATAACTTTTTTAATTCATAAATTGAATTAAATCGTGTTTAATAAAATTTCAAAGGTAGATCCTTTCCCTATTTCTGATTTTTTTACAAATATTTTTCCATTATGATAATCTTGAATTATTCTTTTGGAAAGTGATAATCCTAAGCCCCAACCACGTTTTTTTGTTGTAAAACCGGGTTTAAATATCTGTTTGTAAAGTTTTTTAGACATTCCTTTTCCAGAATCTGAAACTGTAATTTTTACTTTTTTCTGGGTACTTTCTATAATGATACTTAAAGATCCTTTTCCAAGCATTGCATCAATAGCATTTTTGATGAGGTTTTCTATTACCCATCCAAAAAGTTCAGTATTTAGTTTTGTGTAAATTTTGTCTTCATTAGTAGAAAACGAAAATGTAATCTGTTTAGAGCTTCTAGATTCTAAATAATCGAAAGCAGTTTTAGTAATAGAAACTACATTTTCTTTTTTTAATTCTGGCATCGAACCAATTTTAGAAAAACGGTTCGCAATAGTATTTAGTCTATGGACATCTTTTTCGATTTCTTCAACATATTTATCATCAACTTTTTCCATTTTTAAAATAGCAATCCAACCTAATAGAGAGGATAAGGGTGTACCAATTTGATGCGCAGTTTCCTTTGCCATTCCTGTCCAAAGTTTATTTGTTTCGGCAATTTTATTGGAGTTAAAAAACAAATAAATTACTGTTAAAAATAAAAATAAGATAAGAATTAAAGCAATTGGATAATAGGTAAGTTTATTTAATAAATCTGAATCTCTATAATAAATAATTTTTTTATTCTCCCCTTTATAACTAACTATAATTGGCTTGTTTTCAGACTTCATTTTTGCCAATTGTTGTTCTAAATATTCTGGATCTAAAGACTTTATAGAATCAAGATTTTGATATTCCATTTCTCCGTTTTCATCAACTGAAATCATAGGAATATTACTATTATTTTCTAATATTTTTAGAGGTAAATCTACATTAGCGTCTAAATTTGTATTTGTAGCTAATTCCCTTTGAGCTTCTGCAAGAATTTCCATCTTAATACGCTCTTCTTGCTTAAATTTTTGGAAGAAAATATAGGTGTTCCATAAAATTAATGAAACAATAACAAACGAAATAATAACTGCTATTCGTTTTAGCCATAATGTATTTGAAAAAAAACTCATTCTATTGTCAAATATAAACTATTCCACTATATAACTCATTTGTTAAATTGATAGTATCTTTACATAAATAAATTTTTTGACAATGCTTTCTATAGATCCGAAAGAAATACCAACAGCAAAATTACATGGATATTTATTAGGCGCAGTTGCACCAAGGCCAATTGCCTTTGCGAGTACAATTGATGCTGATGGAAATCCAAATTTATCTCCTTTTAGTTTTTTTAATGTATTTGGTGCAAATCCACCAATTATGATATTTTCTCCAGCAAGAAGAGTTCGAGGGAATACAACAAAGCATACATTAGAAAACGCTATAGCGACCAAAGAAGTAGTTATTAATGTTGTAAATTATGCTATTGTACAACAAATGTCTTTGAGCAGTTCCGAATATGCAAAAGGTGTAAATGAATTTGAGAAAGCAGGTTTTACAATGCTGCCCTCAGATAAAATAAAGCCTTTTAGAGTAGCAGAATCTCCTGTTCAATTCGAATGTAAAGTGAATGAGGTTATTTTTACTGGTGATGAAGGTGGGGCTGGAAACTTAATAGTTTGCGAAGTTGTAAAAGTTCATGTTTCTGAAAATATTCTAGATAAAAATGGGGCAATAGATCAACATAAAATTGATTTAGTTGCAAGAGCTGGTGGAAGTTATTATACTAGAGCTAGAGATGGTTTTTTGAAATACCAAAACCAATATCAACACTGGGAATTGGAGTAGATGCCATTCCCTTAGAAATTAGAAACAGTAAAATTTTAACTGGAAATAATCTAGGAATGTTAGCCAATGTAGAGCAACTTCCCGATGGGAAAACTGTTGATAACTTTGGAAAAGAACATGCTCAGTTTATTGGGCTAGAAACCTCAAAAAAACATACATTTGCTCAAGAATACTTAAGTAAAAACGATGTAGAAAGTGCTTGGAAAGTACTTTTATTAAAATAGAAATTATGGAAGTTATTGGTAAAGTGAAGTTAATTGGAGAAGTACAAACTTTTGGTGCTAGTGGATTTAGAAAACGTGAATTAGTAGTAACTACTGATGATCAATATCCACAGATGATCATGATAGAATTTGTTCAGGATAAGTGTGACTTATTAAACAATTACGCTGTTGGGCAGGATGTAAAAGTAGCCATTAATTTAAGAGGAAGAGAATGGATTAATCCAGAAGGAGTTGCAAAATACTTTAACTCTATTCAAGGCTGGAGAATTGAAAACTTGTCTCAAGCTGCACCTAGTAACTTGCCACCAGTAGATCAATTCCAACCAGCATCTAATGTTTCTGATGCTGAACCAGATGATTTACCCTTTTAAATAGTATCAAGATTATAAAAAAGAGAGAATTTATTTATGAATTCTCTCTTTTTTGTTTTTACGAATTAATTTGTGTTATTTCTTTTCTCCTTTTTTTGGCATTGGTCCCCGCAGGTGAATAATCAGTCCATTTAAAAAATTACGTAAAATTTGATCTCCACATTCTACATATTTTGGATGTTCTTCTGCTCTAAATAAAGCTCCCAATTCTGCTTTACTTACTTTAAAATCGACCAAGGCACAAATTTTTACAATATCTGTATCACGTAATTTATTGGCTACTCTTAATTTTTTTAAAATATCGTTGTTTGTTAATCCCATAGTACAAAAGTAAGTTTTTTGGTTGAAATTTTTTGAATCGAAGGATTTAATCTACTACTTGAAAAATAGCCCAAGCATAAGCTGCAAATCTTCCAAAACGAAATAAACCAAAGAAAACTACATTTCTAAACGGATATTTAATCATCCCTGCAGCAATACAGGCAATAGAAAAAGGAAGTGGTAGCAGTGCTCCAACTAAAATTAAAATACCACCCCATTTGCGAGTGTTTTTTAAGTTTTTAGCCATTTTTACTTCCAAGTATTCTTTAACTGATTTAACTTTTAAAGCAGTTTTTCCAATAAAATAGGATATTAACCCACCGACATACGATAAAGTTGCTAAAATTGATAGGTTTAAAATTGGATCTGCTGTTTTTTTAGTCCACGCAATAAATATTTCTGGTGGAACTAAACCAAGTAAGGTTTCAGATATAAAAAATGTTACTAAAATACCAAGCCTAGAAAATGTTTCTGTAATGGTTTGCAGTCCGTCATTTATGTTATAAACATATTTGTTGAAAATGAATAAACTAATAATTACGAATACAATAGGCCAGAATGCTTTCTTTAAACTTTCCCAAATAAACATATAAAAGCCTGTTCGATGATAATAATTATGCATCAACTTTGCCTTTTGTGTTTTCGTTTTGATTCTTTTTTTTCTTACCATTGTTTAAATGAGAAATAATCTATCATTTTAATTTAGCAAAAATAGGAACTAATTTTTTATTAAACATATCAATTTTATTGATTAACGATTTTTTAAGATTTTACTACTTTAGCAACTAAATAATATATAATGTTTTTGCTTACTGATAAAATAGAATTCCCATCGTGTAATTTAACCACTAAAGATGGAATTATAGCTTTAGGTGGAGATTTGTCTATCGAAAGATTAGTTCATGCCTATAAAAATGGGATTTTTCCATGGTTTTCAGAGGGAGAACCTATTGTTTGGTATTGTCCAATAAAAAGAATGGTATTGTTTCCTGACGATCTAATAATATCTAAATCTATGTTGAAAATCATTAATAAAAATAAGTTTACAATTACGGAAAATACAGCTTTTGAGGAAGTAATTTATAATTGTAAAAATATAGATAGAAGAGATGGTTTTGGAACTTGGATTACAGATGATATGGAGCAAGCATACATTAATTTATTCAAAAAAGGAATTGCAAAATCTATTGAAATTTGGGAGGGTAACAAGTTGGTTGGTGGTTTATATGGTTTAAATATAAACAATGTTTTTTGTGGAGAAAGTATGTTTTCGAAAGTTTCTAATACTTCAAAACTGGCATTTATATACCTTGTTAAAAATATGAATTATAAATTAATAGATTGCCAGGTATATAATAGGCATTTAGCAAGTTTAGGAGCTAAAGAAATTATAAGAAAACAGTTTTTAGATATTTTGAGAGAGTAGCTGAAATATTGATGGTTTTATGAAAGCTATACTAACTAGTAAAAAAATGAATTATTTTATATTACAAATGTTACATGATGTTTATTAATAAACTTCTAATCGTAATTTTTAGGCATAAAAAAACCAAGTGTAAACTTGGTTTTTTTTATTTTATAGATGGCTTTATTTTTTTGCTAATAAATCTCTAATTTCTACTAATAAATCTTCTTGACTTGGTCCTGCTGGTGCGGCTGGAGCTTCTTCTTTTTTCTTTTTCATTTTATTATAAGATTTTATCATCATAAACATCACAAAACCAATAATAATTAAATTGATTATTGAGTCTATCCAAGCTCCATATAGTATCGCATTTTCTGGTGTTGTAACTTTACCTGCAGCATCTGCGACCGCTTCTGATAAAATATATTTTTGATCTGCAAAACTAACACCACCTGTAAATAGACCAACAACTGGCATAACAATATTACTTACAAACCCCTTAACTACCGCGCCAATTGCACCGGCCATAATTACAGCAACTGCAAACTCAATTACATTACCACCAGTAATAAACTCTTTAAATTCTTTCAACATCTTATTTGATTTTAATTCGTTAAGTTGCTAAAATACTAAAAAATTATTATTTCTTTAACATTTTTTTAACACGTTGGGAAATAGCAGTAAGTATTTCGTAAGGGATGGTTTCTGCTATATCAGTAAACTTTTGAATCATTTCTTGACTATTAAAGATAATAACTTCATCTCCCTCTTTACAGTTTATATTTGTGATATCTACCATAATCATGTCCATACAAACGTTACCAATAATTTTTGCTTTTTCATTATTAATGAGAACATACCCTTTTTTATTTCCTAACTTTCTAGAAATACCGTCTGCATGACCAATAGGAATAGTAGCAGTTTTACTGGGTCTTTTTGCAACAAATGCTCTATTATAACCAACAGTTTCACCCGGTTTTATTAGATGAATTTGAGAAATAATAGATTTTAAATTATGTGTGTTTTTAAGTTGTGAAGTTTCTTTGTCACTATTTCCAAAACCATAAAGACCAATTCCCAAACGAACAATATCAAATTGTGCCTTTGGATAGTTAATAACCCCAGAGGTGTTTAATATATGTAACATTGGTTCATACTCTAAATGTTTATAGATTTGTTGAACAATGTGTGCAAAATTATTTATTTGGTTGTTCGTGAATTCCTCCTCCTCCAGATCTTCACTTGCTGCCAAATGAGAAAATAACGATGTTACTTTTACGTGATTTGTTTTCTTTAAATCACTTAAAATTTTAGGAACATCAGTATGCCAAAAACCCAATCTATTTAGACCCGTATTAAATTTTAAATGGATAGGATAATTCATCAAGGGCGCTTCATCTGCCAATTTTAAAAAAGCATTAAAAATTTTAAAATTATATAAATTTGGCTCTAGTCTGTAGTCTACTATTGCTTTTAAATTTTGTAATTGAGGATGTAAAACTAAAATAGGTGTTTTTACACCAGCTTCTCGCAGAGCGATACCTTCACTAGAATATGCTACTGTATAGTAGTCTACTTTATTTTCTAAAAATTTTGCAACTTGTATTGCATCACTTCCATAGCCAAAAGCTTTCACAACCACCATTATTTTTGTTTCTGGCTGGAGTTTTTGTTTAAAATAATTGAGATTATGCAATAGTGCATTTCCATCAATTTCTAAAACAGTTACGTGATTATTCATAGGTATGCTGAAGTTTATTCAGTATCTTTTTTTTTTATTTCAGAGTTTTTTGAAGATAAAGTTTGTTTCTGCTGAGTTTGAATGGCTTTGTAATAAGCAGCCCTGCTTAAAGGTTCATATTCTTGTGTTTCACCCAATAAAACCAATTTATCATTTATAGCTTTTCTAAAGCTGTAATGCGCTAAATTACCTGTATGTGTGCAAACTGCATGAACTTTAGTCACATATTCTGCAGTGGCCATTAGGGCTGGCATTGGCCCAAAAGGTTTTCCTTTAAAATCCATATCTAAACCAGCAACAATCACTCTTATTCCGCTATTTGCTAGATCATTACAAACAGAAATAATTTCGTCATCAAAAAATTGTGCTTCATCGATACCAACAACATCTACATCGCTTGCTAAAAGGCGGATGTTAGCAGCAGCAGGAACTGGTGTTGAACGAATTCTATTATCATTATGTGAAACTACTTCATCATCATCATAACGAATATCAACTGTAGGTTTAAAAATTTCTACACGTTGTTTTGCAAATTGAGCACGTTTTAACCTTCTTATTAGTTCTTCTGTTTTACCAGAAAACATAGAACCACAAATTACCTCTATCCAGCCAAATTGTTCTGTATGATTTACGGTATTTTCAAGAAACATTTTGTAATTTTAAAGCTCAAGAATTTAAATTGTTTATTTTGCTATTGATACTAGCAAATTTATTAAAATTTAATAGTAAAAAATAAAATCAACCGACAACTTATGCACAAAAAATTAGAAGCCGATTTAATTAGTTTAGCACACAGTGTTTTACAGATGAAAAATAAAGAAAATGTGTTTTTATTAAAGCAAAAATCGAAGGAAATTTATGAAAAACTATCTGTTTTAGCATTTGTTGAAGAATTTGTGAATTCAACCCCAAATCAGAAGGAAACAAAAGAAGAAATGCTTCTTAAAGTAGAAAAAGCATTTGAATTAAAAGAGAAGGCTAAAGAAGTTTTAGAAGAAAAAGAAATTATTGTTCAGCACTTAGGAGATGAGGATGAAGAAGAAAGTCAAATGGATGAAATGGCAAATGATGTTGCCGATTCTATTATAGAAAGTATAGAAAATGAGACAGATGAAAGTTTTATTGAACAACCTTTTGACGAATTAGAAAAACTGTTTGCAACAGATGATACCATAGAGAAAGAGTTAAAAAATGTTGAGGAACCTAAAGTGCCAACATTAGAAGAAGAATTACAAGATACTATTCCCGTAGACGTAGCAGCAGAATTATTTGAAAAAGTAGGTTCAAAATCATTAAATGACAAACTACAAACCAATATTCAAATAGGATTAAATGATAGAATTATTTTTGTAAAGAACTTGTTTGATGGAAGTCAAGAAGATTTTAATAGAGTAATTTCTCAGTTAAATACTCATAAAACCGAAAAGGAAGCAATAAAATTCGTTAATAAAATGGTGAAGCCAGATTATAATTGGGCAGAACACGAAGAACTGGAAGTACGTTTTATGGAAATTATAGAACGTAGATTTTCTTAATACCTATTCATTTGAAATCAATTTTAATTCATACACACTTTCATAGAAGAAGAACGGGTGTTACTAGAAGTATCGAAAATGTGTTGCCTTTTTTTAATAAGGAGTTTGAAACTTACATATACGGATATAATGTAAAAGGGACTAACATTCCATTTTTTAGATTAAAAACACTTTTATTTTCCGATAGAGACGTCGTTGTGCATTGTCATAGAAATAATGAAATTATGAGAATGTTACTATTCCGTTTTTTTGGAGCAAAATTTAAACTGATTGCAACTCGACATGCAGAAACAGTTCCTTCTAGTTTAACTCTAATGCTGCTTAAAAAAGCAGATAAAGTTGTTACTCTTATTAAAAGTATGAGTCACAATTTAGGAATTGAAAACACTATTGTTGGTCATGGTGTAGACGTAAATAAGTTTATTTCTAATTCTGAAACAACGCTTTATAATATTGAGCAAGAAAATATAATCCTGTGTGCTGGAAGAGTCAGAAAAGCAAAAGGGCAAGCCACTTTAGTAGAAGCTGCAAAAGTTTTAAAAGATCATAATAACTGGGCACTAGTAATTGTTGGTCAAGTAGATAAACCCTCTTTTTTAGAAGAATTAAAATTAATTTCAAAAAAGCATTCCATAGAAAGTCAAGTTTATTTTATTGAAGAAACAAGAGACATTATTTCGTATTATCAAGCATCAAGAATTGCTGTTGTTCCAAGTTCGTCTGAAGGGTTTTCTTTAGTAACAGCAGAAGCGATGTCTTGTGAATGTTCTGTAATAGCAACAAAAGATGTAGGAGTTCATTCTAGTTTAATTTCAGACAAAAAAAATGGATATCTATTCGAAGTAGGAAATACATCAGAATTAGAATTGTTATTATCACAAAAATTAAATAATGAAATTCCTTTTTTAGGAAAACAAGCAAGAGAAGAAATTGAAAACAACTGGAGTGCACAAAAAGAGGCTGATGGTTTGATAGCTGTTTATAAATAAAATAAATTAAAAAAAAATGAAAGTAAAAGTATTGTTATTTATGCTTGGGGTATTAATATCCTCAAGTGTAAATGGTCAAAAAATTGAGTCAAAAAAAACTTTAGGAGAAAATAAGTTTTATCAAAACGGGCAAAAATTAAGTACAAAACAACTAAAAGGAATCCTGAAAGATAATACAGAAGCTTTAAATTTAATGAAGTCTGCAAAAACAAATCAAACTTGGGCAACAATTTTGGGGGGCGCTGGTGGAGTTTTAGTAGGTTTACCTTTAGGTACTGCAATTGTAGGTGGAGATGCTAAATGGGAATTGGCAGGAGTTGGGGCTGTTTTAATTTTAGGGTCAATTCCCATTTTAAATAGTTATAATAAAAAATCAAAAAAATCTATAGAATTATACAATTCAGATTTCCCTAATGTGAGTTCAAATTTTCAACCAAAATTTAATGTTAGCTACAAAATAACTAGTTTGGGAATAACAATGAATTTTTAAATGAAAAAAGAACTTTTATTATTATTATTATTAGTTTTAAATAGTTGCAAATCAAATTATAAGTTACAATATTTTCAAGAAAAAAATATTCCAGAGTTGCCTAATTATGATGAAGAAAAAAATTGGGCAGTTGTACCAAATTCTTATTCTACAGAGTTTAAAGAATTTGTGTCTGTAGAGCTAGATAGCTTAAAAGCAGATGTTTTCTATGTATATCCAACATTAAACACAGAAAAAGAAGATCTCCGTTGGAATGTTCCAATTAATGACGAAAAACAACAAAATAAAGTTTTAAACAAAGCCGTTTTATTTCAAGCATCCGCTTGGGCTAGCTCTGGAAAGCTTTACGTTCCATATTATAGACAAGCACATTTACGTTCTTATAAAATGCTAGAAAACGGAGGTATGGAAGCGCTGTTGCTGGCATATTCTGATGTTAAAAAAGCTTTTGAAGTATATTTAAAAAAGTACAATAGTGGAAGGCCAATTATTATTGCAAGTCACAGTCAAGGATCTACACATACCAAATTTTTATTAAGAGATTTTTTTGATGATAAGCCTTTACAAAAACAATTAATAGCAGCTTATGTTGTTGGAACAATTGTAAAACCAGATCAGTTTAAGACTATCACATCAATGAATAATCCTAATGAAACTGGTGGTTTTGTAGCTTGGAATACATTTAAAAAAAATAATTATCCAAAGAAAAAAGATTTCTATAAAGGAAGCGTAACCACAAACCCAATTACATGGAATGATGCAAAAAAATCAGAACTTCATCAACACAAAGGTTTTTTATACAGCAATAAAAAAATCTATAAAAAATCTTTAAAAATTCAAGTTACAGATGGTTTAATCTGGAGCACAAATCCTAAATTTCCAAATCGATTCCTTATGTCGTTTTTAAAGAATTATCATGTTGGTGATATCAATTTATTTTGGCAAGATATTAAAGAAAACGCTGAATTAAGAACTAATAATTGGTTGGAAAAAAACAACTGATTTAACTACTATTTTCCTTTCATTTTTTTAAATAAGCTAAAAATTATGACAGAAAAATAATTGTTTTAATTTATTTTCTTTTTCAATTTTTCGATCACTTTCTGGCTGTTTCCAATAAAAATTTTATCATAAATTATAAAAACAGGACGCTTTAAGAAGGTATAGTTATCCAATATAAATTGTCTATAATCTGCTTCCGTTAAAACCTGATTTTTTAAATCCATAGATTTATACAACTTTGCACGCTTGTTAAATAAGGCTTCATAACTGTTAGAACGACTGTACATCTCCTCTAATTGAGAAACATTTACAGGATTTCCTTTTATTTCTTGTCGCTCAAAACCATCTGTATTTACTTCTTTTAAAATTCTACGGGAGGTATCGCAAGTTTTTAAAAAGTAGACTTTCTTCATTTTTTAAGATTATATTTACATTTCAAAATTAACAATAAAAATGAAGAATCAATTTAATATTCTTAAAAAATCAAGGGCACTTACACTAAAGGCTATAGACGGTTTAACATTAGAACAATTGCATAAAATTCCAGAGGGGTTTAAAAATAATATTGCTTGGAATATAGCCCATCTAGTTGTTACCCAACAATTGTTGCATTACAAATTATCGGGTTTAAATTGTTTATGTCCTGATGATTTAATAGAGACTCATAAGAAAGGAACATTTCCAACCACAGTTTTTTCTCAAGAAGAATTCAATGAAGTTTTAGATCTCTTTAACGGTTTGCCAGAAACATTAGAAGAAGACTTTGAAGCTGGTATTTTTGAGAAGTTTATAGAATACCCAACAAGTACAGGTTTTGTATTGAATTCTATAGAAACGGCTATTCCTTTCAATAATTATCATGAAGGCCTGCATTTAGGAATTATTATGTCTATAAAGAAATTTGTTTGAAAAATTAAGAGGTTCTTTTTGATTCGAGTCTGTTACTAGACTGTTGATTAAAAGAATATAAATTTTGACAAGTATTAAATAAATAAGAAAAGAGAGCAATTTGCTCTCTTTCTTTATTGAATAAATTTCTTTATTCAAAATCAATCTGGGGTATCTTAATAGAATAGTGGTAAACTGAAGTTTAGATGGTAAACCAATCCAAACTGCATGTTCATTGCCCATTCATTATTTTTATTTTCAAAAACTTCAGCTTGTAATCCATCAATTTTGTCTGAAAAGAAATATTGATAACTAAATTTTGCTGATAAATCAAGCTTTTCAGTTAACTTATATCTTGTTCCTATACCTATATTAAAAGAAAAAGCTTCTCCAGAACCAATATCTAAAGCATTAGTTGGTCTATATTTTTGAGGCAGAATAGCAGGGTTTTGCTGCCAGTCTCCTAAATCTGATTGTAAACCATTTGTATAAAAAGAATATTTAAAACCAAATGTAAAGAATGGATTAAACCATATATCTGAATACGGATAAACAAATTCTTCTAATGGATGTAAGTAATATTCTAAATTTATTCCAACATTGAACATTCTTAAAGTCCCTTTCATTGCTCTTAAATGTTCACCACCTGGACTTTGCTTATTAGCCCAATAGCCGTGATGGTCTAGTTTTGTATTACTCAAGTATTCTAACTCAGTTTTTACCATTAAATGATTGTGCATTACGTTGTTAGGGTCCCATCTTAAGGTTCTATTAAAAAAATGCAGGTAATGTGCAACTGAAAAAGATATTCCGTTGTTGTTCCATTCGCTGGCGAAATTGCCTCTTTCTCCGTAGTCACTCTGTAAACTAGTAAATCCAGTAAATACACCTATATCATGCGTATAGTGTTGTGCATTAGCTAACGGAAAAAAAACAATTAAAAAAAGAATTGTTATTAGGGGTCTCAAGATTTAGGGGTCTTAAAGTAAATTCAAATATAGTAAAATTATAAAAAGAACAAAGTTTATTCTTAATTAATAATTGTAAAAGTCTCTTCTATAAAAAAATTACCTCTCACCTTCAGTTCTTCGTTATAATAAATAATTTTTTCAGGAAGTTGTCTTTTAAGAAAATTACCCGTGTCCCATTTGTTATTGTTATTGGAATCTACAATAGCTCTAACAGAATACTTTTTTGGTTCCAGTAGGTCAAAGACAATCTTTTTAGAAGTATTTAAGAATTTTGTCTCTATTACTTTTTCTTTAATATCAAGAAGTTCAATAATTAAATTTTTAGATTCAGAATTTATAATATTTAACGTTATCCTCCCATAATCATCTAGTTCTTTTGTTTTAAAACGATAGTTTAATGTATCGTTTTTTTGTGAAAAAATATCGGAGAAAGCCTCGGGTAATATCTTTAAAGAATAATTTTGCTTTTGTTTTTTATCAAAAATTATTCCTATTTTATTTTCCTTAGAGGAGATAAAACTATTAAAATTTACAGCCAAAGTATCTTTGTCAATTAAAGAGATTTTACTTGGGTCTAACGTTGTAATTGGATTATTACTTTCTAAATAAAAAGTATCCTTAAAGTTTAAAACCTGTTTTACAGTGGAACTTAATATTAGAGAATCTATTTTCTTTTTTCTTAAAAATACGGTAGCTGTGTCTATAAATTTCCCTGAAGAAATAATGAAGTTTAATGAGTCAGTTTCAAAAGGTGTAAACCAATAATTTAAGGTGTCTTTATCAAATTCATATTTAGAAATACTTTTAAAATTTTCTGGAACTTTGGAAAGAATTTTAATCTTTAAGTTTTTTATATTTCCTGAATACCCAAACTGAATTTTTCCCTTAGTTACTTCTTTAGCTCTTTTAAAAGTATAGGGTAAATTTTCACTGAAAATAGCAATATTTTTATTAATAATACTATCTCTTGGTAGTCTTATGGTGTCTAATAGAAAACCGATTTTATCTGTTTTTGGATTGAATAAATAATCGTTCGTAGGTTCTTTTAAAGCAATTAAAAAATACTTCCCTTTTTTAAGATTAGAAAAATTGAAGTTGGTCGTATCTAAGGTACTCGTAACATAGTTCGGTTTTTGTTTAAAAACAATTGAATCTGTGTAAGAGCTATCAATTCTGTAAAGTAAAACATTAATATTATTCTCAGTTTTTTTAAGAAGAGCATCTTTAACTTTTCCTTTAGAAATTAAAGAATCGATATAATCACCTGTAGAAAAAACATATTTAAAACTCTCTAACTTATTTCCTTCATTATTGTCTTGTATCGCATTTCCAAAGTTAAAAATATAGGTTGTATTTTTTAATAATGTGTCTACTATTTTAATATTAACATATTTACTTGGAGCACTTTGTGGTGTAATTAAAGAAGGGTTTTTTAAAGGAGGAGAAACAACCAATTGTTTGTTTAAATCCTTCAAAGTAATATACTCATCAAAATAAATTCTTATGTTATCGCTATCAAAATTTATACTCTCATAAGGAGGGTCTGATGTTACCAATAGGGGTACAGTTTCATCTTTTGGTCCTCCTTCTGGTCTACCAGTTCTAGCACAGTTGGTTAAGAAGATGAAAAAACCAGCTAAAAAAAGAAATTTAAAAACGTGTTTCACTAATGTAGTATTTTATACAAATTAACAATTATTTTTTGATTTAAAAACAATAAAATTTATTCTGTAAATGCCATGGTTGCAATACTTATTTTAATTCCCTCTGATTTTAATAATTCTTTACTACATGCCTCTAATGTTGCACCAGTAGTAATAACATCATCAATTAATAGGATATGTTTATTTTTAAAAAAAGAGGTATCAGTCAATAAAAATTTAGTGTCAATGTTTTTGAATCGATCAAAACGTTGTTTAAGAGTTTGTGTTTTTGTTGATGAGGTTCTAATTAAAAGTTTTTCTTCGTATGAAATACTCAAAATTTCACTTAGACATTCTCCAAATTTAGTAACTTGATTATATCCTCTTTTTCTATATTTATTTTTGTGAAGTGGAACCGGAACAATAAAATCGATATCTATAAACTCCTTATTTTTTTGTAATATTTCTCCAAACCAATTCCCAATAAAGACACCAATTTTTTGATTTTTTTTATATTTGAGTTGATGAATGAGATCTTTTACTTTTCCTTTTTTTCTAAATAGCATAAAAGAAGCTGCTTTTTCAATAGGAATTCTTCCATAAAAAATTTCTGTAATTTTGTTTTTTCGATAATTAGTGTAATTTATAATAGGTAAATCGTGCCTACAATATGTGCACAATACCTTTTCGTTTGTAACCAACTTACTTTCACAAATGACACATAATTCAGGGTAAAATAAATACAATAAATCTTTTAAAAACTGCATTTTTATAATCGAGGTTTTCTTAAAGATAACTAATTATTTTAATAAAAAAATGCTAGTATAAATTTTAATGGTTTAAGGTTCTATGCAACCAGCAGTCTTAGATTTGTTTTACCACTAACGAATATTTTAGAAGAGATAACTATATTACAAATGTTTTTCTGTAAATATCAATATTAGAAAGGGAGTTTAAGTCATATATTAAGATCGTTTTTGATAAAATAAAGGTGTTTTTTCAATGAAGTTATCTACTAAGGATTTCAAGCTTTATCCTTCTTGCGTTTATTTGTTTACTGTTGTAAAAAAGTACGGTAAAAATTTCTTGATAACTTTTTAGATTCGTGTATATTTGCGCTTATTATGGCAAAACAAGAAGATCAATTTAAAAAAGTTTTATCGCACGCAAAAGAATACGGTTATGTCTTTCAGTCTTCTGAAATTTATGACGGTTTAAGCGCGGTTTACGATTATGCTCAAAATGGAGTTGAGCTAAAGAAAAATATTAGAGATTATTGGTGGAAGGCAATGGTGCAAATGCATGAAAACATTGTAGGTATAGATGCGTCAATTTTAATGCACCCAACAACCTGGAAAGCTTCCGGACACGTAGATGCATTTAACGATCCTTTAATTGATAATAAAGATTCAAAAAAACGCTACAGAGCAGATGTTTTAATTGAAGATTATTGTGCTAAGCTAGAAGGTAAAATAAACAAAGAAGTTACCAAGGCAGCAAAACGCTTTGGAGATGCTTTTAATAAAGAAGAATTTCTTGCTACCAATGGAAGAGTTGTTGGTTATCAAGAAAAAATAAATGCAATTTTAGCACGAATGGGTGCCTCTTTAGAAAATGAAGATTTAGCAGATGTTAAGTTGTTAATTGAAGAACTAGAGATCGCAGATCCATTAACTGGCTCTAAAAATTGGACAGATGTAAAACAGTTTAATTTAATGTTTGGCACTAAATTAGGTGCTTCTGCAGAAACGGCAATGGATTTATATTTACGTCCAGAAACTGCGCAAGGTATTTTTGTCAACTTTTTAAATGTCCAAAAAACAGGAAGGATGAAAATTCCTTTTGGAATTGCACAGACAGGTAAAGCATTTAGAAATGAGATTGTTGCTAGACAATTTATTTTTAGAATGCGTGAGTTTGAACAAATGGAAATGCAATTTTTTGTAAAACCTGGAACCCAAAAAGAATGGTATAGTAGCTGGAAAGAAACCCGTTTAAAATGGCATTTATCGTTAGGAATGGGAGCAGAGAACTATCGTTTTCACGATCATGATAAATTAGCACATTATGCAGATGCAGCTTCTGATATTGAGTTTAACTTCCCGTTTGGGTTTAAGGAGTTAGAAGGAATACATTCAAGAACAGATTTCGATTTAAAAGCACATGAAGAATTTTCTGGCAAGAAATTACAATATTTTGATCATGAAGAAAATAAAAGTTATACTCCTTATGTAGTAGAAACTTCTATTGGTTTAGATAGAATGTTTTTGGCAGTTTTCTCAAATTCTTTACAAGAAGAATCTTTAGAAAATGGAACAGCAAGAACTGTTTTAAAATTACCAGCAGTTTTAGCGCCTTTTAAAGCGGCAGTCTTCCCCTTAGTTAAAAAAGATGGTTTACCCCAAGTTGCTCGTGAAATTATAGAGGATTTAAAATGGGATTTCAACGTTTTTTACGATGAAAAAGATGCCGTTGGTAAACGCTACAGACGTCAAGATGCAGTAGGAACTCCATTTTGTATTACTATAGATCATCAAACGATAGAAGACAAAACGGTTACCATTCGGTATAGAGATACCATGGAACAGAAAAGAGTGGCTATTGCGGATTTAAAAGAAATTATAAAGGCAGAAGTTGCTGTGAAAACGTGGTTGCAGAAAATCTAGACACATTTTTTTTTAGGTATAAAAAAAAATCCTCATTTTATTTAATGAGGATTTTTTACGTTATATGAATGAGGTTAAAATTTAAAACCTCCAACCAATATTTAACCCTATTCTAGGCACAATTACTGGAGAATCTGTGCCAAATAAATTTCGTCCAACCCCTGCATACGCATCTATAATTAAACCGCCTTCAGCAATGTACTTTGTACCAACAGCAATACCCAAAGCACCATCTGTATATTTTAGATCGTACACACCAGAGTCATCAACAGATTCTTTTTTACCAGAATTAATTCCAACAAATCCTTCACCAAAAAAGTTCCACTGTTCGTTCGTTGTAAAGTAGTGACGATAATAAGGTGTTATCATTAAGTTTTCATTATATCTAAAGCTAACATCTTGTTTTGCCAAATTAAATAGGGCAGAAAGACCAAAAGAAGAATTGTCTGAAATATAATTTTCATAGGAGAATTCTAAGCTTCTAATGATTAGTGCATCTGCAATATCTAACTTAATCTCCTGTTGAGAATAGCTTAAAGAGCTTATTAGAAGTGTAAAAGCGATGAGTATTTTTTTCATGAGTTTTATTTTTTTAAATAACATTTTAAAAACGCTTTAAATATACTGCAAACATACAAATTTAGAATCGTAATTAGAATCTGTAACCCAAAGAAATACCTACTCTTGGGACTGCCTCACTAAAGGTGGAATTTGTTAAGTTCCTTCCAAAACCTAACAACACTTCAGTTGTAAATCCTTCCTTTGATACAAATTTTCCTCCTACAGAAACCCCCAATGCAAAACCTGTTTGCGATAAGTCTTCATAGGTGCTGTTTAAAGAATTATAATCCCTACCTTTTTCAGAAAATAACATTCCAAAACCCTCCACAAAGAAACCTCTTGCAAATTTTTCAGAAAAATAACGCCTGTAATAGGGTGTTAAAGAGTATTTTAAGTCGCTGCCAGTAAAATCAACATCTATATCTGTATTTAAAGCTACAGAAATACCAAAAGAAGATTCTTGATTAATTAGTCTTTCATAAGAAACATCAATCCATTTTGCAGCTAATAAAGTTAGCGCATTTATTTTAACTTCATGTTTTTTATTTACGTCTTGAGGAGCTACAGAGGCTGGTTCTTGAGCTATTGAAATGGTCGTAATGCATAATGTTATAAATAATATCGTTTTTTTCATAATAGTTAATTAAATCTAATGCTAAATGACGTGTAAAAGTATTGATAATTAAAATAAAAAAATGTTAAAAAATTGCTTTTAATTGTACACTTCCGGTATGAATTGTTCTAGAGTTTTCGCTTTTTCTACCCAAATAATTTAGGTTGAGGTTTAAAAAGGAGTTTAGTTTTTTGTTGAACAATAAATTCCATGTGTAATTTTCTCCAGCTTGCAAACCTTCTAGCATTTGGTATGCAACGGGTGTGTTTGTGTTACCTGTAAAATCATTTAAAAACACCTGTATACTTGCACTAATTTGATTTTTTTTCTTGTCGATATAAAAATAATCTAGTCCAAATTTTTGCTGTTGTAATTTTTCAAAATTCTGCAATTGATTCTTCTTCTTTTTGTAGTGATAAGATACAGAAAACCGATTGTCTTTATTGAATAAAAAACTAATTTTTGGTTCAATTTCTTGAACATTTATCTCGTAATTTCTATTCGAAAAGTTTTCCGTCTCTAGAGTATTCATTGAAGATTTTGTCATCAAGTCAATCAGCCAAAAGCTTGAAAATTTATGACTATAATTTAACTGATGAATTTTAATGTTGTTTTCTTGATTTCCAATAAAGTATTGTTGCTTATTTTTTGAAGATCCATAGGTGTAAGTGAAACTATTTTTCTGAAGATTTCTATTGAAATACAGACTGTTTCTAAAACTAAAATTAAGTCCTATCAAGTTGTTTTCATCTATGTCAAATGGATTTAAGTAAAATGAATTTCCAATGCGTTCTTTTTCATTTTCAATCGTTAAAAAACTCTGATTATAGAAATGAGATATGGTCTTTTTAAATCCTTCTTTTGTAGCCCATTTTCCAAAGTTTAGGGTTAAAGATTGGTCCCATTTTGCCCTTTGCGTTGCTATATATATCAAGTTTGGTTTTGGTATACGTAAATATTCTGCTTGATCTTGAAACTGCGCAATTTCAAATTCATTAAAGTCCTGAATTCCGTCATTATTATAATCTATCCAAGTATAAAAACCTTGTCCAGGTTCTGTTTTTATGTACACATAATCTTGTCTAGCAATATTTCCTGATGAAGTTTCATAAATAGTACCAAAACTTAAGAAATCATTAAATAAACGTTGTTTAAAAATAACTTTAGAATTCAATGATTTTTCATCTACTTGAAAGGCGTTTTCTGTAATTCTATAATTTGCATAGACAGATAAATTGGTTTTTTTATTTTCAATAATTTTACTATTTACATATACTGTTTTTCTATTATTTACTTCTGTAAATTTATTTAGTTTTATGCTGTCGTTATTCCTGTAATTTACCCCAATTTTAGCGAATATTTTTGTGGAATCTCCAATCCCTAAATAGGTTTCATACTCATTAAAACGGTGACTTAAATTGATAAATTCTTGTGTGGTTTTGTTTTTTCTGTCGTTATTCTCAAAGTTGATAAAACTTCCAATCCAGGTTTTTGTAAAGCGATGCTCTATTTTTGCTTTTGCTCTAAAAAAAGAATTGTCCTCTAGACTAGAAGTATTGTTTAAAAGACTTCCATCAAAAGAAAAAGAGGTGTTTTTTAGCTTTATTTTAGAGCTTAACTCATGCTTATTTCCCTTAAAAATATTCGTGTAGGTTAGATTATTAAACCTATATAAAATAAAATCGTCTTTTTTATTTTGTAAAGTAAATTCAGATTGAAACAAGTTTTTTGTTGCATTGTTAGATACGATGTTCCAATCTCTGTTAAATTCTACAGACTCCCAACGTTGTATGGTCTTAAAATTTTGCTGAACAAATTCATGATTTATATTACTTTTTAATTGCCATTTTTTATCAATTAAAATTTGTTCCCAACCAACTTTTGCAGCCAATGCGGTATTTTGATTATCATCTATGGATGAAAATAAATTTGCATCATTATTACTGAATGCAATTTCTGTATTTAGCCTTGTTTTTTCTGTTGGATTGTAATCAGATTTTACAATAAAAAACTGCGATTTAGTGGGAGCTACCAAACGAATAATTGGGCTGTATTCTCCTAAATTAGCACCGATGTATTTAAAAATTGTACCAATAGCTGTGCTTTTATCAATGGAATAGTCTCCTCTGTTTTGGCCAACATTGGTAAACGTTACAAAGTACAATTCGTCAGTTGAAATTGTAGAGTATTCAAAAACCTCAGTTGCTCCAGTAAGTATTTTCTTATAAAGAATTTTATTTTCTGAATATTCATCTCTAAAAGCACTTTCAGAAATCATTAAATCTTGATTGTTTCCTGCATTTACTAAAACCTCTTTTTGTTCCTCTGTTAAACTCTGCTGTAAAGGTTGGTTTTTTGCGTCATTTTCGCTATAAAAATAACCGCTTAAATTAAAATTATCACTTTTGAAAGAAGCTTCTTCATACGTAATAAAACGAGAATAATTTCTATCAGAATATTGAAACTCAACGAGAATTCTCATATCATTTGTAATAGGAAAAGTTGTGTTAAATTCTATTTCTGCCAAGTTGTAGTCTATCGTATAGTCTTTATCTTCTCCTCGTTTTATAGGAATTCCATTTATATAAACGGTTTCACTACCGGCAATAATTACTATTGCAGGTTCATTATTGACTCCGAATAATTTATAGGGACCTTGGTTACCTTCAACTGCTGTAAAATTAAAACGGTTAAACTTTCCTCTAACAATTGCGCCAGAAGCTCCTACTTTTATTTTTTTATTTACATTCGCCTCTACTTGTAAACCAGAAACTTGTTTGCTAAAGTTTAAGAAATAACTTTCTTTATTTTCTAAAGAAATATCACCTGCCTTTACACGCCAATTCTTACTAAACATTTCTATGAAAATACGATCAAAGTCAGTAATGTTTTGTGAATATCCATTTTCTTGAAGTGGAATGTTGGTGTCAAAAATATTGGCTAGCAAGGTAACGTCTTTAGATAGTTTGCCTGATATTTCTAGATCTAAAGCAGAGTTTGTTACCGCATTTTGATTATTTCCAGATGTAATTCCACGAGTAATAAAGCCTTTGGTTTTTAAACCATTAAACAACTTTATTTCCGATACTTTTTTATTAGTTGTTAAACTATAAAGCTTTCCTGTATTTGTAGAATTTGGGACTATTAATTTCTCATCAAATGGGGTATAGTTTTTTGTTACAAAATCTGGGAATCGAAAATATTCCACTCTAATTTCTGTATATTTTTTTGAGTCAATAATTAAAATTGCTTTGCCAAAATCAATTTTATATTCTTGAAATGGAATTAATTTAGATTGTGAGTTAAAAATTGTAAAACGTTGAGAGTTGATACTCACGGAATCTATTTGGATGGTATCACCTTTAATCAAGAATTTTTTTGAAACAAAATCTTTAGAAAAAGTTTGAGATTGGATAGAAAACCCAACAAAACAAAATAAAACAAATATAAACCTATTGTACATTCAGATAGATATATGTAGTTAACGTATTTTTTTTTTTTTTAATATTTAAAGAATGTAATATTTAAAAGATTGAGTTCTATGTTTTTTTTAGTATTGTTTATCTGTTGTGCTAGATTCTAAAGATATCTTTTGAGTTTTGAGTAGTGATCTTCGAAATTTCTTTAAAATTTAAATGATATATATCTACCAATTTGTCAATTACTTGAGTTATGTATGAACTCTCATTTCTTTTTCCTCTGAATGGAGTCGGTGCTAAATATGGGGAGTCAGTTTCTAACACAATATGCTTGATATCAATTTTATTTAAAAACGTATCAATCTTTCCATTTTTAAAAGTTGCAACACCGCCAATACCTAATTTCATATTGTAAGAGATTGCTTTTTCAGCTTGTTCTAAACTCCCTGTGAAACAGTGAAAAATTCCGAATAAATCATCACCCTTTTCAGTTTCTAAAATTTCAAAAATTTCATCAAAAGCCTCTCTGCAATGAATCACAATTGGTAATTTCTTATCTTTTGCCCATTGTATTTGGATTCTAAAAGCTTCTTGTTGTTCTTTTAGAAGGCTTTTATCCCAATACAAGTCAATGCCAATTTCTCCAATTGCATAAAAGTTACGTTTGTCAATCCATTCTTTTACATGGTTTAATTCTTCTACATAGTTTTCTTTTACAGACGTAGGATGCAAGCCCATCATTAAAAAAACGTTTTCAGAATATTCAGTTTCTAAATCCAACATTCTCTGAGTGTAAGAACTATCTATAGCAGGAATAAAAAATCTTGAAATTCCGGCACCAAATGCACGTTGCATCATTTCTTTTCGATCGTCATCAAATTGCTCTGAATATAAATGTGTGTGCGTATCTGTAATCATTAATTGGCTTATATTTGCCACAAAAATACAGCTAAATGGCAAGTTTAAAGAAAGTATTAAAGAAAAAGAAATACATCAAAATAAAATTGAAGAAAATTGCTACAAATCATTTAGAGTTAAGAGCGAAAATAAATGGAATTAAAGGAAGGTTTATTTTAGATACTGGTGCTTCTAACTCTTGCGTTGGTCTTGACTTAATTGAATACTTTAATCTAATAGCCGAAGAAAGTGAAACCAAAGCTGCTGGTGCAGGAGCTACAGATATGGAAACACAGAAATCAGAAAATAATCAACTTAAAATTGGAAATTGGAAAACCGAAAAATGTCATTTAGTATTGTTTAATTTAGCACATGTAAATACTGCTTTAACACAACACAATGCAGAAGAAGTTCATGGTATTATTGGAGCCGATATCTTAGAAAGTGGAAAAGCATTTATAGATTATAGAAATAAATTTTTGTATTTAAAAAAGCCAAAAAAATAGTTTAGGAATACTATATTTACACTATTAAAAAAAATAAAATATGAGTTTGCAAAAACAAATAATGGAGGAAATGAAAGCAGCAATGAAATCGAAAGATACGATTGCATTACAAGCTTTAAGATCTGTAAAATCTGCCTTTTTATTAGCAAAAACAGAAACTGGTGCAGGAGAAGATTTGTCTGAAGAACAAGAAATAAAAATAATTCAGAAACAAGTTAAACAAAGAAAAGACAGTGCCGCTATTTTTATAAAACAAGATAGACAAGATTTAGCTGAACCTGAATTGAAAGAAATTGTAGTTTTAGAAAAATTTCTACCAGAGGCCTTGTCAGAGAATAAAATTGAAGAGGTTGTAATTAATACAATTCAAAAATTAGGAGCTTCTGGAATGAAAGATATGGGAAAAGTTATGGGAATTGTCTCTAAAGAATTGTCAGGACAAGCAGATGGAAAGACAATATCTATGCTAGTAAAAAAGAATTTGATTTAAAAAAAATATTTTAGGCTCCGTAGTTCAACTGGATAGAATATCAGATTTCGGCTCTGACGGTTATAGGTTCGAATCCTATCGGAGTCACAAAATAAATACAAAAGCTTAAGACTTATTTGGTCTTAAGTTTTTTTTATTTTGAAGATTCATCTATTGCTTGTACAACACCTAAAGCAGCTCTTTCTCCAGAAATCATAGCAGCATTTAATGAGCCGTTTAGCAACTGATCTCCTGCCAAAAAGATCGTCGATTTCAATTTGGTTTCTGTACTAGAAATTTCATATTGAAGATTGGTTAATTTTGGGAGTGCTTTTTTTATTTGATATCTTTTTAAGAAACTTAGGTTGGTAATAGCACATTTATGATATAATTCCTCAACTACTTTTTCAAGCAATTCTTTTTCGTTTAATTGATGATTTTTTACAATGGTAACAGATAGTAATTCTGTATTGGCTTTCTTTGGATCAGTAACACTTGTATGATAAAAAATATTATTTACCAGTGAGTTTTTATCTGCTATTAAGCCAATTAAAGGTTTATTAATTATTCTATTTTTAGTTTCAAAATATAATGTATCACAACTATTCCAATTAGTTTCTTGGTTTTTTAAATTAGAAATTAAAGAATTTGCATCAGTAGCAATAATTGTAATATCGCTTTTTAATGTAGTTCCATCTTCAAAAATAACACTCTTGTCTTTTACTTCACTTACCAGTGAATCAAATTTAAAATTGGTGTTTTTTAATTTTCTTTTAAGTTGATTCGGAATTTCTTGAATTCCATGTTTAGGTAAAACAGCCAAACCATCTCCAAACATTTTATAGACAAATTCAAACATTCTACTTGACGTTTCTAAATTTGGCTCTAAAAAAATACCACTAAAAAAAGGGGTAAAAAAATCTTCGATAATCTGCACGGAAAATCCAAACTCTTTAAGGTATTCTAGTGTAGTTATTTCTTTTGCTTTAAAAATAGTTGCAATTTTTTTCTTTTTTAAAAGAGCATTTAGTTTTAAGATTTTTATTTTATCAGAAAAATTACCAATTGAAGAGAATAAAGTTGGAACCAATAAAGATAAATTACGAATAGGGTCTCCAATAGTTTGAGATTTACCGTTTTTAAAAATAGTTGCTCCTGGTAAAAAAGGTTGCAGCTCTAAAGCATCATAGTCTAAATATTTTTTTGCTGCAGGATATGAAGTTAATAAAACTTGAAATCCTCGATCTAAAGTGTAGCCCTCAAAATTATCAGATTTTACGCGTCCGCCAACAGTACTAGAAGCCTCTATAATTGTTGGTTTATACCCGTAGTTTTCTAAAATTTGAGCTGCAATTAAACCACTAATTCCTGCACCAATAATATGAATTTTATATGCTGACTTCTCCATTATCAATTACTTTTAACTTTTCCTTTTTCTTTAAATAAGAAGCTATGATTCTTTGAATATCTCTGTTGTCTTTTTTTGGTTCAACAAAAAATTGATAGTCTTCTGGGTTTCCTAATGATTTTTCCTGCGACGCGTCTAAATAGCCGAAACCTTTATAAATCCCATCTAAAATTAGAGCAAAGCCTACTTCATTTTCTGTTCTACCATTTTCTTTAATTACTAAATTTTCAGCGCCAATTCCAACGGATTTTATAGCTTCTTTTACTCTTCTATTATATTTATCTGTAGCTTCTTTGTCACAACAAATTCCTTTACATTCTTTTAATTGGTAATGAAAACAACTAGAAACATTTGTTTGTAAGTGACAATATTTAGGACACAATTCAAAATCTTTACACAATAATTCTAAATGAGTTCTGCATTCCGATACAGAATAATATTTCATAATTGCATTTGGAGCCAACTTTAGTCGGTTATATGCCAAATGAATGATTCCTTTTTGGTCTTCATAAGAAAACAATCCAACAGCTTCTCCTGCTCTTCTTTGAGCTCGATTAAATTTTGGATAAATATTTTTTATTTCTGATGATTCGTGTAAAAGTGCCAACAATTCACTGCCCGTTTTTGTGAAGGAAATATCCGCAGTTTCCAAGCACATTGTTTGCTCTTTTTTCTTTTTGTCGTAAAAATGACTAATAACACGTTGCTTGATGTTGTTTGCCTTACCGACATAAATAATTTCTTTGGCGATGTTTTTAAAATAATAAACACCAAAAGTCTCTGGTAATTTATCAACGACTATCTTATCTAAAAGAGGAGGTAAGGTTGCTTGTCTAGACTTTGGGTTTAGGAAAGAGTTGATCGTAAAATTAGTGTCTCTTTCAAGTAATCTTCTAAATAATTCAACAGTTGCTTCTGCATCCCCTTTTGCTCTGTGCCTTCCGTTAATGGGTATATTTTCATAAGTACAAATATTTCCTAGACTATAAGAGGCTAATCCAGGAATTATTTTTCTTGTTAAACGAACTGTACAAAGTTTTTTTCGTTTAAAATCAAATCCTAAACTTTTAAACTCAGCATGAATTATATTGTAATCGAAATTTACATTGTGCGCCACAAAAATACAGCCTTTGGTAATTTCTTCTACCTTCTTAGCAATTTCAAAAAACTTGGGTGCATTTCTTACCATAGCATTTGTAATACCTGTAAGATTTGTTATAAATGATGGGATATTTTGTTCAGGGTTTACTAAAGAAGTAAATTCATCAATAATTTTTTTTCCATCGAATATTAAAGCAGATATTTCAGTTATTTTCTGCCCTTTATATCCGTTTCCTGTCGTTTCTATATCTATAATAGCGTATAACAATTAAGCAATTAAGTTTTTTAAGTCGGCAATAGTTTCCGTAGGGTTTTCAGCACCAAAAACATAACTTCCAGCAACCAGCACATTTGCTCCAGCCTCTATAAGGGCGTTTGCATTTTTATCTGTAACACCACCGTCAATTTCTATTTGGCAATCAGATTTAGTAAAATCAATTAAATGCCTAAGTTGGTTTACTTTCTTGTATGTATTTTCAATAAAAGACTGCCCTCCAAAACCTGGATTCACACTCATAATACAAACCAAATCTAAATCTAAAATTACATCTTCTAAAACGGCTATTGGTGTATGAGGATTTAAAGCAACTCCCGCTTTCATTCCTGCGGCTTTTATTGCTTGAATAGTTCTATGTAAATGTGTACAAGCCTCATAATGAACCGTTAATATATTTGCTCCTAAATCGGCAAAAGTTTTTATGTATTGATCAGGATTTACGATCATTAAATGCACATCAATTGTTTTTGTAGCATGCTTAGAGATGGCTTTTAAAACAGGCATTCCAAAAGAAATATTGGGAACAAAAACACCATCCATGATATCAATATGAAACCAATCTGCTTCACTATTGTTTACCATTTCTATGTCTTTTTGTAAATTGGCAAAATCTGCCGCTAAAATTGAAGGTGCAATTAAGTTACTCATTATTTTGAAGTTGAATTGTGTTTTGTTTATGCAAAGATAATTAATTCGTTAATGAGAATGAGATTGAAGAAGTAATATATTTTTAGATATATTTATCTCATATTGAACGGTCTATTTTACTGTATAGAGATTAAAAAAAAAATCGAATATTGAAATTTGGAAATAGCTTTAAACAAAAAAACTCCCAAAAATAAATTTGAGAGTTTCTGAATATTTCATTTAGAATACTGATTATCCTAAGTATGTCATTAAAATTTTACTTCTAGAAGTATGTTTTAATCGTCTAATTGCTTTTTCTTTAATTTGGCGAACTCGTTCTCTTGTTAAATCAAAAGTTTCACCAATTTCTTCTAAAGTCATTGGTTGGTGCTCGCCTAATCCAAAGTATAATTTTACAACATCTGCTTCACGAGGAGTTAAAGTTTCTAAAGCTCTGTTAATCTCAATTCGTAAAGATTCATGTAATAAAACTCTATCGGGATTTGGTGATTCACCAGAATTTAAAACATCATACAAATTAGAGTCTTCACCTTCAATTAAAGGTGCATCCATAGATACATGACGGCCAGAATTTTTCATAGATTCTTTAACATCATTAACTGTCATATCTAATTTCTTAGCAATTTCTTCTGCACTTGGTGGGCGCTCATTTTCTTGCTCTAAGAAAGCATACATTTTGTTAATTTTATTGATAGAACCAATTTTATTTAACGGCAAGCGAACAATTCTAGATTGTTCTGCTAATGCCTGTAAAATAGATTGACGAATCCACCAAACTGCATATGATATAAATTTAAAACCTCTGGTTTCGTCAAAACGTTTTGCCGCTTTTATTAAGCCTAAATTTCCTTCGTTTATTAAATCGGGTAAGGTTAATCCTTGATTTTGATATTGTTTTGCAACAGATACAACAAATCTTAAATTGGCTTTTGTTAATTTCTCTAAAGCTATTTGGTCACCAGCTTTGATACGCTGTGCCAATTCAACTTCTTCATCAGCTGTAATTAAATCAACCTTTCCAATTTCTTGCAAATATTTGTCTAGTGATGCAGTTTCTCTATTAGTAACCTGCTTGGTAATTTTTAGTTGTCTCATCTGATATATAAAGATTTTAAAAGATTAATAATAACCTTACACTTACTTATACGTATGCTTTGAGTAAAATGTTACAAAACTTGTATTTAATTTTTGAAACTTTTAGTTTTTTAAATATTAAACAAGAATTATTACATCAAAATTTTCCAATGGCTTTGGTTAATGATGATAGATTAGAATAGTCCATTTATTTGAGCATCTATTCTATCTATAACATACCCTAGATCTTCAGGTTTTTCTACAAAGTCTAAATTATCAACATCAATAATTAGTAATTTTCCTTTTTTATAGGTTGATACCCAGGCTTCATATCGTTCATTTAGCCTACTTAGATAATCTATACTAATAGAATTTTCATAATCTCTACCACGTTTATGAATTTGTCCTACTAAAGTAGAAATATCTGCACGTAAATAAATTAATAAATCTGGAGGAGTCACTAACTTTTCCATTAATTCAAATAAAGAACTATAATTATTATAATCTCTATTGGTCATTAAACCCATTGCATGGAGGTTTGGTGCAAAAATATGTGCATCTTCATAAATGGTCCTATCTTGAATTATTTTTTTACCAGAACCTGTCAATTCTAAAATTTGGCGGAATCTACTATTCAAAAAATACACCTGTAAATTGAAAGACCAACGTTCCATTTCTGTGTAAAAATCATCTAAATATGGATTTTCATCAACAGATTCAAAATGAGGTTTCCATTTATAATGTTTGGCTAAAAGTTTTGTGAGCGTAGTTTTTCCAGCACCAATATTTCCTGCAATTGCAACATGCATATGTTAAAAGTCTAAAGATTAAAAAGAGTTGCTAAAGTACTAAAAAATATAAGGTATCAAATACTAACAGATTAATTTATATCCAAAACCTCTAACGTTTACAATTTGAACACTACTATCCTTTTTTAATTTTTTTCTCAATTTGCTTATAAACACGTCCATACTTCGGGCATTAAAGAAATCGTCATTCCCCCAAAGTTTTTTTAGAATGAAAGCTCTATCTAAAATTTCATTTTTCTTTTCGTATAAATTGAATAAGAGCTCAGCTTCTCTATGTGTTAAGTGTATGATTTCTTCTTTATGGTCTAGCGTTTGTTTGGTATGGTTAAAAAGATAGCTTCCAATAACTATTTTTTCGTTATCTTTTTTCAACTGATTTCTATGCAACAAAGCCTGTATTCTAACAATCAGTTCTTCCATAGAAAAAGGTTTTTTTAAGTAATCACTTCCACCGTGCTTAAAACCCTCTAAGACATCTTTTGTTTGCGATTTTGCTGTTAAAAAAATGATTGGAATGTGTTTATTTTCTTCCCTTATTTCTCTCGCTAAAGTGAATCCGTCTTTTTTAGGCATCATTACATCCAAGACCAAAATATCTGGATTTTCAGTTTGAAACAGACTACTTGCCTCTTCACCATTTTCTGCTAAAAAAACCTCAAAACCTCTAGTTTCTAAACTTTCTTTTACAATCATTCCTAAACTCGTTTCGTCTTCTGCTAAGAGCACTTTTATTGTATTCATTTTGGAAGTGTAATTTTAAAAATAGTACTTTTAGAATTCGATACTAGTCGAATAGTTCCGTTGTGTTTTTCTATGATTTTATTGGAATAGTACAAGCCAATTCCAAAACCTTTTACATCGTGGGTATTTCCTTTTGAGACTCTATAAAATTTATCGAATATTTTTTCTTGTTCACTTTTCCCAATCCCATTTCCATTATCTATAACGGAAATTTCTATAGTATTTGATAGAGTGTTAATCCTTACTTCAATGATGTTTCCACCATATTTTACAGCATTATCTATTAAATTAGAAATGGCATTTTCAAAATGAAATATATCGATGTTTATAGCTAGGAAATCGCTGTTTGTAGAGAAGTTTATCGTTGTTCCTACGGCTAAATTTCTATGTTTTTGAGTGATTTGATCTATCAATGCAACCATATCATGAGGTTCTTTTTTTAATAGTAATTGCTCACTATCTAAGGTGGCAGTTTCCAGTAATTTTTCTACCATTTGATGCAGCTTTTTTAGTTGAATAGACGATATCGATAGATATTTTTTGGTCTTCTCTTTATCTTCACTTGCATTGAAGTTCTCAAGGGCTTCAAGGGCCGCAGCAACTGTTGCTATGGGTGTTTTAAATTCGTGTGTAATATTACTAATTAAATCGTTTTTAATTTCAGCCAACTCTTTTTGCTGCTGGATGACTTTTAATAAATAAAATAGACTCGAGATTACGGCTAACGATAGTAAAAGCGATAAAAAAATTCCAAAAACACTTCTTTTTAAGGCTACCGTATTTGAGTTATTATATAATAGTTGAAATTTTTCATCCTTTTTTAAATAGGTAGATTTTGAACTAATTTCTTTAGAATTTTTTTTAGAAATTAACGAATCCTTGGTTGAATAAAATATTGTATCACTTTTTAAATGATTGAATACAAATTGTAATGGAATCTTTTTTTTATCAAATTGATTTTGTAGCAATGAGTCTAGTTGCTGGGTACTCGATATAATTAGTAGTTACCGATAGAAAAATAGGTTTTAGATTTTTTATCAATTTTAAACTATCAGCAGCTTTTTTTCCACTAAAATATTTAAAATTACTAGCTAAGGTATCGGAAGTTTTTTTGGTGACTTTTTTTTGCTTTGATGAAAGTTTTCTTGCGATTCTTTTTAAAATAGAATCCGTTTTTTTTGCATCTAATACATTGTCTGAAGTAAAAGAAATATCGGTAATTTTAACCTCAGGTTTTTCTTTAGAGCTGTCTTTTTTAATTAAAGACTTAAACTTCTGAAAGTTAGTAGAGTTCTTAAAAATTGAATCGTATTTTATTTTTCTATTTTCTGATGTTCTTGTTTTATTATTATTTAGATCAATGATTGTTGTAAATTCTTCTTTTGCTAACTTGGCAAAGTATTCTTCAACAGCATTGTCTAAACTAAGCTGAATTTCATTAGCTACTTGTTGTTTGTTTTCCTCGTAGTTTTTATAGTTCCAATAAAATTGTATCGCAATTGTTGTGATAATTGTTATGACAATTAAATAAAGAATCCATTTGTATTTTTTGGTATTCATCCTACAAATATAGTTTCTAAAATTTATAAAAACAGTCGGTTAACACTCGTTAACACTTGTTAACCTTAAAATATAGTTTTGGTTTGCATCTTTGTACTGCTAACTTTAAAACGATGTACTATGAAAAGAGTACTTACCCTAGTATTATTATCTGCTTCCTTATTTGGCTTTGGGCAAGAAGAAAAAACGAAGGAAGCATATTTAAGAAATTCAGCTGCTACTATTACTTCAATAAAATATTCTACGAACTCAATTAAAGAATTGGAAACAATTGATTGGAAAGACGTAAAAAGCATTTTTGAGTATAATGAAGAAGATGAAATTATTACAATGAGCTTTGCAATTGATTTAAAAGAGTCTAAAAATAAATTTAAAAGTGAGATAACTGTTTCTGGAGAGTCTAAACATATTGATTCTTTAATTGTTCGATCTAAAAAAATAGTAAAAGCAATGATGAACCTATCTAGAAAATACGAAAACAAATAAATTATGAAAATACTTCTCTCAACATTGACACTTGCATTTGTTTTTTCTGCAAACGCTCAAAATTTTAAGGGCAAAGCTATTTATAAGACAAGTATGAAAAGTAATTTTAAGATTTCTGCAGAGAACAATCCTGGGATGGATGAGAACATGCAAGAAGAAATTCGGAAACGCATGCAGAAAATGAATCAGAAAACCTATGTATTAGAGTTTAACAAATACAATTCTACCTATACACAAAAAGTTAGTTTGGATGCACCCAAAACGTCAATAGGAAAAATTAGTCCTATAATGATGTCTTTTGGTGGTACTGGGAACTCGAGTATTTATTATAAAAATATTCAAGAAAAAAGATTTGTGAATCAGACAGAAATTATGGGAAAACGTTTTTTAGTGAAAGACAAATTGCCAGAGCATCCTTGGAAATTATCCTCTGAAACTAAACATATTGGAAATTATACCTGTTACAAAGCCACGTATTCTAAAGAAGTTGAAAATAAAAATATAACCTTTAAAGATGGCGATTCTGTAGAATCAATAAAAAAAGAAACCATTGTAACTACAGCTTGGTACACCCCTCAAATTCCTGTTAGTAATGGACCCGGAACCTATCAAGGTTTGCCAGGTTTAATTTTAGAAATAAATGATGGTAAAAAGGTATTTGTTTGTACAGAAATTATCTTAAACTCTTCTGAGAAAACCAATATTATGGAGCCAACTAAGGGGAAAATAGTTTCTCAGAACAAGTTCATTAAAATTCAAATAGAAAAGTCTGATGAGCTGATGGAAAAATTTAAAGGTAGAAACGGTTTAGATTTAGGCAATGGTATCAATATAAAAATAGGTGGCTAAAGGAGTGTTTTGTTTATTTATTTTCTAGTCTCGTTAAACTTTTAAGTTTTTTTTAAGTCTTATAGCAAAATAAAAGAATTAGTTTTGAAAAAATTAAATCAAACTATATGAAACCAATTTTCACTTTTCTTCTAGCATTAGCTTCTATGGCTACGATTGCTCAGAAAAATTTTCAAGGAACCGCCAAATACATGTCCAAGACAACTATGGATATGAGTCGATTTGGAGATCAAATGAGCGAGCAACGTAAGAAGCAAATGATGGCAAGAATGAAAAACTTCTTAGAAAAAACGTACACACTTAACTTTAATAAAACCGAATCATCTTTCAAAGAGGATGTTACCTTAGAAGGGCCAGGGGCTTCAGGACCAAGTTGGGGGAGAAGTAATGGGCAAGGTTCTATTTACAAAAGTTTGAAAGACAAAAAGATGATTGAAGATGTAGAGCAGTTTAGCAAACGGTTTTTGGTAAACGAACCTATGGACCAGCCAAAATGGCAATTAGGTACGGAAACTAAAAAAATTGGTAACTATACATGTTACAAAGCAACTTTAACAAAAGAAGATACCAATGTAGACTGGGGAAGTATATTTAGTAGAAGAGGAAATAACTCCAAAAAAGACTCAACAAAAACGAAACAAGAAAAGCCAAAAGTAAAAATGCTAACCATTACTGCTTGGTATTCTCCACAAATTCCTGTGAGTGCTGGACCGGATAAATATTATGGCTTACCAGGATTAATTCTAGAAATAAATGCAGGCAGAACTACAATGCTATGCACGGAAATTTCAATCAACTCTGATGAAGTTCTAGTAATTGATGAGCCAAATAAAGGAAAAGAAGTTTCGAGAGACGAGTATAATGATATTGTAAAGAAAAAATCAGAAGAGCTAAGAGAGCGTTTTAGAAGTAGAGGCCGTGGAGGTCGAGGCGGAAGATCGTAATCAAAATTTAATCAAATCACACATGAAAAATTTACTACTAATCGCCATTTTAATGGTGACTGGGATTACAACTGCCCAAATTAATTTATCGGGAGTTGTAAAAGACTCTATTGGTGCTCCATTAGAAATGGCAAACGTTATTGCCATAGACACTGTCGCTAAATCAATATCTTCATATGGCTTTACAGATGCCAATGGGAATTTCAAATTAGATTTAAAGAAAAATACAGTCTACAATATTAAAATTAGTTACATCGGTTTTACAGAAATTAGTGAGTTTTTAAACACGAAAGAATCGAACATAACTAAAAATTATACCATGTTAGAAGGGAACATGCTAGATGAAATTAATATTGTTTCTAAAATGCCGGTAACCATTAAAGGAGATACCATTATTTACAATGCAGATTCTTTTAAAAATGGTTCTGAAAGAAAATTAGGAGATGTTTTAGAAAAGCTTCCTGGAGTAGAAATAAATGATGCAGGAGAAATAGAAGTTGAAGGGAAAGTTGTTGAAAAAATAATGGTAGATGGTAAGGAGTTTTTTAGTGGAGACACCAAATTGGCTACAAAAAATATTCCCTCTAATGCCGTGGATAAAATCCAAGTTTTAAGAAATTATTCAAATGTTAATCAGTTAAGTGGCGTTCAAAACAATCAAGATAGAGTTGCTATTAATATTAAATTAAAGGAAGGGAAAACAAATTTTTGGTTTGGAGATGTGACGGCAGGAGCCGGTAATTCCTCAGACACAGGTCTGTATCTCTTTCAGCCTAAATTATTTTACTACACACCCAAGTATACCATAAATGTAATTGGAGATTTAAATAATATTGGTGATGTTGTTCTAAGTAGAAGAGATGTACGAAGTTTTGGCGGAGGCTTTCAAAGTCAGAGTCCGTCTAATGGAACAAATATTAATATAGCAGACGCTGGTATTGGTTTTTTAAATGCCAATGCAAGAAATGCCAATAAAATTGAAACAAAATTATCTGCAGTTAATTTCAGCTACTCTCCCAATAAAAAGTTAGATTTAAGTGGGTTTTTAATTTGGTCTGGGAATAGTAACGGGCAAAGAAATATTAATACGATAGATTACGTAGATCCTAACACCCCAGACGATGTTGTAGATAATATCACAAATCAAACAAGTAATACAGGTTTATTTCGGTTCAGTTCTACTTATAAGAAAGACTTTAACAATCAATTAAATTATGATATCACGGGTCGTTTTTCTAATGAATTTAGAACAGACAATGTCAACTCTTTTGTTTTGAGTGATATCGTAGAGAATGAAAGGGCAACACCTTTCAAAATAAACCAAAATTTCAGCTATTTTTATACAGCAAGCGAAAAGAGTATTTTTGCCTTAGAGGTTCAACATTTATTACAAGATGAAGATCCATTTTATGTGGCTTCCTTAGAAAATGATCCAAGTAATAATGATGCCGCAGATAATGATGGTTTTGATGATGCTGCAGAAATTTTAGGTTTAGACAGATCTAACATGTTTTATACATTAGAACAGGATAGAAAAGTAAAAACCAACCAATTAGATGCAAAATTAGATTATTACTACATTCTAAATACTACGAGTAATTTAAACTTTGTAGCGGGTACTATTTTAAGCAAGCAAAACTTTAATTCACGGTTTTTTCAAATTTTAGATAACGGAGCAGAGTTTGATCCAAACCCAACAATACAAGGTGTTGATGATCCACAAACAACTAATGACACAGAATATAATTTTACAGACATTTACGCAGGGTTAAGATACCGATTAAAAGCAGGGATCTTTACCTTTACCCCAGGATTCACCTTGCACTCTTACACCTCAAAAAATACGCAATATACTACTGAATTGTTTGAAGATAAATTTGCAAAATTTTTACCAGAATTTGAAATGATTATGCAATTTAAAAGAAGTGAAAGCTTAACATTTAGGTATAAACAAGAAGTTAATTTTACAGATGTAAATAAGATTGCTAGGGGTATTGTAGCCAACAGTTACAACTCTTTTTTTACAGGAAATTCAGATTTAATAAATGCAAGTTTTCATAATGTAACGTTGAATTATAGAAGTTTTAATTTATTTAATAATAGTAGTGTATTTGCTAGATTAAATTACAGAAAAACTGCTGACCAAGTAAATAACAATACAATTTTTGAACCTGGCTCAGTAGTATCTAGTAGTACTGCAATAAATTCACCATTTGATAATGAGAGTTTTTCCGCTTTTGGTAGAGTTTCAAAACAATTTGGAAAGATTAGAACTGCTTTAGGAGGTAACTTTTCATTCAATAAAAGCTATCAGTTTATTAATACTTTAGAGAATACAAATGAAAGCTTAGTTCGGGGAGTGAACACAAGTATCGGAACTAACTTTCGAAAAGCACCCAATGTTAGTTTGCGTTATAATTTATCTTTTGTTGATCAAAGTAACAGTGCTAGAAGAGAAGATATAAAAACGGTAACCCATGCACCCTCTATTAATTTTGATGCGTATATATGGAATTCTGTTACCTTAAAATCAAATTTTTCTTACAACGAGCAAAGGCAAGGTGGAAGTGTTATTAATTCATTTAAAATATGGAATGCAACCCTGGCATATAGAAAAGATAGAGATGCAAAATGGGAATACGAGTTGGTAGGTAACAATCTATTGGCTACAGGTTCTCAGGCTTCTGTAAGTCAAAATATTATTTCTTTTAATGTAAATGAACGGTTTATTTTACCAAGATTTGTAAGTTTTAGAGTTCGTTACCAATTGTAATCTTTACTTAAAATTTTAACTATAAAATGGCTCAATTTTGAGCCATTTTTTTATTTTAGCAAAATGAGTTTAGCTGCGTCAAAATCTCCATTCTTTGCAACTTTTAAAAGTTTAGGAGCCTTATTTTTATTTATAGCTTTTGGATTGTTTTTAGATAGTTATCATATGTTAGAAATAACTATAAATGCTCAATTCTATGCAAATATTTCTATGTTTATTGGCTTTGTAATTGTTTTTTGGCAAGTGAACAGTCGGATAAAAGAGCAAATGATTTCGGCAGTTATTATTGCTGTTTTAGGCGAGTATCTTTTCTCAATTGCTTTGGGTATGTATACGTACAGATTAGAAAACGTGCCACATTACGTTCCTCCGGGGCATGCACTGGTGTATGTAGCTGTTTTGTATTTTTCAAAAGCATCTTCAATTTTAAAGTATAGAAAACAAGTAGAACTATTTTTTGCAATTTTTATCTTTATCTATGCAAGTATTTTTTTAATTTTTAAAAATGATGTTTTTGGTTTTGTAATGACAATTGCTACATTAATCATTTTAAGAAACAAACCAAGAGAACGCCTTTTTTATTTAACAATGTACATTACAGTTGCTTATTTAGAAATCATAGGAACCAATTATTTGTGTTGGAAATGGCCAGCTACTGCTTGGGGAGTTTTCGATTTCTTACCAAGTCATAATCCGCCTAGTGGAATTAGCCTGTTTTATTTTTTATTAGATTTGGGTTCTTTATGGTTTTATAAACAACGCCACAAGATTGCTTGGAATAGAATGAAAATACTAAGAAAAATAAGGGAAACTTAATAAAAAAAACTCAATGTAAAAGCATTGAGTTTTTAAATATATTTAAAATTTTCCTTAGATATTAAAAGCCTCTTTAACTTTATCAACGTAATCTAATTTTTCCCAAGTAAATGTTTCTACTTCTTGTGAGACCCTTTCTCCCATTGGATTAGAAAAAGTTACCGTTTTCTTTTCAGAGGTTCTGCCCATATGACCATATGCAGCAGTTTCAGAATAAATTGGAGTTCTTAATTTTAAACGTTGCTCTATAAAGTATGGACGCATATCAAAAATAGTCTCTACTATTTTACTAATGGCTCCATCAGTTAAATTAACACTAGCTGTCCCGTAAGTTTCAACATTTATACTGGTTGGTTTTGCAACACCAATAGCGTAAGAAACTTGTACTAAAACCTCACTACATACACCTGCTGCAACTAAATTTTTAGCAATATGCCTTGTTGCGTAAGCGCCTGATCTGTCAACCTTTGAAGGGTCTTTTCCAGAAAAAGCTCCTCCACCATGAGCTCCTTTTCCTCCATAGGTATCCACAATAATTTTCCTTCCTGTTAAACCAGTGTCGCCATGGGGTCCACCAATTACAAAGGTTCCAGTAGGGTTGATGTGATATGTAATTTGATCTGTAAATAATTTCTGAATATGAGTTGGTAATTTTGCAACCACTCTAGGAATTAAAATATCAACAATATCTTTTTTAATTTTAGCTAACATTAATTCATCAGAATCCATAAAATCATCATGTTGCGTAGAAACAACAATGGCATCAATCCTTTGTGGAACATTATCATCTGAATACTCAATAGTAACTTGAGATTTTGCATCTGGACGTAAATAATTAATCTCTTTATTTTCTCTTCTTAAAGCGGCTAATTCAATTAATAATCTATGGGATAGCTCCAAAGCCAAAGGCATGTAATTTTCAGTTTCATCAGTTGCGTAACCAAACATCATTCCTTGGTCTCCAGCACCCTGTTCTTCTGGGTTTTCTTTGTCTACACCTTGATTAATGTCTGGAGATTGTTCGTGTATTGCAGAAAAAACTCCGCAAGAATTCCCATCAAACATATACTCACTTTTGGTGTAACCAATTTTATTAATTACATCTCTAGCAATTTTTTGTACATCTAAATATGTTTTGGACTTTACTTCGCCTGCTAGCACCACTTGTCCTGTAGTAACTAGGGTTTCACAAGCAACTTTACTTGTTGGGTCAAAAGCTAAAAAATTATCAATTAAAGCATCAGAAATTTGATCTGCAACTTTATCTGGATGTCCTTCAGAAACACTCTCTGAGGTGAATAAATACGACATAAAAGTTCTATTTAATTTTATAAATACTATAAATTATTAGATTGCTTGGTCGCCAAAAGTAGTATTGAATTACTGCTTTAGCTTTTTTTATTGAGGTTGCAATCAGTCAAATTTTTCCTCTATTATTACAATGCAAATTTACAGTTTAATTTTAAAACAGATTGTTTTTTATAATAATATTTTTTTGATTGCTTAATTAGTTTTTAAGTATTAGACTATTTTGCAATTAGTAATTATCGAATACAATAATTTTTGGGTTCTTTTTTTTTGAAATAGTTAAATATTTAAAATAAATGATAATTTATTAGGATATTAAATTTTTCTGAACATATATTTGTGCTCACAAAGTTCAATAACTTATTGAAATGTTATCAAGAAAGGCGGAGGGATTAGACCCTGTGAAGCCTTAGCAACCCTTTAGAAATAAAGAAGGTGCTACATTCTACCTAAATATTTTTTATTTGGATAGATAACAAAAAAGAATTTTTCATTTCTGAAATATTCTATTTTTCTTTTTAACATTTTTCTATTAGTACATCAAAATTTTGATGGATTTGACTTTTGGTTTAATTATTTATTAACTCAAAAAAACTAGAAAAATGAGTACACAAAAATTAGCAACAAATGCGTTACATGCAGGACATGACGTAACACAAAATGGAGGATCAAGAGCCGTTCCTATTTATCAAACATCCTCGTATGTTTTTAATGATTCAGAGCATGCGTCAAATTTATTTTCTCTTAAAGAATTAGGGTTTATTTATACCCGTTTAAACAATCCAACAAATCAAATTTTACAAGAGCGTTTAGCGGCTGTAGAGGGTGGATTAGGAGCCGTAGTTTTTGCTTCTGGAACGGCTGCAATTTCAACAGGATTATTAACCTTGTTAAAAGCGGGGGATCATATCGTAGCGTCAAGTAGTTTATACGGTGGGACCTATAATTTATTAAGCGTGACTTTACCAAGATTAGGAATTACGACGACCTTTGTAGATGCTTCAAACCCAGAAAATTTCGCTACTGCTGTTCAAGATAACACAAGAGCATTTTTTGTAGAGTCTTTAGGGAATCCAAAATTAGATGTGTTAGATTTAGAAGCAATTTCTGTGCATTCTAAAGCCGCAGAAGTTCCTTTTATTGTAGATAATACGGTGGCAACACCAGCCTTATTAAATCCGATAAAACACGGAGCAAACATTGTAATTCATTCCCTTACAAAATATATTGGAGGACAAGGAAATTCTCTTGGAGGCGCCATTATAGATGCTGGAACTTTTAATTGGGCTAATGGTAAGTTCCCAGAATTTACAGAACCTTCAGCGGGATATCATGGTTTGGTGTATCACGAAGCTTTAGGTGCTTCGGCCTATACTTTTAAGTTAATTTTGGAAGGGTTACGGGATTTTGGTGGTGCATTAAGTCCAACAAATGCATTTAATATAATTCAAGGTTTAGAAACGTTATCAGTACGAATAAAACAACATTCTTCAAACGCATTGGCATTGGCAAAATGGTTAGAAAAGCAAGAAGAAGTTACTTGGGTAAATTACCCAGGGTTAGAGAGTAATACATACAAGTCTTTGGCAGATAAATATTTGCCAAAAGGACAAAGTGGAATTGTAACTTTTGGAGCCAAAGGTGGCTTTGAAGCAGCAAAAACTATTGCAGATTCGGTAAAAGTTTTTTCTTTGTTAGCAAATATTGGAGATACAAAATCACTAATTATTCATCCTGCAAGTACAACGCATCAACAGTTAGATGAAGCACAACAAGCAAGTGCAGGTGTTGGTCAAGATTTAATAAGATTATCTGTTGGAATTGAAGATATAGAGGATTTGAAAAGTGATTTAAAAGAAGCTTTTTCAAAAATATAATTTCAAAAGAACCAAAGAGAAGATTTTTTTTATTAAAAAAATGAAAAACCAATTACAACATATCAAAATTCAAAACTTCAGAACAGAATTGGGTGCCTTTATTCCTGAAATGAATTTAAGTTACCAAGTTTTTGGTCAAGATTTAGGAGTTGCTCCAGTGATTTTAGTAAATCATGCATTAACGGGTAACAGTAATGTTGCTGGAGACCAAGGGTGGTGGCAAGATATTGTTGGAAAAGAAAAAGTAATAGATACAAATGTGTATTCGGTGGTCTCTTTTAACATTCCAGGAAATGGTTTTGATGGTTTTTTAATAGAAAATTATAAAGATTTTATAGCAAGAGATATTGCCCATATTTTTATAGAGGGATTACATCAATTAAAAATAAAACAATTGTTTGCTCTAATTGGTGGCTCGTTAGGTGGAGGAATTGCTTGGGAAATGATGATTTTAGAACCTAAAATTACCCAGCATTTTTTACCAATAGCCACCGATTGGAAATCTACCGATTGGTTAATTGCAAATTGTCAGATTCAAGAACAATTTTTGGTAAATTCTAGCAACCCTGTTCATGATGCTAGAATGCATGCCATGTTGTGTTATAGAACACCTACCTCTTTTAAAGAACGTTTTCATCGTTCTAAAAATGAAGATTCTTCAATTTTTAATGTAGAAAGTTGGTTGTTACATCATGGTAAAAAGTTGCAAGAACGCTATCAATTATCTTCCTATAAGTTAATGAATCAATTACTAAAAAGTATTGATGTTACTAAAAGCGGAGAGAAAAATATTGATATTCTCAATCAAATTGAAGCAAGTATTCACATCATTGGTGTCGACTCTGATTTGTTTTTTACAGCAGAAGAAAATCGAGAAACGTTTAAAAAGTTAGCTTTCACAAAAAGCAATGTCACTTATAATGAAATAAAATCTGTGCATGGTCATGATGCATTTTTAATGGAATATGATCAATTACAGAAAATTATAGCACCTATTTTTAATAAAGAATATAGCGTACATAAAATGAAAGTATTAAAATTTGGAGGGAAATCTTTAGCGAACGACAAAGGAATTAAGAAGGCTATTGAAATTATTCTCAGTAAGTATAATAAGTCAGAAAAAATAACCATTGTTGCTTCTGCAAGAGGAAATACCACGAACGATTTAGAGGTTATTTTAGAGAAAGCAGCTGCTAAAAAAGAATATAAAACTGCGTTTGAAGCATTGAAAGAATATCAATTAAAACCAAATAGGAACGTTGATTTATCCAAAGAATTTCTAACTTTAGATACTATTTTTGAAGGGGTTTCCTTGTTGGGTGATTATAGTAATAAAATTAAAGATGAAGTTTTAGCACAAGGAGAATTAGTATCGGTAAAAGTACTCGTAAGTTTACTGGAAAAAGAAGGAATACATTCAAATGTAACGGATGCTAGGAAATTAATTGTTACCGATGAAAACTTTGGGAACGCACAACCCATAGCGGCAGTTTCATCTGAAAATGTGACAACCTATTTTAAAGAAAACTCCAATACAGTAAATGTTGTAACAGGTTTTATTTCAACAAATAAAAAAGGAGAAACCACTACCTTAGGAAGAAACGGAAGTAACTACACGGCAGCGCTTTTAGCCAATTATTTAGATGCAAAAGAATTGCAGAATTACACCCATGTCAGTGGAATCTTTACAGCAAATCCAGATTTAGTTTCAGATGCAAAGAAAATTGAGAAATTATCCTATTCGGAAGCCAATGAATTGGCAAATTTTGGGGCCACTATTTTACATGCAAAAACCATCATTCCGTTATTAGAAAAGAATATTAATTTACGTATTTTAAATACGTTTAATAAAGAAGATAAAGGAACGTTAATAACTGCAGAATCCTCAGAAAAAGGAATTAAATCTATTTCTACTATAAACAATGTTTCTCTTTTAAATTTTGAAGGAAGAGGGTTGTTGGGTAAAGTTGGAGTTGATGCTCGAATTTTTAGAGCTTTAAGTGAGAAAGATATCAGTGTAAGTATTATTTCTCAAGGCTCTTCAGAAAGAGGGATTGGTTTAATTATCGATACAAATAAAGCATCAAAAGCAGTTTTAGCATTAGAAAAAGAATTTGAAATTGATTTTTATTCTCAGGATGTAACTCAGATTTCAATTCTAGAAAACGTTGCAGTGATCTCTATAATTGGGCAAGATTTAAGTGAGTTTCACCTGCCTTACAATGCTTTAATCAGAAATCAAATTATTCCAATTTTATTTAACAATACAATTACTGGGAAAAATGTGAGTTTGGTCGTTAAAAAAGAGGAACTTCACAAAGCAGTCAACGTTATTCACGGTCAGGTTTTTGGAATTTCTAAAAAAATAAATATTGCAATTTTTGGAAAAGGTACCGTAGGCAGCACTTTAATAGATCAAATTTTAGAAAATACTTCTTCTATTTTAGAACGAAGAAAAATTCAACTCAATGTTTTTGCAGTGGCAGATTCTAAAAAATTACTGCTACATAAAAACGGAGTTTCAAAGCATTGGGATCAGGATATTATTGAAATCGGACAAGAAAATTCAACGATAAGAGAGATTACTGAATTTGCAAAATTACATCATCTAGAGAATTTAATTGCTGTAGATAATACAGCTAGCGTCTCTTTTGTAGCCAATTATATTCCTTTAATTGAATCGGGTTTCGATTTAGTTTCTTCTAATAAAATTGCCAATACCTTGTCTTTTGATTTTTATAAAGAACTGAGAACAAAGTTAAAAGAATATAAAAAGCAATACTTGTATGAAACAAATGTTGGTGCTGGTTTACCTTTAATTGATACCATTCGTTTATTACATGAGTCTGGTGAAAATATTACCAAAATTAGAGGTGTTTTTTCTGGAAGCTTAAGTTATTTGTTCAACACTTTCTCTGAAGAAAATACACCTTTTTCTGAAGTATTGAAAACAGCTATTGATAGTGGATTGACAGAGCCAGATGCACGAGAAGATTTAAGTGGTAATGATGTTGCTAGAAAATTATTGATTTTAGCGAGAGAATTAGATTTAGAAAACGAATTTACAGATGTGCATGTTCAGAATTTAATTCCAGAAAATTTAAGGGAAGTTGCTGTTGCTGACTTTATATCGAATTTAGAAGGGATGAATGAAGAATACCGTCAACTAAAAGAAGCACAACAAGGCAATGAAGTTTTAAGATATGTTGGTGAATTAAGTGGAGATTTATCTCAAGTAAAAGGAGATTTAAACGTCAAATTAGTATCGGTTCCTAAAAATTCCCCCTTAGGATCTTTAAAAGGTTCTGATGCCATCTTTGAAATTTATACAGAATCTTATGGAGAACAACCGATAGTAATTCAAGGCGCAGGAGCAGGGTCTAAAGTAACAGCTAGAGGTGTTTTTGGTGATATCTTAAGAGTCGCAAAACACAATAATTAATTAAGGAAACAGTATTTAAAAATACGTATAGTAATGAGTAAACATTTCGAAACACAAGCTATCAGAACGCAAACAGAAAGAAGTCAATTTTCTGAGCATTCGACGCCATTATACCTTACATCTAGTTTTGTTTTTGAGGATGCAGAAGAAATGAGAGCCTCATTTGCAGAAGAAAAAGAACGTAATTTATACAGTAGGTTTTCCAACCCAAATACCACTGAATTTACAGATAAAATTGTACAGATGGAGGGAGCAGAAGCTGGGTATGCTTTTGCTACAGGGATGTCTGCAATTTTCTCAACATTTGCAGCTTTGTTAAACGCAGGAGACCATATTGTTTCTTGCCGATCAGTTTTTGGTTCTTCGCACAGTTTGTTTACAAAGTTTTTGCCTAAATGGAACATAGAAACTTCCTACTTTAAAGTGAATGAAGTTGATTTAGTAGAACGCTTAATTCAGCCAAACACAAAGATTTTATATGTAGAAACACCGACAAATCCTGCTGTAGATATTTTAGACTTAGCATTGATTGGTAAAGTTGCTAAAAAACACAATCTAATTTTTATTGTAGATAATTGTTTTGCAACACCTTATTCGCAACAGCCTATAAAATTTGGTGCAGATTTAGTAATTCATTCAGCAACAAAACTAATTGACGGACAAGGAAGAGTTTTAGGGGGAGTAACTGTTGGGAATAAAGAGCTAATGCGAGAAATTTATTTATTCGCAAGAAATACTGGTCCAGCAATGTCTCCTTTTAATGCTTGGGTTTTGTCAAAAAGTTTAGAAACCTTGGCAATTAGAGTAGAAAAACACGCAGAAAATGCATTGTTCGTTGCTAAATTTCTAGAAACGCAAGAAAATGTTGAATTTGTAAAATATCCTTTTTTGAAGTCGCATCCTCAATATGAAATCGCAAAAAATCAAATGAAATTAGGTGGGAATATCGTTGCTTTTGAAATTAAAGGAGGAATTGAAGCGGGAAGAACATTTTTAGATAATATTAAATTATGTTCTTTATCTGCAAATTTAGGAGATACTAGAACGATTGTCACGCATCCATCATCTACAACTCATGGAAGGTTATCTGAGGAAGATAGATTAGAAGTTGGAATCACCAAAGGTTTGGTAAGGGTTTCTGTTGGTTTAGAAAATTTTGTTGATATTATTGCAGATTTAGAACAAGCGTTAAACAGATAAACTAATTTAAAATTATGTAATTTTGTTTCATGCTTTCTAAAAAGACAAAATACGGAATTAAAGCGCTTACTTTTTTAGCAAAACAAGAAGATAGAACACCTGTTGCCATTGCTATAATTTCTAAAAGTGAAAATATTTCTTTAAAATTTTTAGAAAGTATTCTACTAACGCTAAGAAAAAATGGAATTTTAGGCTCTAAGAAAGGAAAAGGTGGAGGCTATTATCTTTTAAAAGAACCAAAAGAGATTCAAATGACCTCTATAATGAGAGTTTTGGAGGGGCCAATTGCAATGGTGCCGTGTGTAAGTTTAAATTTTTATGAAAAGTGTGATGATTGTCCAGATGAAAATATATGTACAGTCCATAATCTTATGATACAAATTAGAGATAGTTCACTACAAATATTCAGAAATACTTCATTGGCAGATTTATGCTATTGATAAATCAATAAAAAAACCAGGGAATTTTTACATTTTTATATAGAAATATCTCAGATATAATATATAAGTTTGCATTATAATCCTACTAAATCCATAGGGTAATTAGATTAATAAATTTAAAACAAAATATTTTGAGCAAGGACACGAAAAAACTTGAAGAAAAGTTACAGCGAAGTTTAGCAAAAACTGTTAGTTGGAGAGTTGTGGGCACCATTGCAACTGTAATTATTTCATATATAATTACAGGAACTTTAGCCTTGGCTTTTTCAATTGGGATTATAGAATTAATATCGAAGCTGGTGTTGTATTTTTTTCACGAAAGAGCTTGGAATAAAATAAAATGGGGGAAATAATGAGCTTAATGAATGACTTAAATATCCAAGAGTTAAACAGGGTTTTAAAAAATGTACATCCAAAAGAAATCGTTGAATGGATTTTAGAATTGAGAAAGAAAATTGTTGTTACTACTAATTTTAGACCTTATGAATCAGCAATTTTACATTTGGTAACCAACCAACATCCATCAGCAAAAATTATTTGGTGCGATTCGGGGTACAATACTCAGCAAACCTATAAACACGCAGAAAATTTAATACAAAGTTTAGCTTTAAATATATACTTATATGTACCAAAACAAACGGTTGCTCATAGAAATATTGTTTATGGAATCCCTACAGTTCATGATGAAAATCATATCGCTTTTACGGAACAAGTAAAGTTAGAACCTTTTAAAAGAGCAATGTTAGAGCATCAACCAGAAGTATGGTTTACTAATTTAAGAAAAGGACAAACTGCCTTTAGAGACAGTATTGATATTTTATCATTTAGTAAAAATGGCGTTTTAAAAGTAAGCCCTTTTTATCATTGGTCAGATAAAGATTTAGATGATTATTTAAAAGAGCACAAGCTACCCAATGAGTTTACCTATTTCGATCCAACAAAAGTAGAAAGTAACAGAGAATGTGGTTTGCATATCTAAAAGACATGATTATGAATAAAAGAACAATACAAGTAGACGCTTTAGAAAGTGAAGCAATTTTCATTTTTAGAGAAGTTGTGGCACAGTTTGAAAAACCAGTATTGCTTTTCTCTGGAGGAAAAGACAGTATAACCTTAGTTCGTCTTGCGCAAAAAGCGTTTTTCCCAGCTAAAATTCCTTTTCCATTAATGCATATTGATACAGGTCATAATTTTCCTGAAACAATCAAATTTAGAGACCGATTAACTAAGGAGTTAGGGGTAGAATTAATTGTTAGAAATGTGCAAGATAATATCGATAACGGAACTGTAAAAGAGGAAACAGGAAGATATTCAAGTAGAAACATGTTGCAAACAGATACTCTTTTAGATGCTATTGAAGAGTTTGGTTTTGATGCTTGTATTGGTGGTGCTAGAAGAGATGAAGAAAAAGCGAGAGCAAAAGAAAGAATTTTTTCTGTTAGAGATGATTTTGGTCAATGGGATGAGAAAAATCAACGTCCTGAAGTTTTTGATATGTTAAATGGGAAGATAGATTTAGGGCTTAATGTGCGAGTTTTTCCTATTTCAAATTGGACAGAATTAGACGTTTGGTCTTACATCAAAAAAGAACATATCGAAATACCTTCTATTTATTTTGCTCATAAGAGAAAAATATTTTTTAGAGACGGTCTCATTTGGTCTGCAGATGATGCTATTGTTTTTAGAGATAAAGAGGAGGAGATTATCGAAAGAATGGTTCGTTTTAGAACTGTTGGTGACATGAGTTGTACAGCTGCAGTCCTATCTGATGCTATAGATATTGCTAAAGTTGTTGAGGAAATTAGAGATTCTTCCATATCAGAAAGAGGTGCTAGAATAGACGATAAACGTTCTGAAGCAGCCATGGAAAAAAGAAAGCAACAAGGATATTTTTAAAAAAAGCAAGAAGATGAACGTACTAAAAATAGCAACAGCAGGAAGTGTCGATGATGGTAAAAGTACCTTAATTGGTCGTATTTTATATGATACAAAATCATTAACAGACGATAAGCTAGAAGCAATAGAAGAAAAAAGCAAGCAAAGAGGGTTTGATTATTTAGATTTTTCTTTGGCAACGGATGGTTTGGTAGCGGAGAGAGAACAAGGAATTACGATTGATGTTGCTCATATTTATTTTTCAACAAGAAAAAAGAGTTTCATCATTGCAGACACTCCAGGTCATATAGAATATACAAGAAACATGGTGACTGGCGCTTCAACAGCACAAGCTTCTATTGTTTTAATTGATGCAAGAAATGGCGTTGTAGAACAAACGTACAGACATTTTTTCATTAATAATTTATTGCGAATTAAAGATGTTGTCATTGCCATTAATAAAATGGATTTGGTCGATTTTTCAGAAGATAAATATAACATTATCAAAGGAGAAATTGAATATTTAGCTAGTAAAAGCGAATATAAGAATCAACGTTTAACCTTTATTCCGTTGTCTGCGTTGCAAGGAGATAATGTGGTGGATCCGTCTGAAAATATGCCTTGGTACCAAGGTGAAACCTTGTTAGATCATATAGAAAAGTTAGGGGAAGAGGACATTAACGAAGTCTCTCAAGTTCGTTTTCCTGTACAAACAGTAATTAGACCTAAAACAGCTGAATATCATGATTTTAGAGGCTATGCTGGTAAAATTTACGGAGGCGATTTTGAAATTGGAGATGAAGTGGCAGTGTTGCCATCGCAAACAACATCAAAAATAAAGAGTATTCACTTTTTTGATGAAGAATATGCAAGCGCAAAAAACGGAAGTTCTGTGACCCTAACTTTAGAGGATAATGTAAATGTAAGTAGAGGAGATATGTTGGTAAAAGTGAATGAAGAGCCAAAAATAACAAAGCAATTAGACGCAACGATTTGTTGGATGGATAAAGAACCTTTACAAGCCTCACAGAAATACTATATACAACATGGCGTGAATGATGCGCAAGCAAAAATTACACAATTATCGAGTATTATAAAGACAGATTTTTCTGGAAAGATTAACAATCCTTCTGCATTAGAATTGAATCAAATAGGAGACATTCAATTAAAACTTAGCAAACCATTATTGGTAGATGCTTACCATCAAAATAAGTCGAATGGCTCATTTATTTTGATCAATCCAAAAACAAATAATACTGTAGGTGTCGGTTTTATCCGATAAAAAATAAAAATCATGCAAAGTTTTAGAACCGAAATAGAAAATCCGATTGTAGAAAAAGATATTCTAGAATTAGAGAGAAAAATTCAACTTTTTAAAGAAGGAAAAATAGACGAAGAGCGTTTTAGAAGCTTACGTTTGGCTAGAGGTGTTTATGGTCAGCGTCAATTAGGGGTGCAAATGATTCGTATAAAATTACCTTACGGAAAAGTTACCAGTGAACAATTACATAGAATTTCTGATGTATCTGACGAGTATTCTCGTGGGAGATTGCATATTACCACAAGGCAAGATATTCAAATTCACCATGTAAGTTTAGATCGAACTCCAGAATTGTGGGCACAGTTAGAAAAAGATGATATCACCTTGCGTGAAGCTTGTGGCAATGCCGTTAGAAATATAACAGCTTCTGAAACTGCAGGAATAGATCTTAATGAGCCTTTTGATGTTTCGCCCTATGCTGATGCAGCCTTTAAATTCTTTTTAAGAAATCCAATCTGTCAAGAAATGGGACGTAAGTTTAAGATGTCTTTTTCTGCTACAGATACTGATACTGCAATTAGTTTTATTCACGATTTAGGATTCATTGCAAAAATAAAAACTGAAAATAACATCGCTAAAAAAGGTTTTAAAGTGTTATTAGGCGGTGGATTGGGTTCTCAGCCAAGATCTGCAGATGTGATGTATGATTTTCTTGATGAAGATCTTCTATTATCAACTATAGAAGGAGTTTTAAGAGTTTTCGATCGATATGGAGAGCGAGCAAAAAGAGCAAAAGCAAGATTAAAATTTTTAGTAAAAGAACTAGGAGTTGATGTTTTTCTAAAATTAGTATCTGATGAGGTTCATGCCTTAGAAAATAAAATTATTAAGATTCATACCACTGCTTTTGAACTGCCAATTTCTTTTCAAGAAGCAACATTTCCTTCCGTAAAAATTAAGAATGAAGCGATGTATATTACATGGAAAGAGACCAATGTTATCAAACAAAAACAAGAGGGTTTATTTGCCATTGGTATTAAAGTTCATTTAGGAGATTTTTATACAACCAAAGCACGTTTATTAGCAGATTTGGTAAAGAAATATGCTGCAAATGAAATTAGATTGACGCTGCGTCAGAATATTTTAATTCGTCACGTTAGAGAAGAATTATTGCCTTTCTTTTATGTTGAATTACAAAAATTAGGTTTTGCAAATTCCGGGTACAATTCTACTGCAGATATTACTGCCTGTCCTGGAACAGATACCTGTAATTTAGGGATTTCTAGTAGTACAGGAATTGCGGTGGTGTTAGAAAAAGTGTTGGAAGAAGAATATCCTAGCTATTTAAATAATAAAGAAATTGCTATTAAAATTAGTGGTTGTATGAATGCTTGTGGGCAACACAATATGGCGCATATTGGTTTTCAAGGAATGTCTATAAAAGTAGGGGCACTCCAGGCACCAGCCCTGCAAATTTTAATCGGTGGTGGAATTTTAGGAAATGGGAAAGGGCGTTTTTCAGACAAGTTGGTTAAAATACCTAGTAAAAGAGGTCCAGAAGCCTTGCGTATTTTATTAAATAATATTGAAGAAAATCAACACCAAGAAGAAACGTTTTTAGAATATTACGATAGACAAGGAAAAATATATTTCTATAATTTATTAAAAGGATTGTCTGATACAAAAAATTTAGCACCCAATGATTTTATAGATTGGGGACATTCAGAAAATTTCGTAAAAGCTATTGGAGTTGGAGAATGTGCAGGAGTTGTAATCGATTTAATTGCCACACTTTTATTTGAAAGTGAAGAGAAAATTACAAATTCTGAAGAAGCTTTCAAAGAGCATCTATATTCAGACAGTATTTACCATTCATACACTTCTTTAGTAAACACAGCGAAAGCATTATTAATTTCAGAAAATATTAAAACCAATACACAAGCTGTAATTATTAGTGACTTTCAAAATCATTTTGTAGCAACAAACAAAATTGAAATAGCGGGTTCTTTTGAAGCTCTAGTGTATCGAATTAAAAATGAAAAACCAACAAAAGTATTTGCAGAAAGTTATTTGAACGATGCAAGATCATTCTACAAAAAAGTAGATGCTTTTAGAAAACAAGAAGTAAGTCATGTATAAAAAACCAAAATTAACAGTTGTTGGTGCAGGACCAGGAGATGTAGATTTAATCACTTTAAAAGCCGTTAAAGTTTTAAAAAAAGCAGATGTAGTTTTATATGATGCTTTGGTAAATAAAGAATTACTAGACTTTGTAAATCCTGAAACAGAATTAATTTTCGTAGGAAAACGAAGAGGTTGCTACCAATTTCAACAAGAACAAATTAATGAGTTACTTGTAGCAAGAGCAAAATCACACGGACATGTTGTTCGCTTAAAAGGAGGAGATCCTTTTATTTTTGGAAGAGGGGCAGAAGAAATGGAGTTTGTTGCGAATTTTGGAATAGAAACAGCGATGGTTCCAGGGATTTCCTCTTCTATGGCGGTTCCTGCATATCAAAATATTCCACTTACAAAACGTGGAAGCGCAGAAAGCTTTTGGGTCATTACAGGAACTACAAAAGAACATCAACTATCAAATGATGTTGCGTTGGCAGCAAAATCGGATGCAACAGTTGTTGTATTAATGGGAATGGGGAAATTGCCGGAGATTATAAAATTATTTCAACAAGAAAATAAAAATGATTTACCCGTTGCCATCATTCAAAATGGAACAATGTCCAATGAAAAAGTAGGGTTTGGAACTGTAGATACAATTTTGAAAGTTGTAAAAGAAAATGAATTAAGTAATCCTGCAATTATCGTCTTAGGAGAAGTTGTAAAACACAGCGCAATTTTGAAGAATGTGCAACAAGAATATTTAAAAGAAGTAGTTGCATAATTTTTTTTTGTGATGGAAAGAAATAATTTATATCCAATTTTTTTAAAAACAGAACAATTAGAGACACTCATTGTTGGAGGTGGTTATGTTGCCTTAGAAAAGCTGTCTTTTTTATTAAAATCGAGCCCAAATTCTAAGGTAACAATGGTGGCTCCTTTTTTTAGAGAAGAAACCCAAGAATTGGCAAACAAGTTTGGTATACAAATGATACCTTCTAACTATCATACTTCGTATTTAGAAAACAAACATATGGTGATTGCTACTACAGATGTAGTGGCTGTAAATAGTAGCGTTTATAAAGACTGCAAACAAAAAAACATATTGGTAAATGTAGCTGATAACCCTCCGTTTTGTGATTTTTATATGGGAGGAATTGTCACCAAAGGACATGTAAAAATAGCAATTTCTACCAACGGAAAATCGCCAACAACAGCAAAAAGATTGCGTCAATTTTTTGAAGATGTACTTCCAGAAAATATAGACGATTTAGTAAAGAATTTAAACGAATATAGAAAAACCATCAAAGGAAACTTTGAAGAAAAAGTAAAAAAACTAAACGAATTTACAAAGAGTTTGGTTGAAAAATAAATAAAGAAAATGATTACAACAGACATCCTAATTATAGGAGCAGGACCCACAGGATTATTTACTGTTTTTGAAGCAGGTTTATTAAAATTAAAATGTCATTTAATTGATGCTTTGCCACAGCCAGGTGGGCAATGTTCAGAGATTTATCCGAAGAAACCAATTTATGATATTCCTGCGTATCCAGAGATTTTAGCTGGAGACTTAACAGGGAAGCTAATGGAACAAATAAAACAGTTTACACCGGGTTTTACTTTAGGAGAAAGAGCAGAGACTATAGATAAACAAGACGACGGAACCTTTGTTGTTACCACTAATAAAGGAACTCAGCATCATGCAAAAATTGTAGCAATTGCAGGTGGTTTAGGTTCCTTTGAGCCAAGAAAACCTTTGCTGCCAAATATTGCAGATTTTGAAGATAAAGGGGTCGAATATATTATTAAAGAGCCAGAAATCTACAGAGATAAAAAAGTAGTTATTTCTGGTGGTGGAGATTCTGCTTTAGATTGGGCAATTTTCTTGTCTAACATAGCCTCTGAAGTTACTTTGATTCATAGGAGAAACGAATTTAGAGGTGCCTTAGATTCCGTAGAAAAAGTACAGGAATTAAAAAATTTAGGAAAAATAAGATTAATAACACCTGCCGAAGTAAAAGGAATTTTAGGAATCGATAAAGTAACGGGTGTTGCTGTAGTCAAGAAAGGTGAGGATGCTTTTATAGTAGATACAGACCATTTTATTCCTTTGTTTGGTTTGTCTCCAAAACTAGGACCCATAGGTAATTGGGGATTAGAAATTGAGAAAAATGCAATTAAAGTAAACAACTCCCTAGATTATCAAACAACTATTCCAGGGGTGTATGCCATTGGAGATGTAAATACCTATCCAGGTAAATTAAAATTGATTCTTTGTGGTTTTCATGAGGCAACTCTAATGTGCCAAAGTGCGTACAAAAGAATCTTTCCTAATAAAAAGTATGTAATGAAATATACAACCGTTGGAGGTGTAGATGGTTTTGATGGAACTAGAAAAGAGGCTCCAAAAGCAGTAGTAAAAGCGATAGAATAGTGCAAGATGTCAATATAAAAATAACCGATAGAAATGGAGTTGTCCATGCCGTTATTGCACCAACAGATATGGCTATGAACCTTATGGAAGTAGTCCGTTCATATGAATTAGCAGAAGAGGGAACTATTGGAGTTTGTGGAGGAATGGCAATGTGTGCATCTTGTCAATGTTACATTAAATCCGAACATGAATTAGTAGCGATCAATGATGATGAAGATGCCATGTTAGCAGAAGCTTTTCATGTTCAAGATAATAGTCGTTTGGGATGTCAAATTCAAATGACTCCAAAATTAGAAGGATTAGAAATAGAATTAGCACCCGAAGTATAATGCATATCTTAGAAAACTCGATTTTGAAAGAGTACGCTATTTCTTTAAAAGATACAGTGGCACTTTTTACAAAACAACTCTTTTATTCTTTGTTTGATATTGCTTATAAGAAGCAACATGAAAAAGAGTTAGAAAGAAATTTTCATCGTATTTCTAAAAATTTGCGATTCATAATAGTGAATATTTGTGGGAGGTTTATAAAAATAGTTTTTTAGAAATAAGACAGCAACTAGATTTAGATGCAATTGCATTTGAAAAAAATGATCCAGCATGTAAAAGTTTAACAGAAGTGTATTTAGCATATCCTGGTTTTCATGCCATAGCTGTATATCGTCTAAGCAACCAATTATTAAAATTAGAAATTCCAATTTTACCAAGAATGATGTGTGAATATGTTCATGCCTTAACAGGAACCGATATTCATCCTGGAGCAAAAATTGGGAATTCTTTTTTTATAGATCATGCAACGGGTATTGTTATTGGAGAAACTACAAGTATAAAAGATCATGTAAAAATTTATCAAGGTGTCACTTTAGGAGGTCTTCAAGTTAAAAAGAGTTTGTCATCAACGAAAAGGCATCCAACAATAGAAAGTAATGTAACAATTTATGCAAATGCAACCATTTTAGGAGGCAATGTAGTTATTGGAGAAAATTCTGTAATTGGCGCAAATGTTTGTATAACAGATACAATTCCCAAAAACTCGATAGTTACTATAGAGTCAGAATATAAAATAGTTCAAAAATAAAAATGAAGATGAAAACGAAAAGTATCATAGATTTTGTTGGAAATACACCTTTGATTGAAGTTCAACATATTTTTAAAAAGAAGGGGGTAAAACTGTTATTAAAGTTAGAAGGAAATAACCCTGGTGGAAGTGTTAAAGACAGAGCTGCTTACAATATGATTTCTGAAGCAATAAAAAGAAAAAATATAAAAAAAGGAGATACTTTAGTTGAGGCTACGAGTGGGAATACAGGAATTGCTTTAGCCCTAATGGCAAAAGTTTTAGGTGTAAAAATGATTTTAGTCTTACCAGAAAATTCTACTGAAGAAAGAATAAAAACAATTCGATCTTATGGAGCAGAAGTTATTCTTACTCCCAAAGAATTAGGGATGGAGGGTTCAAGAGATTATGCGTTAAAATTGAAATACCACAAAGGATATTTTAGATTGAATCAGTTCGATAATCCCGATAATTATAAAGCACATTATAAAACTACGGGACCAGAAATTTGGAAAGATACACAAGGTGAAGTAACTCACTTTGTATCAGCTATGGGAACAACTGGAACTATAATGGGAGTTTCTGATTATTTAAAAGAACAGAATAAAGGGATAACAATTATAGGAGCACAACCTGAAGATGGGGCTAAAATACCAGGAATTAGAAAGTGGACGGACGATTATGTTCCTGCTATCTTTAAAGCATCAAAAGTAGATCAAGTACTAGAAGTTAGCGAGCAAGAAGCAAAAGAAATGACTCAAAAATTAGCGAGTGAAGAAGGAATTTTCGCTGGCATGAGTAGTGGAGGTTCCGTTGCGTGTGCATTAAGAGTTGCAAAAAATATAGAGCGTGGTGTTATAGTTGCAATTGTTTGTGATAGAGGAGATCGGTATTTATCATCATCATTATTTAATAAATAATAGAAATAGATCTCTTCAAATAAAAAAATATTGCGTTTATTTGTAATTAAGTTCATTATCTTATTTATACGTTATCACGAAAGGCAGAGGGATTAGACCCATTGAAGCCTTGGCAACCTCTCATTTTTTGAGAAAGGTGCTACATTCTACAGATTTTTCTAAATCTGAAAGATAACAGCGAAAAAACTTCCTTTCCTGATGACATATTGATAAAAATATCAAACAAAGATGTCAGACATATATAAAATTTTAGAAGAACGAATTTTAGTTCTAGATGGTGCGATGGGTACCATGTTACAAGCCTATAAATTTACTGAAGAAGATTTTAGAGGCGACCGCTTTAAAGAATACCCAACACCTTTACAAGGGAACAACGATTTATTGTCCATTACCCAACCAGAGGCTATTAAAACTATTCATGGAGAATATTTTGAAGCGGGTGCAGATATTATTGAAACCAATACATTTTCAGGAACTACTATTGCAATGGCAGATTATCAGATGGAGGATTTAGTATACGAACTAAACTACCAATCTGCAAAAATAGCAAAAGAAGTTGCTGTAAAATTCACCAAAGAGAATCCAAAAAAGCCTCGATTTGTAGCAGGTAGTATTGGTCCAACAAATAGAACGGCAAGCTTGTCTCCAGATGTAAATAGACCAGAATATAGAGCTGTTACATTCAATGAATTAAGAATTGCTTACAAACAACAAGTGGAAGCTTTGTTAGATGGTGGAGTTGACATGCTTTTAATAGAAACGATTTTCGATACTTTAAATGCAAAAGCAGCTTTATTTGCAGTTGATGAAGTGAAAGAAGAAAGAAAAATTGAGATTCCTATTATGGTTTCTGGAACCATAACAGATGCTTCAGGAAGAACACTTTCTGGGCAAACTGTTGAAGCATTTTTAACCTCTGTATCCCATATTCCTTTATTATCGGTAGGTTTTAATTGTGCTCTTGGGGCAGAACAATTACAGCCTTATTTACAGCGATTATCAAGAGAAACTAATTTTTATACTTCAGCGCATCCAAATGCAGGTTTGCCAAATGCTTTTGGTGAATACGATGAAACCCCTGAGCAGACGCAAGCTTTTATAGAAAGGTATTTAAAAGACGATTTAATAAATATTATTGGCGGTTGTTGTGGTACAAGTCCTGCACATATTAAGGCTATTGCTGAAGTTTCTGCACAATATGAACCAAGAAAAATTGTAGTATAAGCCATGAATACCTATTTAACTTTATCGGGTTTAGAAACATTAGTTGTAACACCAGAAAGTAATTTTGTAAATATTGGAGAACGAACGAATGTAACAGGTTCTCGTAAATTTCTTCGATTAATAAAGGAAGAAAAATTTGAAGAAGCATTAGCTGTTGCTAGAGATCAAGTAGAGGGAGGTGCACAGATTCTGGATGTTAATATGGATGAAGGAATGCTAGATGGCGTATATGCTATGACTACTTTTCTAAATCTCATTGCTTCAGAACCAGATATTGCTCGAATTCCAATAATGATAGATAGCTCTAAATGGGAAATTATTGAAGCCGGATTACAAATTGTGCAAGGGAAATCTGTAGTAAACTCAATTAGTTTAAAAGAAGGTGAAAAAGAATTCATTAGACAAGCAACCCTAGTAAAACGATACGGAGCCGCAGTAATAGTAATGGCTTTTGATGAGAAAGGACAAGCAGATAATTACAACAGAAGAATAGAAATTTGCCAACGTTCGTATACTATTTTGGTTGATGTTGTTGGTTTTTTACCACAGGATATCATCTTCGATCCCAATATTTTTCCTGTTGCAACAGGAATGGATGAACACAAAAAAAATGCGATCGATTTTTTTAACGCAACCAAATGGATTCGTGAAAATTTACCATTTGCAAATGTTTCTGGTGGCGTAAGTAATGTGTCATTTTCTTTCCGAGGTAATAATACTGTTAGGGAAGCCATGCACTCTGCATTTTTATACCATGCCATTAAAAATGGAATGAACATGGGGATTGTAAATCCGACAATGTTAGAGATTTATGATGAAATTCCGAAAGAACTATTAGCATGTGTAGAAGATGTTTTATTTGATAAAAGAGAAGACGCAACTGAACGTTTGTTAGATTTTGCTGAAACGGTAAAAGGAACTAAAAAGGAGACAGAAGAGAAAGTTTTAGAATGGCGAAGTTTCGATTTGCAAAAAAGAATTACTCACGGTTTAGTGAAAGGAATTGACACTTTTATTGTTGAAGATGTAGAGCAAGCTCGAATAGAAGCGAACAAGCCTATTGAAGTCATTGAAGGTCATTTAATGATTGGTATGAATGTAGTTGGAGATTTATTTGGAAGCGGAAAAATGTTTTTGCCTCAAGTTGTAAAATCAGCAAGAGTCATGAAAAAAGCGGTGGCACATCTTACGAGCCATTTATTGAAGCCGAAAAAGACAGCAAACAAAAATTTGCAGGAAAAATATTAATGGCAACTGTAAAAGGAGATGTACATGATATTGGTAAAAATATTGTGTCTGTTGTTTTGGGGTGTAATAATTATGAAATTATCGATTTAGGAGTCATGGTTCCGCCAGAAAAAATTATTGAAGCTGCAAAAAGAGAACATGTAGATGTAATAGGTTTAAGCGGATTGATAACCCCCTCCTTAGATGAAATGGTCTATTTATCTAAAGAAATGGAGAAAAATGATTTTTCTGTTCCCTTATTAATTGGAGGAGCCACTACCTCTAAAGCACATACTTCTGTTAAAATTGCACCCCATTACTCAGAAACAGTTGTTCATGTAAATGACGCATCTAGAGCTGTAACTGTAGTTGGAAATCTATTAAAAAAGGACAATGTTATTTATAAAAATCAGATTAGAGAAGAGTATACTGTTTTTAGGGAAAAATTTTTAAATAGATCCAAATCGAAAGAATACATTTCTATTAAAGAGGCTAGAAAACGCAAATTTAAAATTGATTGGGAAACCTCTAAAATTGTAACACCAAATCATTTAGGAGTTCAAGAAATTCATGATTTTAATATCACTAAGTTAGAAGAATTTATAGATTGGAGTCCCTTTTTTAGAAGTTGGGATTTGCATGGTAAATTTCCAGAAATATTAACGGATACAATTGTTGGAGAACAAGCCACCGAATTATTTGCAGACGCTCAAGAATTATTACAAAAAGTATTTTCTGAAAAATTATTAAAAGCCAAAGCAGTTTTTGGATTATTTCCTGCCAATTCCATTCGTGATGACGATATTGAAGTACACACTTCAAATACCGGTTCGAAATCCGTTGAACACTTAAATTTCTTAACACTTCGCCAGCAATTAAAAAAACGTAAGGGAGTTTCTTCATTTGCATTAGCAGATTTTATTGCACCAAAAGAAACCAATATTCAGGATTATATTGGTTCATTTTGTGTTTCTACAGGTTTTGGAACCAAAGAATTAGCAGCACAATTTGAAGCAGATAATGATGATTATAATTCCATTATGATAAAAGCCTTGGCAGATCGATTGGCAGAAGCATTTGCAGAATATTTACACAAAGAAGTACGAACCAAACATTGGGGGTATGCAACAGAAGAAAACTTGACAAATAACGAATTAATTAAAGAACATTACAAAGGAATTCGACCTGCGCCCGGGTACCCTGCTTGTCCAGATCATTTAGAAAAGAACGTAATTTGGGAATTGTTAGATGTTAAAAACCGAATAGGAGTTGAGCTTACTGATAGTTTAGCAATGTGGCCAGCAGCTAGTGTTTCTGGGTACTATTTCGGAAATGAAGAAGCTACCTATTTTGGATTAGGGAAAATAACACAAGATCAAGTGGAAGATTACGCAAAAAGAAGAAACATATCTATAGAAGAAGCTAATAAATGGCTAAACCCAAACATTAGAGATTAAAATGAAAGTAACAGAGCACATAAAAAAAGCAAATGGGAAAACGATGTTTTCATTTGAAATTTTACCACCTTTAAAAGGACAAAATGTACAATCAATATTTGATAATATAGATCCATTAATGGAATTTAAACCTCCGTTTATAGATGTAACCTATCATAGAGAAGAATACACTTTTAAAGAATTAGAAAACGGACTTTTAAAGAAACAGGTTGTAAAAAAACGACCTGGAACGGTTGGTATTTGCGCAGCAGTTCAAAACAAATATGGTGTCGATGCGGTACCACATATACTATGCGGAGGTTTCACAAAAGAAGATACAGAAAATTTTTTAATTGATTTAGATTTTTTAGGAATTGATAATGTAGTGGCACTTCGTGGAGATGCTGTAAAGAGCGAAACTTATTTTAAACCTGAAAAAGAAGGACACCAATTTGCATCAGAATTAACTTCTCAAATTCAAGACTTGAACAATGGAATTTATTTAGATGAAGAATTACAAAATTCATCAAAAACTAATTTTTGTATCGGTGTTGCTGGGTATCCAGAAAAACATATGGAAGCCCCAAGTTTAGATTCAGATATTCATTTTTTAAAAAAGAAAATTAAAAATGGAGCGACCTATATAGTTACTCAAATGTTTTTTGATAATCAGAAATATTTCGATTTTGTGGCTAAATGCAGAGCAGAAGGTATTACAGTTCCAATTATTCCAGGTTTAAAACCAATAGCGACCAAGAAACAATTGAATTTAATTCCGCATAGATTTAAAGTAGATTTACCAGACGATTTAATTAAGAGCGTTGTAAAATGCAAAGACAATACAGCGGTTAGACAGGTAGGAATTGAGTGGTGTATTCATCAAAGTAAAGAATTACTTCAATCTGGAGTTCCTTTTTTACATTATTATTCTATGGGAAAATCAACAAATATTCATAAAATAGCATCTTCCATCTTTTAAAAATGTAAGGATAGACCCCATTGATAGACAGATAGGGAAAAGTAATTTTCATAAAATTGTTTTGGAAAAATATTTGATTACTTTTGCAAGACAAAACTCAATAACAATTTAAAAAAAATATATAATGGCATTAGAAATTACAGATGCAAACTTTGAAGAAGTAGTATTAAAATCAGACAAACCAGTATTAGTAGATTTCTGGGCAGCTTGGTGTGGACCCTGTAGAATGGTTGGGCCTATAGTTGATGAAATTCATACTGAATACGATGGTAAAGCCATTGTAGGGAAAGTTGATGTTGATGCGAATCAAGAATTTGCAGCGAAGTACGGAGTTCGTAACATACCCACTGTTTTAATCTTTAAAAATGGTGAAGTTGTAGATAAACAAGTAGGTGTTGCTCCCAAAAATGTATACACTGGTAAAATTGATGCAGCAATATAAGTTGTATTAATAGTTTATAATATTGAAAAGGTTTGGCTAACGTCAAACCTTTTTTTATTTTTAAAATCTAAAGATGTATTCCAAATGAAATATTTTTTTTCTATTATTTTATCTTCATTCATTATAATTTCTTGTGCTTATAAACAACCTAAAGAAATCCTTTTAGAAAAAGGAATTTCACTGGAGCTTGCTAGCTACAGAAGCCAGCAAATTTCTGACGTAGTATACAATGTAGAGTTTAAAATTCCGAAAGAAAAAGAGCATCCAATTGCATCTGTATTGGCTGTGAGTTTTACGATTAACGATTTGAAAAATGATGTATATCTAGATTTTAATGAAGTTTCATCAAAACTAAAATCTTTAAAAATTAACAATAAAAATTCAGTAATTAATCATCAAAAAGAGCATCTTATTTTTGATAAATCTACATTGCGTTTAGGTAAGAACTCAGTTGAAATATTTTTTATTGCAGGAGAAAAATCTCTCAATAGAAACGAAGACTTTTTATACACCTTATTAGTTCCAGACAGAGCAAGTACATTATTTCCTTGTTTTGATCAACCCGATATAAAAGCGAAGTATAACTTAAAAATTACAGCCCCAAAAGATTGGAAAGTACTTGCGGGAGGTTTTGAAAAAAACAATGTAGATATTGATGGTTTTACAGAGCATACTTTTGTCACTTCAGATCTAATAAGTACCTATTTGTTTTCATTTGTAGCAGGAAAATTTACAGAAACTACTAAAAATCCAGGAGCCTTTGATATGCGTTTCTTATACCGAGAAAACAACAAAGAAAAGATCGCTGAAAGTGTCGATGAAGTGTTTAAAATTCATCAAAAATCTATTGATTTTTTAGAAGTATATACGCAGGTTAAATTTCCATTCCAAAAAATGGATTTTGCTGCAATTCCTCCTTTTCAATATGGAGGGATGGAACACGTTGGAGCAATTCAATACAGGCAATCGTCTTTGTTTTTAGACAAGAATACCACTCAAAACATGAAGTTGAAAAGGGCAAAATTAATTGCACACGAAACGTCACATATGTGGTTTGGAGATTTGGTTACCATGAAATGGTTTAATGATGTTTGGATGAAGGAAGTGTTTGCTAATTTTATGGCAGATAAAATTGTAAATCCTGTGTATCCCGAGATTAATCACAGCTTAAGTTTTATGATGTCTCATTATCCAAGAGCATATTCTGAGGACAGAACAAAAGGAACAAATGCCATTCGTCAATATTTAGGAAATCTTAAAAATGCAGGTTCTTTGTATGGTCGAATTATTTACAACAAAGCACCAATCATGATGCGACAATTAGAATCTTTATTAGGTGAAGAAGTTTTTCAAGAAGGAATTCAAGAATATATAAAAACCTATTCCAATTCAAATGCAGATTGGAATGAGCTTGTTTCAATATTAGATACAAAGTCTTCTATAGATATTAAAAACTGGTCTAATGTTTGGGTAAATTCTTCTGGACGACCAATTTTTACCGAAGAAATTGAACTGAACGAAAAAGGAAATATAAGTAAATTTGTACTCCATCAAAGGGCAGAAGATGGCTCCAATAAAGTTTGGCCCCAGTCTTTTAAAATTAAATTGATTGATAAAAATGGAAGCCTAAAATATATTGACATCAAAAATATGGGAAAATATTTTGATATTTCTGATGCGACTAAAGGTTTTAAGCTAGATCATATTTTATACAATACCAATGGATTTGGTTACGGTGTTTTTCCTATTTATAAACAGAAAGTTCATGACTATTCTTTTTTGAATGATGAAGTTTCAAGGGGGTATCAATTTATTAATTTATATGAAAATATGCTCATTGGAAAAATTGCTCCTTCAAAAACTTATGAAGTGTATTTGGAAGCCATAAAAAAGGAGGAAAACGAATTAATTACCAACTATTTATCCAACAGCCTCCAAACTATTTTTTGGACTTTCTTGACTGAAAAACAAAAGAATAAGGTTCAAAAGAACACAGAGAATGACATGTATGCGCTTTTAGAAAAAGACTTGCCTGCAAACATTAAAAGAACCTTGTTTACATTGTATCAATCCATTGCAATTTCAGAGGAAGGGACAGAAAATTTATATCAAATTTGGAAGAAAAATAAGAAAATAAAAAATCTTTTTTTAAATGAGAATAATTTCACCTCTTTAGCTTTTACTTTAGCTATATTTAAACATCCTAAAATGTCACAAATCATAGAAGAGCAACAATTAAATATTTCGAATTTAGATCGGTTAGAGCGTTTTAAATGGTTAATCCCATCGGTTTCTAGGGATGAAAATGTGAGAGAAAGTTTTATGAAATCACTTTTAATAAATGAAAATAGAGAAAAAGAATCTTGGGTTCAAGCTGCATTGATAAACATGCACCATCCATTAAGACAGGAATTTTCTGTAAAACACTTGAAATCTATTTTAGAAAAATTGGAAGAAGTGCAAATCACTGGAGATATTTTTTTTCCCAAAGGTTGGTTGGCAAGCTCTATTGGTAATTATTCCTCAAAAGATGCATTTAATATTTTACAAGAGTTTTTAGAAGAAAACCCAAATTATAATCCAATTTTGATTAAAAAATTATTACAAACGACAGATCACCTAACACGAGCTCAAAGTATTAAAAATTAATATGAATCTATCCGAAGTTAAATCATCAGAAATAAAAAACCTCGATATTCTTGCAAAACAAGTTGTAGAAGGTTTTATAACGGGTATGCATAAAAGCCCGTTTCATGGATTTTCTGTTGAATTTTCTGAACACAAACTATACAATAAAGGAGAAAGTACACGTCATATAGATTGGAAGCTATTTGCAAAAACAGAAAAATTATACACTAAAAAATATGAAGAAGAAACAAATTTACGATGTCATATTATCATAGATAATTCTGGATCCATGCATTATCCAATTTTAAGAACACAATCAGTAGATAATTTAAATAAAATAGGTTTTTCTGCTATTGCAGCAGCTTCATTAATGGAGATTTTAAGAAAACAAAGAGATGCCATTGGATTAAGCGTTTATTCTGATTCTTATGAGTACTATGCACCAGAGAAAGGAAGTGAGCGTCATCGAAAAATGTTATTGAATCAGTTAGAACAATTACTAAGAGCATCCTCTAGAACAAAAACAGATACGTATATGTTTTTGCATGAAATTGCAGAGAAAATTCATAGACGCTCTCTAATTTTTTTATTTACAGACATGTTTCAACCATCTAAAGATAAAGATGCCTTGTTTGATGCATTACGTCATTTAAAATATAACAAACATCAAGTAGTTTTATTTCATACCTTCGATGGAAAGACTGAATTAAACTTTGATTTTGACTCAATTCCTAAAAAATTCGTTGATTTAGAAACTGGAGAAGAAATTAATTTATACACAGAAAACGTCAAAGAGAAATATACAGAAATAGTGCTAGATTACTTTAAAGATTTGAAAAATAAATGTTTACAATATAAGATTGATTATGTTCCTGTAGATATTAATTTGGGCTTTAAAGAAGTTTTAACAACATATTTAATAAGTAGAAGAAAATTTTTATAAATTTCTTTGCTAGATTAAAAAACAGGCTTATATTTGCACCCGCTATACGCAACGGTTTGGTAGTTCAGTTGGTTAGAATGCCTGCCTGTCACGCAGGAGGTCGCGGGTTCGAGTCCCGTCCAGACCGCGAAAAGCTCTTCATTTATGAAGAGCTTTTTTCGTTTGTATCATTTTTTAGATTTATTTGAAATTCTAAAATGTATATACAGATAATAGGAATGGTTGAGTCACTCTTTCCAAAAATCATTTACTAAATCAAATAGTTTGTTTAGCTAAAAAACTTCAATATCCACTATATGGGTTAATTTTTTTTAATTCTATTTTAATATACAGTTGAAATCCAATAGAGTAAAACCAAAAGAACATCAACTACAAGGCATAAAATTACTAGAGATTTTTTTAATAAATTTTCTCTAGTTAAACAGAAACAATAATTGTGATGTAGATAAAATCAATAGCAAAGTTTTATATTTGCTTGTACTTTTTTCAAAAAGTTGTGAACTCACCGAATAATAAATATAAATAAGAATGAAGAAAATTTTATTAGTTACCCTCTGCATTGCTTTTAATTACATAGCATCAGCTCAAAAAAATATTCTAGAAATGCCTTTGCCGGTAGATCAGACCATTAAAAAAGGAGTTTTAGAAAACGGCTTAACCTATTATATTCATGATACAAAAGTTACCAAAGACGTAGCAAGTTATTATATCATTCAAAATGTAGGGTCTGTTTTAGAGAAAGACAATCAACAAGGATTAGCACATTTTTTAGAACACATGGCATTTAATGGAACTAGAGATTTCCCTGGTAAAGGAATCTTGAACACAATGCAGGAACAGGGACTTGTTTTTGGTAGAGATATTAATGCTTATACCTCTTTTGATGAAACCGTATATAATATTAACAATATACCTACCACGCCAGAATTAATAGACACAGGTTTGTCTATTTTACATAACTGGTCTAACTATTTATCATTAACCGAAGAAGAAATTGATTCGGAAAGAGGGGTTGTCAAAGAAGAGTGGAGAACTAGACAAAGTGGCGGTATGCGTGTTTTACAACAAACTATTGGTACGATGTTTAACAACTCTATGTACTCAAAACGTTTACCGATTGGGACTATGGAAGTAGTGGAAGGTTTTGAATACAAGGCATTACGTGATTTTTATCACGATTGGTATAGAACAGATTTACAGGCAATCGCAATTATTGGTGATGTAAATGTCAATGAAATTGAAGACAAAATTAAAGTTTTATTTTCAAGCATTCCTGCAGTAAAAAATCCGATCGAACGAACACAAGTTCAAATTAAAGATAATGATGAACTTATTTATGACATAGGCATGGATAAAGAGGTGAAATCTTCTAATATTACTTTTGCCATTCGTCACGATAAATCTTTAAAAGACGAAACTTTAGGAGACTTAAAAAATAGCCTTTTAAATGGAATGGCTTCATCTATTATTTCTACAAGATTAAATGAAATTAATCAGAAACCAGATTCACCACTTTTATTTGCATCCGTTCGTTATGGAAGTCTCTCTAGATTGAATAATCAATTAAGTGCTCGTATTACGCCCAAACCAAATATGCAGCATAAAGGATTTGAATTGGTGATTTCTGAAATTAACAGAGCTGTAAAATTTGGATTTACAAAAGCGGAAATTAGTAGAGTAGTTTCTGAATATACAAGTTCTTACGAAAATCAAATAGCAGGTTTTGCGAATAGAAGTCATGGTCAGATTGTAAGAGGAATTCAGACCAACTACTTAGAAAATTCTCATATTACAGATATCAAAAAAGAATTTGAAATTGCAAAAGTACTTTTTGCTCAATTAACTCAAGAGGAACTGCTTGCGCAATTACAAAGTTTATATCTTAAAAACAACAGATCTATTGTTGTAACTGGTGTTGAAGGAAACAAGAATTTAACCAAAGAGGAGGCGCTTGCAATTATTAATAAAGTAGAGAATGACAAAACCTTAGAAGGTTACAAAGAGGAAACAAATTTGAAATCTTTAATGTCTGGAGTTAATTTAATAGAAGGAACGATTGCATCAGAACAAGAAGATAAAGAAGTTGGTTCTACAATTTTCACATTAAGCAATGGTATTAAGGTGCATTATAAGTTTGTTGATAAAAACAAGAATGAGGTAAATCTAAGTGCGGTTAGTTACGGTGGTCAATCTCTTTTATCCGTTGAAGATTTACCTTCTACTGCGCTAATGGGTAATGTTGTTCAAATGTCTGGTTTGGGTGAATTTTCTGCAATAGATTTACCAAAAGTATTAGCGGGTAAAAAAGCAAATTCTAGAGTAAGTGTTGGTAATACCTCAGAAAGTGTATCAGGTTCCTCTTCTACAAAGGATGTTGAAACCATGATGCAACTAGTTAATTTACGCTTTACAAAACCTCGTTTTGATGAAAATTCTTACAATGTATTAATGCAACAAGTAGATGCTTTTTTGATTAGAAAGAGTGAGCAGGTTCAGTCTAAAATGCAAGACAGTGTAACGACTATTTTATATGGTAAAAATCATCCGACTGAGCGTTTGTTTAATAAAGAATATATGTCTGAAATGTCTTTTGATAAAATGAGGAATATTTACAGTACTAGATTTGGTAATGCAGGCGATTTCACATTCTTTATTATTGGTGATGTAAAAAAAGAAATTATCAAGCCTTTGTTAGAAAAATATATTGCTAGTTTACCCACAACAGATGAAAAAGAAAATTGGAAAGACAATTCTGTAGATTGGATTGCAAATACGATTGATAAAGATGTGTTTTTAGAAATGAAAGATCCTAAGACAAATGTTCGTGTGGTTATTAAAAACGACATGAACTATTCTTTAAAAAATTCAATTTTAATGAGAGCAATGGGAGATATATTACAGTTGCGTTACACAGAGTCTCTTAGAGAGGAAGAAGGTGGTACATATGGAGCAAGAACTAGAGGTTCATTAACAATAAGACCCACTCAAGAAGCAACTATTTCTGTACGATTTGATTGTAATCCAGAATTGGCAGAAAAACTAATCGGAATCGTACATAAAGAAATTGAAAACCTTAAAAATGGAGAAATTCAGCAAGCAGATTTAGACAAAACACTTACTAACTACTTAAAAGAAAGAGAGGAAAGTAAGAACTATAATGGATATGAAATGCGTTTGTTAAAGAATTCTGTACTAGAAGGCTATAATATGAATGATCCCAAAAACTATGAATCAATTATTAAGGCTATTACTTTAAAAGATGTAGAAGATATTGCAAAAAAATTGATTAAAGACAGTAAATCTTACGAGATAGTTTTTAAACCAAAACAGTAAAATTTTAAGAGTTTATTTTATAGAAAGCTTCTCATTTTTGAGAAGCTTTTTTTTGTAATTAATTTTAAATATTGTGAATATTTAAAAACTATACAATATGGATATTCAAGGTTTTTTAGGAATAAAAGCAACAATTCCTTTGCTGAGATTCTATGCTAAATCGAAACCGTTTATTGTGTTCAGAATTAATGTATGAGGAAGTTTTACCTATAAATTTAGCTTTCGTTTTTTAATTTGGTAGTGTGATGATGTCAAATTTCCAACCTCTGTCTATGGTATGATTTTTATGAATATTTGGCGATGTAACTCCAGCATATATCAACCCAGCTGCAGGAACAAGTAACCAAAATCCAGAAGGATTCCCGAAGGCACCAATTATAGTACCAAATCCAGCTGCCATTGCACCGCCATATATAAGAAGTCCAGAGGTGAGTATAGATGATAACATAGAGTTGCGTTTTAATGCTTCAATATCAGTTATGTGTATTCGAAGATTATCAATCATAATAGTGTTACTATTTTCAATTTTAAAGCGCCCTTTAATCGATCGTCCATCAAAAGTTTTTAGTTGTATTCTTCTATTTTCTTTAATTACCTTTTCTTTATTGGAATTTAATTTTATCATTCTTATCCCTCTATTTTGCGACATAGTCACTTGAGACAAGAATATACAAATGATGAAGAATAGTACATTTTTCACGGTAAGAGGTTTTTTTATAAGATGAGAAAATAGATAAAAGGTTGCGTCAAATCTATTGAAGAATTGTTATGACTCAAAGACTAGAGTTTATTCCTATACGTATAGACGCTATTAATTGTTTAAATGCATATTTATACAGTAGCTAATTTGTTGATGTGAAATCTACTGTTTACAATCTGTTATTCTAATAGCTTGTTTTTAAAGAATATAATAATTCAAAGGCTTTTTTTTTCATTTTATTCAATACTTGTAAAATACTGTTATAATTCATAGGAGATACTTTGTATATCTAAAATTAATCTTTAGATTTGTTGTTCAAAACAAGAGAATTAAGATGTTAAATACAATTTGGACGCGTTTCTACTTTTACTTTTATTTTTACAATAAAAGGAGAGACTTTGTATCATGTTGTTAAGAAACATTTAAAATATATAAAGTCTCGAATTTACTTCGAGACTTTTTTTTTGATATAAAATGAAGAATAAAATTATTGCCATACAAGGAGCAGAGGGCTCAAACCATCACAAAGTTGCACGTGACTTTTATGGAACTTCCATACAATTAAAAGAATGCATGTCTTTTGATGTGTTGGTCGCAAGTTTATTAGACAAATCTTCAAACCTTGGTATTATGGCTTTAGAGAATACCATTGCAGGATCTATAATTCCGAATTATGCTTTAATAGACAACAATAATTTACATATTATTGGCGAAGAATATTTGAATATACACCATCATTTAATGGGGTTAAAAGGACAAAAAATAGATGATATTAAGGAAGTTTGGTCGCATCCAATGGCCTTGTTACAATGCAAAGAGTTTTTTAAAAAACATCCTCATATTAAGTTAATAGAAGATGTAGATACCGCAGAAGTTGCCAAAAGAATAGCTAAAGAAAATCTAGTTGGAATTGCAGCAATTGCCCCAAAAATTGCTGCAGAAATTTTTGATTTGACTATTATTGAGGATGAGATTCAAACGATGAAAGACAACTCTACAAGATTTGTAATTGTTCAAACAGAAGCACCAAATAATGGAATAGATCAGATTAATAAGGCTTCTTTAAAATTCCAATTGAATCATAAAAGAGGAAGTTTATCCGCTATTTTGAATGTGCTGAGCGATTGTAAAATGAACCTGACTAAAATTCAATCCTTGCCAGTCATTCAGACACTCCTTGGAAATATTCCTTTTTTGTAGATATTACCTTCGATGCCTATGAAGATTATAAAAAAGCAGCAACAATTATAGAAATAATGGCAGAAGAATTTAAGATTTTAGGAACTTATAAAAACGGTAGACTTATAGCTCAATTTTGAAAATCGCTTCAGAATCTCAATGATAACAATATGATAGAATCAGCGAAAAGATTAGAGACCGTTCAAGAATATTATTTCTCTAAAAAATTAAGAGAAGTTAGAGGGTTAGTTGCCGCAGGAAAACCAATTATTAATATGGGGATTGGCTCTCCAGATTTGCATCCACCAACAAAAGTATTGGACGCAATTCAAAAGAGTTTAGGAGATGCTTCTGCCCATAAATACCAATCGTATCAGGGTTTGCCAGAATTAAGAAACGCCATTACTACCTTCTATAAAAGAAAGTTTTCTGTAGATTCAAACCCAGAAAACGAAGTATTGCCATTAATGGGAAGTAAAGAGGGAATTATGCATATTTCTATGGCTTTTTTAAATGAAGGCGATCAAGTGTTGATTCCAAACCCCGGGTATCCAACCTATACATCAGTAACCAAATTAGTAGGGGCAGACCCCGCTTTTTTATAATCTAAGTGATGCAACCAATTGGCAACCTGATTTTGATGCTTTAGAAACTCAAGATTTAACGGGCGTAAAAATTATGTGGGTAAATTATCCGCACATGCCAACAGGAGCCAACGCCACTTTAGAAACCTTTGAAAAGTTAATTGCATTTGGAAAAAAACATCAAATATTAATTATCAATGACAATCCGTATAGTTTTATTTTAAACGATACACCGCTTAGCATTTTGCAAGTAGATGGTGCAAAAGACATTGCTTTAGAATTAAATTCTTTAAGCAAAACTTTTAATATGGCGGGTTGGCGTGTCGGAATGGTTTTAGGAAACTCAAGGTATATTAATGAGATTTTAAAGGTAAAAAGTAATATGGATTCTGGCATGTTCTACGGAATCCAAAAAGGAGCCATAGAAGCCTTACAGCTATCTGATGATTGGTTTACAGCACAAAATAAAATTTACAAAGAGCGTAGAGCATTAATTTGGCAATTGGCAGACAAGTTAGGAGCTAGGTATGATCGAAACGCTACAGGATTATTTGTGTGGGCAAAAATACCTCAAGGGAAAAAAGCAGTAGAGGTAACAGATGCTGTGCTATACGATAAAGATATTTTTATCACACCAGGAACCATTTTTGGCTCTCAAGGTGAAGGGTATATTCGTTTTTCATTGTGTGTAACGTCAGAAGTAATTAAAGAAGCTATACAAAGACTATAAGAACTAAGCTTTAATACCTTGGTTTATTGGAAATATAAAAAATAAAAAAATTAAAAAAAAATAGATTTGGAATTGGAATATCATTTGGATTAATCCTTGGAATTGTATTTGGAAATTTATTTGGTAATACAGGTATAGGAATTAGTATAGGTCTTTGTTTTGGTGTTGCATTTGGTAATATTTTAAAAAATAAAGATAAAAGAGAAGAAAATTAGAAACTTTAGTCACCGAAAGAAAGCAGAAAAGGGATGAAAAATATATTTGTAATTGGTGTTGGTTTAATAGGCGGTAGTTTTGCGACCGATATTAAAAAAAACAATCCAGATGCTGTAATTCACGGAATAGACACGAATGAAAACCACTTAAATGAGGCGAAAGAATTAGGTGTTATTCAAGAAAAAGTAACCTTAGACGCTATCGAAAATGCCGATTTAGTAATTGTATCAATTCCGGTAGACGCTACTGTAAAACTATTGCCAATTATTTTAGATAAAATTTCTGAAACTAGTTTGGTTATAGACGTTGGATCTACAAAAGAAGCCATTTGTAAAGCCGTTGAACATCATCCAAAAAGAAGGAATTTTTTAGCATGTCATCCTATTGCAGGGACTGAGAAATCTGGACCAACAGCAGCAATTTCTGGTTTATACATTGGTAAAACAAACATTATTTGTGAAGTAGAAAAGACCACTTTTAAGCTACAAGAAAAAGCATTGCAATTATTTACAGCCATTGGAATGCGTATTCGATACATGGATCCTGTTTCGCATGATAAGCATATTGCGTATGTTTCGCACTTATCTCACATAAGCGCATTTATGTTGGGTAAAACAGTAATTAATAAAGAAAAAAATGAACGTGATATTTTCGATATGGCAGGTTCTGGTTTCGAATCTACCGTTCGTTTGGCAAAAAGTTCGCCAGCAATGTGGACGCCAATTTTTAAACAAAATAAAGAAAATATTATAGAAACATTAGAAGAATACATCAATAATTTAGAACATTTTAAAGCTTTGATGGAACAAGATAATTTCTCTGAAATTTTTAACGAAATGGAGAACACAAATTATATAAAACAAATTTTAAACGGCATAGATTAAAAGCCAAAACAAGTAGAAAGATGGAGAATACAAAAGAATTAAGAACATGGTTGGATGATATGAATTTAGATCATCCACTAGTAATAGCAGGGCCTTGTAGTGCAGAAACAGAAGAACAAGTTTTAAGAATTGCACACGAATTAAAAGATTCTGATGTAAATTATTTTCGTGCAGGAATTTGGAAGCCAAGAACAAGGCCAGGCATGTTTGAAGGAGTAGGTGAAATTGGTCTAAGATGGTTAAAGAAAGTTAAAGAGGAGACAGGTATGAAAACTTGTACGGAAGTTGCGAATGCAGCACACGTAAAGTTAGCAATTGAGAATGATGTTGATTTATTGTGGATTGGTGCTCGTTCTACCGTTTCGCCATTTATTATGCAAGAAATTGCAGATGCGCTTCAAGGAACCGATAAAATTGTGTTGGTTAAAAACCCTGTAAATCCAGATTTAGCGCTATGGTTAGGCGGAATTGAAAGGTTATATAAAGCAGGGGTTAAGAAATTAGGAGCCATTCACAGAGGGTTTTCTACCTATGAAAAAACTAAATATAGAAATATTCCGGAATGGCAAATAGCTGTCGAGTTTCAAAATAAATTTCCAGATTT
>CAXYCO010000008.1:0-141821 GCA_964275545.1 uncultured Polaribacter sp.
ATGATGATAGCATAGATACCTCACAACAAATATCAACTCTTCCTAATTCTACCATCCATCGGACTATTCCAATTAAGGACTGGTAGTATGCTGCGTCCGTTGCATCGAGTTCTTTTGATATGTCTATCTCTGGTCGGTAGTCGTTAGACATAGGGGCTGGAGCTTTCTTTGGTAAATGAAACTTGAGATGATCATTCTTTTCTTCATATCTTTTCTCTAAACATTTTCGAACATTCCTTACTGCCTCTTGTACATATTGTGACGAGGAGAAAGCCCAGCATTCTACACCCGTTTCTAACTCTACTTTTCGGACCTTTCCACCGAGATAAATATCTGGTGGTCCAATTGATGGCTCCTTTACAATGAAGTATTTGCCTATCTCATTTCTTATAATTGATTCGGGATCAACTGATATGCATAAACAGTCATCGACGTACAGTAATACATATTCCCAGTAAACTGTTCCATCACTTCTTTTCTTTTCCCTCATCCACACGTCAGCATCAGCCTTGCATGTAGTGAATCCAAGAAATTGCATACAGCTTCTTAGGTGTACCCAATAATCACGGCCGGCACATTTGCCTCCATAGAGAGCTCTCCTTATTAATGCTCTTTTACCAACGTGGTCCCCAAACTCGGGGCCACATATAATATAGTGCTTCTCTGACGTTGGTGCTTGGATGTATGCATTTTGAATATCACAAGCCCATACATCAAGATCATTTAACGCTGCATAGGTGAAAGCTATCCTTACACTTTCAACGGGAATTAAAAGGATTAATTTTCGATTAAGCACTTAGCCAAAACTTTTTATTTTGTTTTATCTTTTCATTTTAAAGCCAAATCAAAAGATTTGGCGGACTTAGTAAATTTACCAAAATTTTAGGTTAAGCACCAAAACCCGTATTAATTATAGCCATTGTTGTGTAGCGTATTTTAATCAATTTTAAATTTGATGGTAACTTCAGTTTCAACTTTAATTGGTTTAAATTCAATTTCTACGGGTTTATATTCCTTCTTTTTTCTATAGCCATAACCAACTACTACTATTTCTTCCAATTCTCCATCATAATCATAACCTTGATAGTATTTGTCAGCAATGAACAGCGCTCCACCAATCTTTTGATTCAGTGGTTCAATAAGATATTCAGCTTGTTTTTTTGCTTTTCTTACTGCTTTTGATTTCAAATCCAATTTCAACTCTTCAATTTTCGAGTATTCTGTTTTATCAAGTGATACATTTGAAATCCCAATGTTCTCTAATTCAACAAGGACTATTCCAGCAGTTTGAGCGTCAAAAACCTTTAGTTTATATGCTTTGCTTTTTAGAACATCTTTTTGTTTTAGAAAGTATTTTTTGAAATTACTTGCCAAGTCAGAGAGAGTTAATTGTTTTTTTAAGTCAACACCCAAAGATTCCAACTTTGTCGCCATCTTATTCTCTAATTCTTCAACAGAAACTTTATTTCTATTGTCTTTTTCTTGCAACAAAATGTCAAGATATATTATGTCAGGTTTTACAAGAGAATCAACTTTTGCAGTCGTTTCTATATATGGTTGGTCAATGAAGTTTTTTGTTTGTCCATTCGCAATGTGGAAAGTTAAAACAATTCCTAAAGTCAGTAATATTCTATTCATTTGATTTTTTTATATGATACACAACGGTTTTGTGTATGGAAAGTTGCGTTTTTGTGTGCGAGGAATTTCCGAAGGAAATTCAGACGTAACAAAAATACAACTACCTTTGTTTAAATACTAATTTAGCAATTTTTTATACACGTTGTTGTAACACGTTTTTTATTCCGCTAAATATTGTATTCAACTCTATTTCTCTCTTTTCAATTCCTTCCATTTTGTCAATTTTCTGTCCGAATATTTTGTTCCAAAAACCTCTCCTTGTAAAATCATAAGAATAACTGAAGTCAGGATGAGATTCCGAATTATAAAGTTTGGATTTCAGAACTATGTTGTTTTTCACGTATTGAACTTCTTTTCCTTTTAATCCACTTTCGAGAATAGAGAGAATTCCATTCAGATTTTGTTCATTAAATTCCAATGCTGGATTTCCGTAACTTTTATCGTCTTCGCTAAAATCGTGCTGATAGAAATATTCTCCTTCTACATATTTATTATATCCAGGAACAGTCGGATTAAATATCTGTAAGTAGATTAATGAATCTTTTTCTAAATATCCAACTTTAATTTCAGTCAGAGAGTTCTTATCAGTCGATTTAAATGTCTCAATTTCGGTTTGATTTATCAATTCAGAATTCGAGTTTTCAAATTGTCCGCTGTCAATTAAAACTCGGTTAATAAACTCTTTCCAATTTCTGAATTCCTGCATTTTCTTGATTTAGTCAAATGTGTTACAACGTGCTTGTGTATGATTAGTGGCGTGTTTAAGCTCTAAATTTTGCAAATAAAAACCGAATAAAAAATCCGCGAGGATTTTCGTAAGTAGGCGAGAACTAGCCATTAATTATACACGTTGTTGCCCACAGTTTTTATTCTTTTTTCCTTTCAATTACTGTTTTTCCACGTATTTTAAAATCTGATTCGCTTAAAACTCTTCCTAATTTTATTATCTCAATAATCGAATCGTTTTTGTCAAATTTATATTCGGTCATAAACTCTACAAACTCGTTAGGATTTGTTCCTTGATTTAAAGAACTATCTATTTCTCTAAAGAGTTTACCTTTTTCGTTATACTCGAATTTTGTTTTCATACGCTGATTTCCACTAAAAACCCAATTCTCTATTATTGGGCGATTTAAAGAATCGTAATAAAATTCTGAGATTTTCGGTTCCGTATTTCTTTCCTCCACAATTTTCTTTTTTAGAATTCCATTTTTATATTCTTGCGAGATAGTTCTGAAATTAGTTTTAGTTTCAATTAGATTTTTTTCCGAATCGTATTTGAATGATTTAATTGTGTCAATTTTTTTACGTTTCTCAATAATGTATTTTAATAAACCATTTTTATAGTAAACATAATTTTGCGTGTCGATTTTGGCTGTTCCTTTTCCCTCTCTTTTGTAGATTGATTTGGTCTTTTCAATCCGATTCTCGATATCATTGTAGTAATAAAATTCAACGTTACTAATGTTAATCAACCGATTTTTGGAATCGTAACTTTTAAATGACTTTTTCTGGGAATAAATAGAATCCTTTTTCGACAAAGATTTTTCGGTTTTCCAAATTCGGTAACTTTCTTTTGCTTTAAATTCCGCAATCAATTTATCTTCTTCTAAATTCCCGCAAGAAGTTAAAATTAGACTTAAAAATATTATGGTTAGCAGTTTTTTCAAATTGTGGGCAACGTGATTGTATAAGATTAGTTGCGTGATTTAAGCACTAAAGTTAGCAAATAAATCACAGATAGAAAGTCCGCGAGGACTTTCGTAAATAGACTAAAACCAGCAATTAATTTTATACGGTGTTGTAATGCGTTTTTATTTTTTAATAACTTAATTCGATTCCGATTCCTAAACTCAATTCATTAAAGTCGTTAACTTTATAATATTTTAGAAATCCATAAACTCCTTTGTACTGTTTTTTTATTTCGGCGTGATATTCGCTCAAATTTTTATAAATCGTTGTTTTCGCAGAAACAGACATTAAAAAGGGTTGTCCAATCCAAGTTCCAAGTCCGAATGTTGGTCCAATCGAATTTATATTTTCGTTTTCCGACGTTTTATTGTAGCCAATAGTACTTAAGCCAACTATGGCACTAAAACGATTAAAATTAAGAATTGTTTCAACTGAATATGCTGTCAATTCTATATTATTATCATACTCCAAGTTTCTCAAAGAGGAATTGATATCAGCGTTAAAATCACAACTGACAAAAAGATGATGAAAATTCAAATAAGCGTTGAGAAACTTATTTTCTTTTAGGTTGGTTTGGTAACTAATTCCTGTTTTAATTGTTGGCCAATTATAATTTGGTGTAAAAGAAAAATGAAATAGTCCACCAACAGGATTATTAATAAGTCCGCTATTTAAATAAAATCCGATATGTCGTTCATCAAACCAGTCAATGTTACAATCTTCTTTTAAAAATATTTCAAGATTCTTTTCGACCTTGAGTTTATACTCCAAAGGAACCATTCCAAGGAATGAAAAACTTAATACATTTAAAGAATCAGGAACTGAAATTTTAAAATTTCCATTAAAGTCCGTTTGAGTTCCGATTTTTGTTCCTTTAATAATCACATTTACTCCAGGAAGTGGAAGATTGTCGCTTTTGACTTTTACAATTCCGCTATATTCTTTTGATTGGCAGAATGTGATTCCACTCGAAAATAATAATAAAAGTAAGAGTGCTTTTTTCAAAATTGGTCGGTTTGATTTGAGTTCAATTTAATTCAGATTTTTATTTTGAAAAAGTCATATTGAGTGAAACTGTATTTTGAATGAGGAACTGTGCTCTCAAATGCATTACAACGTCTCTGTATATGGCTCGTAGCGTGCAAATTATGAAATTATTTTCGGATGAAGCACGAGCCGAATTTTTTAATTTTTCTTATTATCTTTTTTCTCAATAAGCCAAATTAAAAAATTTGGCGGACTAGTAAATATACCTTAACTTCGATTAAGCAACTGACTAGCTATGAGCTATATACGTTGTTACCCAACGTTTTTATTTTTCATTAATATTTCTGCTGCTCTCACAGCTTCTTTCTGATAACTTTTTTTATTATCTAAAATTTCCAATAATTGTTTTTCATTTTTGGTCTTATATTTTTCAATGAAAGTCTCGGTCAAAGTTTTTTCTTTTTCCCTTTTTTCATTCAAGTTTATAGCTTGTCTACTGTCATTTCTCTTTATATAAGGATAAAACCGAAATCTATATTTAGTTTTAGGAACTTTAGGCGTATCGTGAATGAAATCGTGCAGAATATTAGTCAAATAATATCTGTCTCCATTTTTAAACTCCAAATCCCAATATCCAAAATCAGAGATTAACATTGGTATTCTGCTACCTCTATCAATTGCATTTTTATAATAGATTCCTAAATGATAAGTAGATTTTTTTATTTCTTTTTTTAAATATTCTTTTTCAATTCCGTTTTGAATTATAATTATTTTTTCCTCTTCATAATCTAGAGTAAATCCTGTGTTTTTATTCTCAAAATAATAGTTAAGGTAAATAATTAATGCAGGAATATTTGTCAAAAAAATAAAGCCTGCAAATAACCAAATCCAAATTTCTTCATAAACAAATTCAGTTCCGTTACGCCATTTGTAATAAAATGGTAAAACAACAACTATAAAGCCGATAACTTTTAAGTTGTCAAATACCAATCTTTTCAGAAGTTTATTGTGTATTTCGTAATGTTCTTTCAAATGTTGGGTAACGGTCTGGTATATGGCTCGTAGCGTGTAAATTAACGATTATTTTTCAGATTAAGTACAAGCCAGATTTTTAAATTTCACTATTTATTTTTTTCTTGGAAATCGTCAAATTTAAAAATTTGGCGACTTTCCAAATATGCCATAACTTCGATTTAACAACTAATTAGCTATGAGTTATATACGGTGTTAGCCTACGTTATTTTATTTCCAAATCTAATTTCTGCAATTATCATCATTGTTATGAAATAAATAAGCGGAATTAGACCAACAAGTATCCAAATCAGATGTTTTTTCCATTCAGGTTTTCTGTTAGACCATACAATTAATGGGTGAATTAAAGACCAACAAAGTGAACCAAAAACCAATACTAAATTCAGATAACTACCATATTGATAAATCCAACGATATTCGGAAATTCGAAATCTTTGCACATAATTCCCAATTAACATTCCAGTCAAACAAATCCCAATGATTATGATTGCTGTCCATTTTGGATTGTATGTTAATTTTGAAAGTTGCATCTAAATTAATCCAGCTTTTTTCATTATTCCGAGTGCTTTTTCTGTTTCGTTTGTTCCGTCGTTAAGTGAACCTGGAAGCATAATAAGTCGGCTTTTTATTTTCCCTTCATTTTGCTCAAATTCCACTTTGAAGTAACTTCTTGTTAAAAACTTTTTCGCAGGCTTAAATTCCACATTTTTTATTTTATTCCGCTCGATAATTGGCGTAGAACTCAAATTCAGGCTTTTAACTAAGCTATACGCAATAAAAATTCCAATTCCGCAATAAATAGCGAATTCTATCCAGTCTTCTTTTACGATTTTTGTGAACGCTATATAGAATAAAACAATTGACATTATTCCATAAATTCCAAGTATTTGGTAAATGTTATTCCCAGTTGTCAATTCCGCTACATTTCCAACAATTCCATCACGAGTCAGAACTATCTTGTCAGTCAGAATGTGACAAAATCCAGTTTTGGTTTTAAATTTTTGTTCGTTTTCCATAATGTAGGCTAACGTTGTTGTATATGGTTTGTTGCGTGTTTCAAGCAACTAATTTAGTAAATAATTATTGACCAAGAAAGTCCGCGAGGACTTTCGTAAGTAGGCAAGAAGCCAGCAATAAATTATATACGGTGTTAGCACCAGTATTTATTTGTTCAGTTCTATTAATTTCCATTCTCCATTCGGCTCTTTTGTCAGATAAACAACAATATTCAAATCCTTTTCATTTCCGAGAACTTTTATTTCCAATTGTGCTTGTCCGTTTCCATTTGAAATACTCACATTTCCAGTCGGCATCATTCCATAACCTATTATTCCTCCAGTTTCCGATATAATTTCTGCATTTTGTTCAATTTCCGAAATTGCCACTTTATAAGCGTCTGAATTTTTCATTGCTGAACCAGCAAACAAAAATGTAAATGTAAAAAAAGCAATTCCAACTCCTACTAATGCTAAAACTCTTGGAAGTTTTGTCGGTTTGTTCGGGTTTTTAACTACAATTGCTTTTGCAGTTTTGTCTCCAAGTCTTTTTTTCTCTTGGCTTGAAGCAAGAACAATAAACTCTATTGGCCAAATTATTAAAAATAAATTTCGAATTAATAATCTACCGAAAGAAGGAACTTCAGCAGGATTATTTTCATTACGAACCATAATTCCCATAATCCACTTTCCTGGACTAATTCCTTTTATTGAATCTTTTGCGAAATATAATACAAGACCAATAATCATTGTCGGCAACATTTTAGTTGTCAGATTATTTAAATTATTTTCGTCCATAAAATCCGTTCCAAGTGACAAGAATACAATTCCTACAATTAGAAATGTAAATGTAAAATGGTCAATTATAAATGCTGCTATTCGTCTTTTTCTACTTGATAAAATATACTCTTTTTCTAAATTTTGATTCATTAGTTGATGGTTCGTTTATATTGGTGCTAACGGTCTCGTATAACCGTCAGTTACGGGTTTAAAGTTACTGTTTTTCGGTTAAGCACTGACGATTGCAATTCCGAGTGGATTCGGACGTAGTCGAATCCGCCGTAATTGCGGTTATACATTGTTGTAGGTAGTTTTTTCATTTTCCCATCACATCAAATTCGTCCACAATTCCACTTTCTTCAATTTCTTTTATTTCCTTTTCAGTCGGCCTTATTTCAGTTCCGTTTTTGTCATAGAATTTCCAATTCTCATTTAGAAATCCAATGTTAATTTCGTCTCCGCCTTCGCAGGTCGTTTCAATGTGTTTTTTGTCAATTTTGTAAATTCCTTTTGCTCTTAATTGTCCGTTTTCGTGAAAGTAATTCCATTCTCCAATTTTGTAACTATAAATTATGTCACAAGGTCCAGCAATGCAACAATTCACATACGAGTCGGTTTTATATTCTCCAGTTTCTTTCAGTTTCCCATTCTCATAGAATTCAGCCCATAATCCGATTCGAGCTGCTTTAGATAAAAAATCCGAGTCAATTTGTCCAATGCTTTTTAATAGTCCACTTTCATAAAATTCCATTTCCGTCTTTCTAACGATTGTTTCAGAAACTATTTTGGTCGATTTACAACCAAATAAAATGAATGCAGTTAGAATAATTAAGTATCGAAAAATTATTCTCATTTGATAAAAAGCCTAATTAATAATCCCATTACAATTCCAAATAATATTATGATTCCAAATCCAATTAATGCTGAAAGAAAGTCATATTTGTAAGTCGCAATTATAATTCCGATAATTAGCATAACGAAATATGGAAGGTTCTTTTTATCCTTTAAATATTCTAGCATTGACGTTTTTCTTAAATTACCTACAACGTTTTTGTATATGGTTTGTTGCGTGTTTCAAGAAACTAATCTAGTAAATAATTACCGACCAAGAAAGTCCGCGAGGACTTTCGTAAGTAAGCTAGAACTAGTAATAAATTATATACGGTGTTGTAAACTGGCTTTTTCAATAACCTTTTAAAAACTTATATTCAAATTTTTTAAAATCATATTTTTCGCCATTATATTTAATAATTTCAATCTCTTTAGCTTCTTTTTTCCTGTTTAAAGCTTCTATGCTTTTGGAAGAATCTTTTTCTATATTTTCTTCAAACTCAAAATTTTGTATAATCTTTAAATTGTAATAATTGTTTGATTTTTCTTTCTCTATAAAAAATAAAGATTCAATGATTTCAATTTCGAAATTTCCCCAACCATTTGATTCTCCTTGTGTTTTTCTAATTGGATAATTTTCCAATATTACTTTCATTGAATTATTTTCAAACTTTATAATACTAAATAATTCTTCAGAGTAAAGTGTAATTCTACTTGGGGAAGAAAATTCAGTTATTACAGCAATTCCATTAAGAGTTTCATTTAGAGGAATACTCTTTTTTAAAATTTTAGTTGGGTAAGGTTGTCCTGCTTCATTATCGGAATAGTTTAAGTCATTATTTTTCAATTCACTCAATATTTTTCCACTTTTATTTACGAGTAAAAAAGTTGTTGCGTAATAATTTTCTAATTCAGTCCTTTCAGTAATGTGTCTCAGAGAAAAAAAAGTAAACTTTTCATTATGTTTCTTTGAAAAAGATTTATCTAAGTAAATGTTTTCATATTTGAATTGAGAATTTTCACACATTAATTTTAGTAATTCAGTATCTAAAATTTCAACTGTTTCTCTTTCTCCATATTCCTTAAAAACTTTCTGTGAATATATTAGATTGATGTTCAGAATTATAATTATGATTAGAAGTTTTTCTTTCATTCGTAGCTTGTTTACAACGGAATTGTGTATGGTTAGTTGCGTGGTTAAGCAACCAAATTAGTAAATAAATACGAACCTGAGAAAATTCCGAAGGAATTTTCCAAATAATCACTTGCCAAAGCAATTAATTATACACGGTGTTGTAGCACGTTATTTTATTCTGTTTTTTATTTCGTTCAATAGTTTATTCTGTTCGAGATTTTTTTCAAATTCCGCTTCTTGGTCGAACACATTTTCTTTTCCAAAAAAGAGTTGACTTTCGTGATAATAATACAATGCCCAATTCAGACTTCCGTCAAATATTGTCAAATCAGTTGCCCAAAACATTCCTTTCCAATATTTGATTACCATTTTCCAAGTCAGCATAATTGCTCGTTCGGAATTGTCAGAATCTACAAACACATATTTGTCAAATGGAATTCCAAGATTGTATAACCATTTTTTAATTTCAGAATCGCAGTTTTCATAGACTTGAAACTTATTTTCGGTTTTAAAATAACCTTTCGTAAAAGGACTCCAATCAGTTCCAGTTGAGTAGCTCAACATTTTTGAAGAATTCAGATATTCATTTACGATTTCAGTTCCTTTTTTATTCAGAAAATGAATTTGGTCTTTATGTTCATCAGAAATTTTTTCAGCTTCTTCAGACGACCAGAGAAATGACCAAACTTTTGGAAAGTCAGTTTTATATTTCGCTAAATTTTCTTCTAAAACGTTCATTTTTTTAATGTGCTACAACTCGTTATATGGAGAACAAACTTCCTGTTTATAGGTCTCTGTTTCCGGATAACAGGAACTTTTGTTCCCGTTTATCGTTTTTATTTACACTAATTAATTTTGTAGAAGCATTTGTAAATATATGAATTACATTCATTCAGCTCCTCTATTTGGATTGGTGTTTAAAAAATTTTCTGACCAAATATATTAATTATTTCCTATTACCAATATCAGGTATGCCTTTTTGTAAAAATAGAGGTCTTTCTTTAGAACTTTTTCTGCAATACTTATTTATGAAATGTTTAGTATCATTGATAAGTTTAGATTTGGTATACTTCAATAAAATATTTACTTTTAGGGCTTTATTTACTAAATCTCGTGCTTTATTTTTTATAAATTAGACATGAGTATTTAAAATACATAGGTATTCCTTTTTTGGACATTTAAACGATGAAGAAATTTCTTTTAGATTTTATAACTATTTTCTTACCTCCAAAAAATAAGGAGGAGAAAAAAATACAGAATCAATCTCTTTATTTAAACTTTGTATAATTTCTGTAATTGGGGTTACTACTTTTTTGGAAGTAGCATCCATCTTACACCAACAAAATTTAAGCATATTGCTTATAAAAGCATTAATGAGTAATCATTATTTTTAAATAATGAAATTAGATTTTATAAATAAAAAGAAGGAGAAGAAAACAAATAGAGAGGCAATATCTTTATTTAAGCTTTGTACAATTTTTATAATTGGGTATAGTACTCTTGTGTTACTAGCATCCTTTTTAAACTAACACCAATTTAAGCATATTGCTTATAAATAAATAATGATTAATTACAATTTTTAAAAATTTAAATTAGATTTTATGAAAAAAAAGAACCAGAAGTTAATAAAAAACGAAGTAATATTTAGATTTACAATGATTTTTAGTGTTTGTTTTATTATTCTTTTTTTAGCAGTAGTTCTTCTTAATTAACACCATTTTTAGACCTTTAAAGATTCTCTACTTTGTGTAGTTTGTTCTTGGTTTTTTATTTAATGGCCTTATAAAAAATAAAGTTGTTTTTAAGGCTTCATTTCCTGAATTATTTTTTTTAAAAGTAGCAACGAACTTGTATAATTTCAAAATAGATTATTTAATTACATTGGTCTCTAACCCAATTAGCTGTTCTTTTTGAACCTAGTTTTTCTGCTTTTTTCCAGTCTCTACATGCACCTTTTATATCTACAAGATTCTCTTTTGAAATACCTCTATTTACATAAGCACTTATATAGTAAGGGGAAAGCTCTATTGCTTTAGTATAGTCTGCAATTGCACCATAATAATCTTTTAACTTATGTTTTGATAGTCCTCTGTTGTAGTAAGCAATAAAATAATTAGGGTCAAGTTCTAGGGCTTTAGTATCGTCTGCTATTGATCCTTCATAGTCTTTTAATATAGCTTTGGAGATCGCTCTATTATAGTATGCTCTAACATAGGTAGGGTCAAGTTCTATGACTTTAGTGAAGTCTGCTATTGCTCCATAATAGTATTTTAAAACATATTTTGAATATCCTCTACTATAATAAGCATCTTCATAATTAGGGTTAAGTTCTATGACTTTCGTATAGTCTACAATTGCTCCATAATAATCTTTTAAATTAGATTTTGAGTTACCTCTATTGTAGTAAGCATCTTCATAATTAGGTTCAAGTTCTATAACTTTAGTGTAGTCTGCTATTGCACCTTCATAGTCTAATAAAACATATTTTAAATAACCTCTATTAAAATAAACCTCTGAATAATCAGGGAAAATCTCTATCGCTTTGGTATAGTCTGCTATTGCACCATAATAGTCTTGTAAATTTTCTTTTGAAATACCTCTATTAAAATAAGCAATTGAAACATTAGGCCTTAGTTTTATAGCCTTAGTGAAGTCTCTTATTGCACCATAATAGTTTTTTAAATCAGATTTTGAAATACCTCTATTAAAATAATCTTCAGCAGTTCTTTGTGCAGATAGTCCAAAAGAAGTAAATGCTATAAGTAAGATTAGTGTTCTTTTCAAAATAGTTTTATTTCAAATTTAAAAAATAAAGTTGTTTATAGGGCTTCATTGGGTGAATTTAATGCATTATTTTTTACGAAGTAACAACAAACATTTTAATACACAGGTATTCCTTTTTTATATATTAAAACAATAAAAAGAGTACTTCTAGATTTGTATTTCTGTTTTACCTCTGGTAGATGATCAGTAGAAAAAAGATAGAGAAAAATAATTTCATGCATGCTCTATATTTAATATCTGTAATTATATGACAATAAATACATTAAGTCTTTAATAAATCAAGTACTTACACTTATTTTAAAATAAGAATCATTTTTTACATTTGTATTAATATTAAGTTTGTACACTATGGGTAATGAAGAAAAAACAATGCAGGAAGAATTGCAGGATTTAAAAAAAAATCTTTTAAAGGGTTGGTTAATTAGTTCAGCAATTATAATTCTAATTGTTATCATAAAAATAATTACTCTCTAAACATAACGAGGGGTGTTTTTTTGCACACTAGTACTTTAGAGTTTTTAAGATTATCCATTAAAAGTGATAATGCATCTATTTTATAAGAATCATTTTTTTGCTAAACTGCCAAACGATAATACAGTCTCAGACTATCTTTACACTCTTGTGCTTTTATATTTTTAGAACTAAAAAGAGAAATGAATTTTTCAATAATTCTATTCCTCAAAAATATTAACTATAACTTAGTAATAGGTGTTTTTTATTCTCCATTTTGCTCTTCGGAAAGAATTCGTAATAAGGTAAATTAGTTTTTTGAAAAAATAAAAATGCAGCAAGCATTTCAGTATTTTAATGATGTGTTAATTTGGATATCAATTCTTTTTTATCGGGAAATAATAAAACAAGTTCTTTCCTAGATTTTAGCTCAAAGTCCTCAAAACTAAACCCTGGAGATACTGTACAACCTACCAAAGAATAATCGTCTTTATTTAGTACCTCTGCTGCAAACCAATAACCACCCGGAACAACGAATTGTGGAACTTGCCCTTTTTTAAAATCACGTCCAATAATATGTTCAGAGTGAACTCCTAATTCAGAAATCATATGTAACCGTATTGGAGAACCATCATAAAAATGCCAAATTTCATCTTGCTTTATTCTATGTAAAGCTGAAAACTTATCGGAGGTTAAAAGAAAATAAATACAGGTAGAATAATTTCTTTTGCTTTTATATTCCCGTTCTAAATGCTCTTCAGATATTTCTCCAACACTTCGGTAAGTCTCTTTAAAGTAACCCCCTTCCGGGTGTGGTTCTAGTTTTAACTCATCTATTATATTTGCAATCAAATGTGTCATATTCATATATATAGTACTAAAATACTGCTAAGATTAAAGTTAATTTCTGGAATCAGATTGGCAGTCTTTGTGTTTACAGGTAAATATAATCTTATTTAATAGATTAATTTTGACACGTGTTTTATTTAAACGAAATGTTATATGACTGTTTTAACGTTTAATAATGAACAACTGCTTTTAATTTTCCAACCATTTTCTAAAATCGGCAGTGGTAGAAGAACTGGTCATTACTTTTTCTTTGTGATTTTTTATAGAAATTAACAGCCTGTTTTTAAAATGATTTTCTATCCTTTCTATAAAGTCAATATGTACAATTTCACTTCTATTGATTTTAAAAAATTTCTTCGGATTTAATTGCAGAAAAATACTTCCTAAACTTTGAGAAATTGTATGTCGTTTTCCAAGATGGTCGGTGGCAATACAAAAATCGCCAGCCGCAGAAATTAGGGCAATATCGCTAGTGTTTACAAGTTGAATCCCAGAGGCTTTTTTAATAACAAATCGTTTTTTATAGTTTGTATGTTCTTCTTGCAATGCCGCTTTTAGCGCATCAATTGTAGTTTTTTCTAAAGCAGCATATTCCCCTTTTTTAAATAAAGATTGATATTTATAAATGGCTTTGTCAAATTCTTGTTGAGAATAGGGTTTTAGAATGTATGCGATTCCATTGGTATTAAAAGCTTGAAAAAGATATTCATCATGAGCAGAACAGAAAACAATGGGAGTGTTCACTTTTGTTTTATTGAATAAATCGAAAGAAATGCCGTCCAGCAATTGAATATCAGAGATAATAAAATCATAGGTGTTTTCTTTTAAAAATTTTTCACCATCAGCAATAGACCTTCCCCAATCATGGCTGATTTTTATATCAAAAAAACGTTCTAAACATGTTGTTAGTTTTTGATAGGCAGGAATCTCGTCTTCTAAAATTAAAATAGTCATTTTAAGTACTTAGCGTTATTATTGGAATATGAACGTCAAAATTTGTCTCCGTATTGTAAATTTGAATTTGTTGATCAGAAAGTAAGGCATAACGCGCTTTTAAGTTTTCTAGACCTGTCCCAAAAGATTCATTATTTGTTTCTTGGTTAGATTTTGAATTTGAAATTACAATCCAACCTTCGTTAAATTGAATCGAAGTTTTAATTGTATTATTACCTGTTGCCTTATTGTGTTTTACAACATTCTCTAATAAGGCTTGTAAAGCTCCTGTTGGGATAAATTGATCTTGAAGAGCTGTATTTTTTTCAAGGTCAATTTCATAATCCTCTCCAAATTTGGTTTGGATGAGGAAAATATAATTTTCAGCAAATTCAATTTCTTTAGAGAGCTCCATAACCTCAGCATCTTTGGTTTGAATTAAGTAGCGATAGATTAAAGAAAGTCTATTAATATATTCTTTTGCTTTTTCTGGATTGCTATCAATTAAGGCATCTAAAGTATTTAAATTATTGAATAAAAAATGGGGGTCTATTTGAGAGCGTAATAGTTTTAACTCATTTTCTTTTTGTAGTTTTTGTGTTTTTAATAACTCTTGTTGGCCTTCATAGAATTTTTTTATGAGTAAAACACCGAGCGGAAACCCAACCATTTCAACAGCATTGTATAGACCTCCGTTTAAATAAGAGAATATATTTGTAATGCTACTTAAAGATTTTCCTGCAGTTAACCTTGAAATAATATTATCCAAAGTTCCAGCAAAGGTTAATAAAAGGAGACTTGTAATAAAAAATGAGAAATACCTTTTGTTTTCTATTAAAAATGAAGGCACAATTTTTTGAATAAAAACTAATATGATCAATATTGATAAAATTGTAGTCGTAGGAAAATCAATCAAATACTCTATTAATTGATTATCTACTCTATAATAATCGATGCAGCCTAACAATATCGTAAATCCAAAAATGATGGAGAGTAGTATCCAATCAGAAGTATTTAGTTTTGTATTCATGTGGTACGAAGGTATTAATTATTATCCCTTATTCTGTTTTCTTCGTCTCTGTTGATTTTTCTATTCGATTTTTTCTTACCAAACTTAGAGCCAAAACTATAGGCCAATTTTAATTGTATATTTTGTCGAGAACCGTTGCTTTCAACAGCAGCAACCCCATTTCCATAATCGATAGTACCCACAAAACCTCTATTGAGCATTTTATTAAAACCTAAATTCACCTTCAGTTTATCATCTAAAAACTTTTTCCCAAAAGAAAAATCCAATTCCGCCAACCAATCTACTTCTATCTGTCCTTCTAAAGCCCCTGTTCCGTAATTTCCACTCATTTCAAAATTAACGTCCCAAGGTAATGTATAGCTAGCCTGAATAAACCAATAGAGATTCCATTGGTTTAAATCGACTCCAAATGTTGAAGACTGATAATCTGTATTGCTTACTATAATCCCTGTATAGCCTTTAATATCTTTTTGAATAAAGCTTAAAGGAGCAAATAACCGAAAGTTCCAATTGGCATTGTTTTCTACGTTTACCTCCTGTTGTCTTATTTGAGCGGTTTCGTTGTCTTGTTTTATCAACTCAAAGATAACATCATCCGTTTTGCTATAGCCAATGGTAAAAAATGGCTGCCCTTCGTAGGTTAAATTAAACTGAAAATTATTGGTATAGGATGGCGTTAATTGGGGGTTTCCTTCGCTCGCAGAAAATGGATCTAAAAACCTTTGAAAAGAGTTTAGGCTGTTATAACCTGGTCTTTGAATTCGATAGCTGTAAGCCACACTTGCCCCTAAGATATCGCTAAACTTTCTACTAACACTGGCGCTTGGAAATATTTTTTCAATGGGTCTATTTTGTACTTCTGTGACCATTTCTCCATCTTTCAGATAGGTAGAAGAGCCGTCTGTATTGCTATCTTCATATCTCAATCCGCCTGAAAAAGACCATTTTCCATAACTAGCGTTCACCTTAGTGTAGATTGCAAATATGGTTTCATCGATAATAAATCGGCTACTTTCTTCATCAATAAGATCATAACCAGTACTATTATTTTCGATAAAAGATTGTAAATCGTTATTTGTGCTTACATCAGCAAAACGAGATCCTGCACTAAATTTAAAATTTTCTGTAAATTCTTTAGAATAATCTACCCTATAGGTTTTAATGCTATAGGTTCCGTCTTGTATATATTTTCTATCTATAAATTTCTCGATACTTTGTGGGGTGTCAAATAATGTATTTGTGCTATTATTTACAAAATTGATATAATTAAAATCCAACAACAGTCTTTCCGTTTCTGATCGATATTCATAATAAGGGTTAATGTTGAAGTTGGTTCGATCTCTATCATAATTATTATTTGTTAAAAGTAATTCGGTTGAATTTGGCTTTATAATATTTGTAGTATTATCTACAGTTCTTGTAGATATTCTTTGATTCCAACTACCGCTAACTCCTAAGGAGTTTTTTTCATTGATGTAATAATCTACATTACCACTAATGCTATTGTTTAATGGGTCGTAAGGCTCTATGGTTTTTTGATCGTATATGGTGTCTGCAACTGTTCTTGTTAAAAACAAATCGTCTCTCCATGTAGGTTGAGAATGATTTACTCTTGCTTGCCAATTTAATTTATTTTTATAGCTAGCAATAGAAAATCCAGATCCATACTCAAAACCTTCATCTTCACCCACCCAAAGGGTAGCGCTTCCGTGAGTTCCCAAACGAACATTTTTCTTTAGAATTATATTAATGATGGCAGCAGATCCTGAAGCTTCATATTCTGCGCCAGGTTGTTCTATCACCTCAATTTTTGAAATATTATCTGCAGGAAAATCTCTTAACAGCGTTTCAACATCCATATATTCCGTAGTTTTATTGTTGATAAGAATTCGAACCCCTCTGTTTCCTGCTATAGAAATTCCATTATTTGTTACCAAAACACCAGGCACTTTCCGCATTACATCTTGAAGATTGGTGTTGGTCATTTCTGATTTTTCCAAATCAACAATTAATTTTTCTGCTGTTTGTTTTATAACAGGTCGTTTGCTTTTTACTACAACTTCGTTAAGCGTCTGTGTTTCTTCTTTTAAAACTACAGTAACTATTTTATCATTAGTAAGTTCAAATTCCTTTAGTATGTAGGATTTAAAACCAAGCATTGATACTTCTAATTTATACTTACCAAAATTTAAGTTTTCTAATATAAAGCTACCATCATCATTAGAAACTGTGCCTGAAGGCTTTGCTTCTTGACCAACTTCATACAAAACAATATTGGCAAAGGGTAAAGATTGATTTTGTTCATCTACAATTTTCCCTGATATTTTGTGTTGAGAAAAAATGGATAAACTACTAAAAATGATACATAAAGATAGAAGTGTTTTTTTCATAGTTTGCTATTTACAATTCAAAAATGATTGATTAATAAATTTTAAAAAATAGTTATCTGTTGAAATGGGATAAAATCTCGATAAATAGTTTTTAATTTTCTACAAAAAAAAGACGAATAATAGCAAAAATTGTTACTTAGAAGACACGAATTTAAAAAATGAAAAAATGAAAAATCAATAAAAAAGACCAAAATAGGGTTCTAACCCAATTCCTGTGAATTAAAGTAATTAGCAGTTTATTGTTCACATTTCCATCAGATATTTTAAAGTGAAGCGGGGCAAAACCAAGAAATGTAAATGCCCATAAAAAAATTACAATGCCTATGTAAATAAAGTGGTTTGTTACAGGGTAATAAAATGAAATCATCAATCCATAAAGTAATTGAAAAATCATTAGGGGAACAACTACTATTGCTATTCTTGAGCTGTATTTTTGATGCCAAGCAATAAGGTTTTCACTCTTATAATAGAGAAAACTCGGATAAATAATGAGTTGAACCATCCAAATTAAAACAACAAGTCCAGCATCTACTAATAAAGAAATTTGAGATAATATATTTAAGAAAGTATCCATTTGTACTTATTCTTTGAAAGTATATTTTTTAAGAATTTCTAAAGACGTGTATTGCAACGATTTTATGTGAGTGGCTTCTAAAATCACAAAAGGAGCTTTGCCCGCCTTTTCTGCTTGCAACCATCTAGAAATACACAAACACCATTTGTCTCCAGGCTTTAAGCCAGGAAAGTTCCAGTGCGGTATGGGAGTTATTAAATCATTCCCTTTAGAAGCAGAATATTCTAAAAATTCTTTGGTAATAATTGCACAAAGAGTATGAGTCCCATAATCATCTTTAGTCGTTCTACAAAAACCATCTCTAAAATAGCCAGTCATAGGAGAGGTACAACAATTTTTTAAAGGGGCACCTAAAACATTTAATTCCAAATCCAATTAATTTTTATTTTATTAAAGATACAAAATGATATTGTTTAATATAAAAAAAAGACAACTATATATCTATCTATTATATAGAAAAAATGACCCTCTTAAATTTTATAAATGAGCATCGGAAGTTTGGTACAACCAGAATACTACTTGCAATTTTACTGTTATTTTTTTTGGCCTCTTCATGCTACAATGTCAAATACTTAATGAAGCCCTAGACTAAAAATTTATAATATTTCACTATTTTACAGTTTGGTATTTACGTTAACCTGAAGTGGTAATAACTATTACAAGAATATAAAATAATGAAAGGACAATTACTTCTGAAGATTTGCTCAAAAAATTGATCATTTTTGGCTTAAAAAAATGAGTGACACAATTTTTAAGAATACTTCCAAAAGAGGGTATTAGGAAAACCTCAACTTTTACAATTGTGGTTTTTTGTTTTTTAATATCTTTGGATTCCTCTAAATCATAAATACATGAACGAATTTATTCTTTACTTTAAAATGGGTCTCAACCACGTGTTAGACTTTTTTGCTTACGATCATATTTTATTTCTTATTGCCTTGGCTGTTGTCTTTAATTTTAATCAATGGAAAAAAGTTTTATGGCTAGTCACTTTTTTTACGATTGGCCACTCAATAACATTAGCGCTATCTGCATATGGTATACTAAAAGTAAGGATGGATATTATAGAGTTTTTAATCCCCTTAACTATTTTTATTACAGCTGCAATTAATGTCTTTACAGCTAAAAAATCATCCACAGGAAAAGAAAATATAAACTTGATTTTTGCACTCTTCTTCGGATTAATTCACGGCCTTGGTTTTTCTAATTATTTTAAAATGATGGTTGGTAAAGAAGAAGATAAATTTTTTCCCCTAGTTGAATTTGCCCTGGGTATAGAAGCTTCACAAATTATAATTGTTTTAGGGATTTTAATTACTGGAACTATATTTCAAAACTTCTTTAAAGTGAGCAGAAGAGATTGGATTTTAGTCTGTTCATCTATCGTAATTGGGTTTTCTATACCAATGATGATTGAGCGTGTTTTTTGGTAATTTAAACTTTCTCTATTTATTAACATCTTAATCCTATAAATCTTTTTAATTTAGCCTTTATGACCGACGAGAAACAATTAAAATACGATAGAGCGTATTTAAGAATGGCCTTGGAATGGGGTAAATTATCTCATTGTAAACGCAAACAAGTTGGTGCATTAATTGTAAAAGACAGAATGATTATTTCTGACGGATTTAATGGAACTCCTTCTGGTTTTGATAATTGTTGCGAAGATGAAGAAGGAATGACAAAATGGGAAGTTCTCCACGCAGAAGCCAATGCTATTTTAAAGGTTGCATCATCTACACAATCTGCAAAAGGTGCTACCTTGTACATAACACTATCTCCTTGTACTCAATGCAGTAAACTTATTCATCAAGCAGGAATAAATCGTGTTGTTTATGCAAACGCATATAGAGATACTTCTGGTCTGCAATTTTTAGAAAAAGCAGGTGTAAAAACAACGCATTTACCTTATGAATAAAAATAATTTACCTATATATTTATCGATTGCCGTTGTTTTCGGAATACTTATCGGAACTTTTATCAACGTTAGTTCAGGAACTGGAATATCTTTTGTTGGTAAAACATCAAACGAAATTAAAATAAAAAGACTGATAGACTACATACAAAGAGATTATGTAGATACTGTAAATACTGATGATTTATTGGATGGAGCTATCACTCAAATGTTGAGTAAATTAGACCCACATTCTGTATATATTCCCAAAGAAAATTTACAAGCTGTTACCGAAAACATGCAAGGAAACTTTGCTGGTATTGGTGTTCAGTTTAGAATGGTAAAAGACTCTATAACTGTTATTCAACCAATAAAAGGTGGCCCAAGTATAAAAGCGGGAATTAAAGCGGGCGACAGAATATTAATGGCAGATAAAGACACTCTATATGGCCCTAAAATGGTTAGTAGTGAAGTACCATCGTTTTTAAAAGGAAAACCAGACACAAAAGTTACTTTAAAAATCTACAGGAAAGCTAACGATAGTCTTTTTTCTGTAATTATTACTCGTGGAAATGTGAATATTAAAAGTGTAGATTTAGCTTATATGATTAACGATTCTATAGGTTATATAAAACTAGATCGTTTTGCAAGAAATACATATTCTGAATTTAAAACTTCATTAAATACCCTCTTAGAAAAAGGCATGACTGATTTGGTTTTAGATATTAGAGGAAATGGTGGAGGGTTTATAGACATTACAAACAGTATTGTTGATGAATTTTTAGAAGACAATAAACTTATCGTTTTTACAAAAAACAACAAGGGACAAGTAGAAAAGTCTTTTGCAACCAAAAAGGGAGATTTTGAAAAAGGAGGACTGTATGTTTTAATTGATGAGAACTCTGCATCAGCATCTGAAATTGTTGCTGGAGCTTTACAAGATAATGATAAAGGAACCATCATTGGACGTAGGTCTTTTGGAAAAGGTTTGGTACAAGTAGAAATGGATTTAGGTGATGGTTCTGCTGTTCGATTAACAACTGCGCGCTATTACACGCCTTCAGGGCGCTCTATTCAAAAACCATATACTGGAAATGGAAATAGAAATTATTTTAGAGAGTATCAACAAAGGGTTTCTAGTGGAGAATTATTAAACAAAGACAGTATTAAGGTTGTAGATTCTTTAAAATATAAAACTCCAAAAGGAAAAATAGTGTATGGAGGTGGCGGTATTATACCTGATGTTTTTGTGCCCATAGATACCACGTCTTATATGAGTAACTTCTATCTAAATACCATCAGTAATTTTGCTTTTGAGTATGTAGATAATAACAGAAAAAAATTAAATAAATGGTCTATCGAAAGTTTTATAAGAGATTTTGATAAAGACAATGCTATTTTAAACATGTATCTTTCTAAAATTAAAAATAGAATTACTCCCTCTCCTAAAGTAAAACAGAGCATTAAAGGGTATTTAAAAGCAACTATTGCCAACAATTTATTTGGTGATATCGGTTTTTACAGGATTACACATTTAGAGGATAAAATGCTACAAAAAGTATTAGAGTTGGAAAGTACAAATGAATAGCTTTTCTTTGCTACAATGATAACAATTTCAACTTCTGAGAATAAAAAAGTATATTTTGCATCCGATCAACATCTAGGTGCACCAACTCAAAAAGCAAGCTTACCTCGCGAAAAAAAGTTTGTAGCTTGGTTAGAGGAAATAAGGAAAGATGCAGATGCTATTTTTATCCTAGGTGATTTATTCGATTTCTGGTTTGAATACAAAACAGTTGTTCCAAAGGGATTTGTAAGAGTTTTGGGAAAGTTAGCCGAAATTCGTGATAGCGGAACTCCTATCTATTTCTTTGTTGGAAATCACGATTTGTGGATGAATGATTACTTTGAAAAAGAACTAAACATCCCCGTATTTCACGCTCCCCAAGAATTCCTCATCAACAATAAAAAATTCCTAATTGGTCATGGAGATGGTTTAGGACCTGGAGACAAAGGCTACAAACGCATGAAAAAAGTATTTACATTTCCATTATTTAAATGGATGTTTAAATGGTTACATCCAGATTTAGGTGTAAAAATTGGCCAATATCTTTCCGTAAAAAACAAACTCATTTCTGGCAATGAAGATGAAAATTATTTAGGTGATGACAATGAATGGTTGGTGCAATATTGTAAACAAAAACTAACTGAAAAACACTATGATTATTTTATTTTTGGCCATAGACATTTACCACTAGAGATTCAACTTCAAGAAAATAGTAAATATATAAATCTTGGCGATTGGATAAAATACTTCACTTTTGGATCTTATAATAAAACAGAATTTAAATTAACAAATTTTAACCGGAAACAGCAATAAACAAGCTAAAACAAGAGAATCTTTAACCTTGTTTTAACAAAATTATTTTGTTAAAATTGTAGTTTTGTTTGTTCAAAGAAATTAACACCTAACACAAGTATAACATGGACGTAGATGTAAGAGCTATTAACGAGAAAATTGAAAGAGAAAGTGCCTTTATCGATATTCTTACTTTAGAGATGAATAAAGTAATAGTTGGGCAAAAACAAATGATAGAAAGTTTGTTAATTGGTTTAATTGGTAATGGGCATATTTTATTAGAGGGGGTTCCTGGTTTGGCAAAAACATTAGCCATAAATACCTTATCCAAAGCGGTAGAAGCAAGTTTTAGTAGAGTTCAGTTTACGCCAGATTTATTACCTGCCGATGTTGTTGGAACAATGATATACAACATGAAGGAAAATGATTTCATGATTAAAAAAGGTCCAATTTTTGCAAACTTTGTCTTAGCAGACGAGATTAACAGAGCGCCTGCAAAAGTGCAATCTGCTTTATTAGAAGCCATGCAAGAGCGTCAAATTACAATTGGTGATACTACATTTAAATTGGATGAACCTTTCTTAGTAATGGCAACCCAAAACCCTGTAGAACAAGAAGGAACTTATCCTTTGCCAGAAGCTCAAGTTGACAGGTTTATGTTAAAAGTTGTCATTGATTATCCAAAGTTACAAGACGAACAAACCATTATGCGTCAGAATTTATCTGGTGGATATAAAGAAGTTAGTCCTGTAGTTTCTATAGAACAAATATTAAGAGCTAGAAAAGTTGCTAATGAAGTTTATATGGATGAAAAAATTGAGAAATATATTCTTGATATCATTTTTGCAACTCGTTACCCAGAAAAATATAATTTACCTCAACTAAAAGATTTAATTAGTTTTGGTGCCTCACCTCGTGGAAGTATTAACCTTGCAAAAGCTGCAAAATGTTATGCTTTTATCAAACGAAGAGGCTATGTAATACCAGAAGATGTTCGGGCTGTTGTTTTTGATATTTTACGACATAGAATAGGAATTACATATGAGGCAGAAGCAGAAAACGTAACATCTGTAGACATAATTAACTCAATTATTAACGAAATAGAAGTACCATAAACAATTTTCAATTAACCAGTATCATTTAAAGCATTATAAATGATAATTGACACATGCTAACTGACAATTGAATTCATGGAAACAAAAGAAATACTTAAAAAAGTTCGTAAAATAGAAATTAAGACAAAACGCTTGTCTAATGATATTTTTGGTGGTGAATATCATTCATCTTTTAAAGGACGTGGTATGACTTTTTCTGAAGTAAGACAATATCAATTTGGCGATGATGTAAGAGCTATAGATTGGAATGTTACCGCAAGATACAACGAACCCTACATTAAAATTTTTGAAGAAGAACGAGAGTTAACAATGATGCTGATGGTTGATGTTTCCGGCTCAGAGTTATTCGGAACATCCAGTCAATTTAAAAAAGATACTGTTACAGAAATAGCAGCAACCTTAGCTTTTTCTGCAACTCAAAATAACGATAAAGTTGGTTTAATTTTATTTTCTGATGACATAGAGTTATTTATTCCTCCTAAAAAAGGAAAAAGTCACGTTTTAAGAATTATCAGAGAATTAATAGAATTCAAACCTAAAAGTAAGAAAACAAATATAGCAGCAGCTTTAAAGTTTTTATCTAGTGTAATGAAGAAAAAAGCGATTGTTTTTATGTTGTCTGATTTTATGGATGATAACTACGAAAAGACATTAAAAATTGCTGGCAGAAAACACGATTTAACGGGAATTAGAATCTATGACAAACATGATGAAGAAATACCTAATTTAGGTATGGTGCCAATGTTAGATGCAGAGTCTGGTTCTATTCAATTAATGAATACAGCATCAAAAACGATAAGAACAAATTACAAAGTAAACGCATTAAGATTGGCCGACTATTATAAAAATACTTTTAAAAGAAGCGGTGCAGGGACGGTTAATACTAGAGTTGATGAAAATTACGTAAAAAAATTATTGGGCTATTTTAAACGCAAAGGAAAATAGTCACTTTTATAGATGAAAAAACAAATATTTTACATATTATTCTTTATTTCTGCAATTGGGTTTGCGCAAAAACCAATAGTTAAAGCAGAAATTGACACCACCAATATCAGAATTGGTGAGCAATTCAATTTAAAAATTTCTGTTGATGAAATTCAGAATGTTATAATTCCTAAACTAAAACTAAAGGGTCTCGAAGTTGTTGATTCTACCAAGACGGATACGGTTAAAAATTCTCTAATTAGAAAATATATTTTAACAGGTTTTGATAGCGGTGCATTTTACATCCCACAGCAACAAATTTTTGTTAGAAACCAAGCTTACTTAACAGACTCATTATTGGTTAACGTAGCTACAATTGCGATAGACACTACTAAAGTTAAAAAGTTTCCAATAAAGTATATTAAAAGTGAGCCTTACACTTTTGATGATTATAAAATATACATATATATATTTTTAGCAGCTTTGGCAATTATTGGTTTTTGGATTTATTGGTTTGTAATCAGAAAGAGAAAAATTGAAGAAGACGAACCAACTTATAGAACATTACCTCCTTATGAGGAAGCAATTTATAAGTTGAGTGAATTGGACGAAAAACTATTGTGGCAAAATAATAAAGTAAAAGAATATTACAGTGAACTAACAGAAATTGTTCGTGGTTATATTGAAAGAGAATTAAAAGTTCCTGCTTTAGAAAAGACTACTGACGAAATTATAGAATCACTAACAGATTTTAACGATTCTAATGCAATTGTAACAACAAAAGAAACTATAAAAAAACTTAAAGAATTATTACAAGAAGCAGATCTAGTAAAGTTTGCAAAATCTAAGCCTTTGTCTATAGAAATAGAAGAGGATAGAAAAGATGCTGAGGATGTAGTAAATAATTTAAAACCTAAACCAATTATTGAAGAAAATGATGAATTGGAATAATTTTGAATTTTTGAATCCAGAATTCTTATGGTTACTAACTTTAGTTCCGCTATTAGGACTATGGTATTTCTTCATGAGAAAAAAAGATACAGCTGTTTTAACAATGCCGAGTACAATTGGTTTTAAGGCCGAAACTTCTATTTTAGCAAAGCTAAAACCATTTTTATACATATTGCGTTTAGCTGCATTGAGCTTTTTATTTATAGCACTTTCTAGACCAAGAAATGTTTCCGTTAGTAAAAAAATAAAAACAAACAAAGGAATCGATATTGTAATGGCAATAGATGTTTCTGCGAGTATGTTAGCAAGAGACCTAAAGCCAAATAGACTAGAAGCGTTAAAGAAAGTTGCTGTAAATTTTGTTGATAGAAGACCAAATGATAGAATTGGGATTGTGGTGTATGCAGGAGAAAGCTTTACACAAACCCCTATTACTAGTGATAAAGGAATTGTGAAACGTACTATTTCTGAATTAAAATGGGGTCAATTAGAAGGTGGCACAGCCATAGGAATGGGTTTGGGTTCTGGTGTAAATAGATTAAAAGAAAGTAAAGCAAAAAGTAAAATAATTATCTTACTTACAGATGGGGTGAATAATTCTGGAAATATTGATCCAAAAACGGCAACAGAATTAGCAAAAGAACTAGGAATTAAAGTATATACCATTGGTATTGGTACTAACGGAACTGCCGATTTTCCTTGGAGTAAAGATCCAAGAACGGGAAGGTTACAGTTTAGAAAACAACAAGTAGAAATTGATGAAGATTTGTTAAAATATATAGCATCAGAGACTGAAGGAAAGTATTTTAGAGCTACAGATAACAACAAATTAAAGGAAATCTATGATGAAATAGATACGCTTGAAAAAACAAAAATAGAGGAATTTAAATACTACAATTACCAAGAAAAGTATAGAGTTTTCGTGTTTTTTGCTCTTGGCTTTTTAGTGTTTGAATTCATTTTAAGAAATACATTATTTAAGAGTTTTATATAAGAAATGTACAAAATAGAAGAACCTATATATTTTTATTTATTAATAAGTATTCCAATAATAATTGGTATATTTTTATTGGTATATTTTTGGAAAAAAAGAGCTCAGCGCAAATTTTCTAATGTGTTATTATTAGAAAAATTAGCACCAAATTCATCAATTTTTAAATCTGTTTTAAAATTAGGAATGCTAGTTTTAGGATTGTCATTTTTAATTATTTCTCTAGTAAACCCAAAAATGGGAACCAAGTTAAAGACCGTGAAAAGAGAAGGTGTGGATGTTGTTTTTGCCCTAGATGTATCAAAGAGTATGTTGGCCGAAGATATTGCTCCAAACCGATTAGAAAAAGCAAAACAAATTATCTCTAAGATTATTGATAAATTAGCTTCAGACAGAGTGGGTATTATTATCTATGCAGGTAATTCTTATCCTCTTTTACCAATAACAACCGACCATGCAGCAGCAAAAATGTTTTTACAAAATGCAAATCCTGATATGGTGTCTAGTCAAGGTACAGATATTAATGGGGCATTAGAATTGGCAAAAACATATTATAATAATGATGAACAAACAAATCGTTTTTTGGTCATTATTTCTGATGGTGAAGACCACCAAGAAGAAACAAAACAAATGGCACAAGATCTATCTAATGATGGTGTAAAAATTTATACTGTTGGAACAGGTACAGAGAGAGGAGGACCGATTCCTTTACGATTAAATCGCTCTATGGTTGGTTACAAAAAAGATAACAAAGGTGAAACAGTTATTACAAAGCGTAAATCAGAAGTTTTACAAGGTATCGCTGATGTTGCCGAAGGAAAATATATAGACGGAAATAAGACTGAAAACCCGGTTAAAATAATTTCTGAAATAATCAAAAATGCCCAAAAAAACGAATTTGAAACCAAACAATTTTCTGATTACAAAGATCAATTTCAATGGTTTATTGGCATCGGAATTTTTTTCTTAATTATTGATGTATTTTTATTAGAAAAGAAAACAAAATGGTTAAGAAAAGTAGATTTATTTGATGAAGAAAAAAAAATAAAATGAAAAAATTAAGTTACGTATTGATTATTTTCATGATGATGTTTTCATCATCAAATCTTTTAGCGCAAAAAGATTCAATTGCTAAGCAGCGTAAGGCAAGAAAGTTCTTGAGGAGCGGAAATGCTTTATACGATCAGCAAAAATTTACGGATGCTTCTGTGGCGTACCAAAAAGCATTGACTAACAATACAAAATATGACAAAGCAACGTATAATCTAGGAAATGCTTTGTATCAAAACAAAAATTATAAAGAAGCTGTCCCTCAATATGAATTGACTGCAAAAACAGCTAAAGATAAATTTACAAAAGCTGAGGCTTACCATAATATTGGTAATGCTATGATGGAGGGTAAACAATACCAACCGGCTGTAGATGCTTATAAAAATGCATTAAGAAACAACCCTAAAGATGATGAAACTCGATACAATTTAGCAGTCGCTCAAAAATTATTAGACAAAGAAAAGAAGGAAAATAAAGACGATAAAAACAAGGATAAGAATAAAGATAAAAAGGATAAAGACAACAAAGACAAGGATAAAGACAAAAAGAAAGACGGGGACGATAAAGATAAAAAAGACGATAAGGATAAAGATAAAAAAGGAGACAAAGATAAAAAAGACAAAAAGAAAGACGGAGACGATAAAGATAAAAAACAAAAGCCAAAACCACAGAAAGGAAAAATGTCTCCTCAACAGATTAAACAATTATTAGAGAGTCTTAATAATGAGGAAAAAAAGACACAAAAGAAAATGAATGCCAAAAAAGCAAAAGGAAAAAAAATAAAACAAGAAAAAGACTGGTAAGAGTATTTTATCTAATCAATTGCATTTAAAAATATACTAACTCTTAAAATTATTATTATTACCCAGTTCTGAAATGATTATGAAGGTGAAATTTTACATACTATTATTCATAAGTTTTTTTACACTAACTACTATTGCTCAAGATGCAAAATTAACAGCAAAAGTTAGTAAGAATAAATTGGGAATAAATCAACGCTTAAGAATAGAGTTTTCTGTAGACAAACAAGGTGCAGATAACTTTAAACCTCCCAGTTTTAAAAACTTTAAAATTATTGGTGGGCCAAGTCAATCTGTAAGTCAATCTTGGATCAATGGAAAAGTTAGTTTCACACAATCTTATACATATATTATTCAGCCAAAAAGAAAAGGCGAATTAATGATTCTCTCGGCAAGCATAGAAGTTAAAAAGAAAATAATTAAATCGAAACCGATAAAAATTATTGTTTTAGATGCTGTAGATATCCCAAAAGACCCTAACGACCCAAATTATATTGCAGATCAAAACATCCATTTAGTGGCAGAAATTTCTAAGTCTAATCCTTACATTGGTGAAGGGGTGTATTTAGAACACAGACTATATATTAGTCAAAATATTGGAATTCAAGATTTTACAGTTACTCAATCTCCGCAATATTCTGGTTTTTGGAACCAAGATATAAAAGTTGTTCGTTTGAACAGACCAAAAATGGGTAAATATAATGGTGAAGAGTATCGATATGTTGTACTAAAAAAAGCACTGTTAATTCCTACAAAATCTGGAAAGCTGCCTATTGATCCTATGAAAATGGATATCATTGTAAGTGTACCAACCGGTCGTGGAGACTTTTTTGGAAATGCAATTACACGTAATATTAAAAAAGAGTTTTCTTCAGCAAAAAAAATAATTACAGCAAAAGAATTTCCTATTGAAGGAAAACCAGCTGATTTTAATGGCGCTGTTGGAGATTTTACTTTTGATATTTCTTTAAGTAAAAATCTTTTAAAAGCGAATGAAACTTCACAAATAAAAGTTGAAGTAAAAGGGAAAGGAAACCTTAAATTGTTTGAACTACCAGCTATAAAAACACCAACTGAATTAGAGATTTATCAACCAGAAAGAAAGGAAAAAGTAAAAGTGTACACAACAGGTATTCAAGGTTCATTATCAGATTTATACACTGTTGTCCCGCAATTTAAGGGGAAATATAAAATACCAAACGCTTCCTTTTCTTACTTTAACCCAGTAGAAAGAAAATACCATACCATTACCACAAAAGACTTCTTTGTAGACGTTTTAGAAGGCAAAGAACTAGTTACAAATACAAACTCAACTCAAAAACAGACTTTACAAACTACAGGAAAAAACTTTAGATACATACAAACAAAGAGTCGTTTTCTTCCAGTAGAAACTTCAGACTTCTTCAAATCTACTCTTTTCTATATATTGTTAGCTTTTCCTCTCTTATTAGTTCCTATCGGAATTATTATTGCTAAAAAGAACCAGGAAAGAAGTAAGGATATTATTGGGAATAAACAACGAAAAGCAGAACGTTTAGCCAAGAAATATTTGTCTGAAGCACAAAAACAATTAGGAAAAAAAGAAGCTTTTTACGAAGCCTTAGAACGCGCTTTATACAATTATTTAAAAGCAAAATTAGGTATAGAAACTAGTGATATTAGCAGGGAAAAAATAACTGAAATACTTGAAGAAAAACAAGTAGATAGCACAACAATAAACCAATTTATTGAGGTGTTGAAAAATTCTGATTTTGCACGGTATACACCATTTACGGCAACACAGATGAAAGAAGAGTTCGAAAAAGCAAAACAAGTAATCATAGAACTAGATAAACAATTTTAGGTATGAGGAAAATTATTTTTTTATTGCTGATGATTGCCGATACAATGTTTGCACAAACTGCAGATAGTCTTTTTGTAACTGCAAATAATTTATATAAAAAAGGAAAAGTTGAACAAGCAATTGAAACCTACAAAAAGATAGAATCTCAAAATTTAATCTCCTCTGAATTATACTACAATTTAGGAAATTGCTATTATAAATTAAATAAAGTTGGACCTAGCATTTACAATTATGAAAAAGCTTTAAAAATAGATCCTTTAAATGAAGATGTAAAAAATAATTTAATTTTCGCCAAACGATTGGCCATAGATACTATTGAAGAATTGCCTAAATCTTTTCTACAGAAGTTTAATAAAAACTATGTACAGAAACTGTCCTATAATCAATGGGCACTTCTGGTGGTGTTTCTTTCTTTTTTAGGATCCATACTATTTTTGTTATTTTATTTTGCTGACGTTCCTTCTAGAAAACGATTGTATTTTGGTACAAGTATTCTCAGTTTTTTATTATTAATCACCTCAATATTCATTACCTATAATCAATACAATATATCAAAAAACACAATTGAAGCAATCATATTTTCTGAAAAAACTGAAGTAAAGAATGCGCCGACCTTAAATTCTGAAGATGTTTTCACCCTTCATGAAGGAACAAAAGTATTTGTTTTAGATGCTGTAGATAATTGGAAAAAGATTAAATTAGCAGACGGAAAAATTGGTTGGATTCTTACCGAAGAACTTAAAGAAATATAATTGATTACACTTTTTAAACATAACGCTTTTAAATATTTACTTTTAATAGTTCTCTCATTAAAGATAAGTTCTTTTGTGTATGAAAATCTCTCAAGTTTAAATTATTCAGACGAAACAGCTCTTGTTGTAGACTTTGATGAAAATGAAGAAAAAAAAGAGCTGGATGAAAATGAGAAGATTCATCAACAAATTTTAGGATCAAACTTTCAACAAGTAAATAATGACAACGAGATTGCCCATCTCCTAATTTATCAAAATTAAAAGGATTGTATTTAGAATATACCAGTCCTCCTCCAGAATTTGTATAAAAACCTATTCTAAATATCAAATTTAAATTTTTAACTACACTTACTTACAAACTTTGGTAAGTCGAAAAACATACTTATGAAAAAATTATTTTCAAACTTTAAAGGTGATGCTTTTGGTGGTATCACTGCCGGAATTGTTGCATTACCATTAGCACTGGCTTTTGGAGTCTCTTCTGGTTTAGGGCCAAGTGCTGGTTTATACGGAGCCATTTTTATTAGTTTCTTTGCGGCTCTTTTTGGAGGAACGAACACACAAATTTCTGGGCCAACTGCACCCATGACTGCAGTAAGTATGGTTGTAATTGCAGGTATTATAGCAGTAAATGATGGCGACCTTTCTAAAGCATTGCCAGCCATCTTAACTGTTTTCCTTTTAGCAGGGTTATTTCAAGTCGGTCTAGGTATTATTGGATTGGGTAAATACATTAGGTACATTCCCTACCCTGTTGTATCTGGATTTATGACTGCAATTGGATTAATTATTTTGTTAACCCAAGTTCTACCTTCTGTTGGGTACTATCCAAAAGAAGATGCCGCTTTCGTAGAGCAATTTAAACCACAAGCAGAAGAAGTTGTATTGCAAAACATATTAAAAGAAGAGGCTGGTGAAGGTATTCTAGTTCTAGAAGACTTTAGCAAAACAATTGAAAGAGCTGAAAAAATTACCCCAGCAGATATAGAAAAAGAGTCAAAAACATTAGCGGCAAAAGAAACTTCCGGTGCTTTAGGAGCCATCAAAGCGTTTCCTAGAGCCATTCAAAACATCGATTGGCTAGAATTACTTCTTGCCCTTGGAACCATTATAATTATTTATGGTTTTAAACGGATTACTACTAAAGTTCCAAGTACCCTTGTTGCTTTGGTTGTCATGTCTGGAATTGCGGTTGGTTTTGGACTAGATTATAGAGCTATTCAAGAAATTCCTAGTGGAATTCCATCCATAAAATGGGAGATCTTTTCAGGGTTTTCACTAAGTAGTATTATTCCGTATATTTTTACAGCCCTAACATTAGCTCTTTTAGGGGCAATCGATTCACTTCTAACAAGTGTTGTTGCCGACAACATGACCAAAACAAAACACAAACCTAATAAAGAGCTAATTGGTCAAGGAATAGGAAACAGTATTGCTGCTTTGTTTGGAGGTATTCCTGGTGCCGGAGCAACTATTAGAACCGTAGTAAATATTAATGCTGGTGGTAAAACCAGGCTCTCTGGAATGATTGCAGGTATTATGTTGTTAATCATAATGCTTGGTTTAGGACCTGTTGCCTCTAAAATTCCTGCAGCAGTTTTAGCAGGTATTTTAATTACTGTTGGTATTGGTGTAATGGATTATAAAGGATTAAAAGCAATCCCTAGTTTACCAAGAGACATCAAAATTGGTCCAATTAAATTAAGCTCTGAAGTATTAATTATGATTATTGTTTTACTACTTTCTACTTTTTGGAATTTGGTCTATGCGGTAGGAATAGGATTGATAATAGCTTCGTTAATGTTTATGAAAAAAATTGGCGATTTAACCGCAGAGCGTTCCGACGTAAAGTCTTTAAAAGAAGAAGCTTGGGCTGATGAAAAAGATTTCCCGGAAAATCTAATAGAAGAAGTTTTTATCAAACATATTAAAGGTCCCTTGTTCTTTGGCTCTACAAGTGATTTTCAGGCGCTTTATCAACAAATACCAGATACCGCATCTACTGTAATTATGCGTTTAGGAAGAATGCAGTATATGGATCAATCAGGATTGTATGCCATGGAAGATATGCTACAAGACCTCAAAACAAAAAATGTAGAAGTTTTGTTTGTAAACTTATTAGATCAGCCAAGATATATGATGGAAAGAATTGATATTATTCCAGATTTTATTCCAAAAGAACATATCTTTAACTCCTTTGAAAAGTGTGCAAACTGGGTGAAGGATAACATTAAAGACAATAATAAAAATTAAAAAACATGAAAAATATAGCAGTAAATAAAAAAGTGCAATCTGGCTTAACACCTAGCGGAGTTCTAGCAGATTTATTAGAAGGAAACAAAAGGTTTACAAATAACAGTTTAGAATCTGCAGATTATAATGCGTTGGTAAAAGACACCATTACTGGTCAATTTCCAAAAGCTGTCGTTTTATCTTGTATCGATTCTAGAGTTCCTGTTGAACAAGTTTTTGATCAAACTATTGGTGATATTTTTGTTGCCAGAGTTGCTGGTAATTTCGAAAACACAGATATTTTAGGTAGTTTAGAGTATTCTTGTAAAGTTGCAGGAAGTAAACTGGTTTTAGTACTTGGTCATGAGAGCTGTGGTGCCGTAAAAGCTGCTTGTGATGGTGTAGAGTTAGGAAATATAACAGCCATGTTAAACAATATTACTCCTGCTGTAAAAGAGGCTGCTTTAAGTTTTGAGAACCCTGTAGACTCTTCAAATAAGGATTTTGTTGCAAAAACTGTTGAAAATAATGTTCGATTAACAATAGAAAGAATTCGACAGAAAAGTCAAATATTATTAGAAATGGAAAACAATGGCGAAATTAAAATAGTGGGTGGAGTATATTCTTTACAAACAGGAAAAGTAAACATGCTATAACAAAGACCAAAAATTATCGGTGTATACTCTTTACAAACAGGAAAAGTAAACATGCTTTAATAAAAGAAAAACCAAGAATTATCTTGGTTTTTTCTTTTTTGTTAATTTTCCTTCCCAGGTTTTACCACCTAAGGTTGACTCATAATAAATTTTGTTCCCTCTTACTTTAGTAACAAGCTATTCGAAGTTTTGTTCCAATTTTAAAAGGAAATCTAGGTAAATTAGTTTCTTTAATTGTAAGATGATATTCACAATCAGAGATCCATTTTACCTCAGATTTTATATAGTGCTCTTTGTTATTATGATATTCTACGTATTCGTTACCTTTAAAGATAACCAACACTTCTTTGTTTGCATTTCGATAAGTAAAGTGGTTATCTCTTAAAACAGAACAATCTTTTTTTATAAAAGATGTTAAAATTAATATGCCTAAAAAGCTCAATGAGGCTTTTAATAATTATTCTCATTTTTCATTTTTCATTAGCATCTACTAACATACGAAAATCTAATTATTTTTTATGGTATTTGTGTAGTTATTTCCTCTTTGTCATCTTTTATTATTGAAGGAAAAATTAAAGGAGCAATATTTTTGACTGGTTTATAAAGAATCGCACTTTCTAAAGTTTCTTTTTTTATTAGAGGTATGGTGTCATTCATCTTACTGAAAAAGATAAAAACTATACTTAGAATTAATCCTATTTTTAGAGCGCCAAAAACACCCCCTAATATTTTATTAATAATTCCTAAAGAAACAATATTTGCTATTTTAGTAAGCGCTTTTCCTAGCAATGAAATTATAATTACAATAAAAATAAATGTTCCTGCAAATGCAGATAATGAAATGTATTCTTCATTCCAAGAAACATATTTATTTAAGAAGTCACCAATAATATAAGAAAAATGAATAGATCCGTACACACCAACAATTAGAGCCACCAGCGAAGCGACTTCAATAAATAAGCCTTTCATTAAGCCCCTAATAAATCCAAAGAGTAATAAAGTAGCTATAATAACATCAAAAATATTCATTTTTTAAATTTGATCAAACCTACTTCTTTTTTTTAAAATTTAAAAATGTCGTTTGTATATTTACATTTTTTAAATGATCCATATGTCAAAAATTAACAACTTAAAAGAAAAGTGGGAATACCTATTAAGCAAATTAACAAATCAGTTTGCAGATGGAGATGAATTAAATATAGACGGTGTTATTTATTTGGTAGGTGTTCAGGAACTTGGTCAAGGTCATAGAGAATTTAAAAAAGATGAAAAGGTAAATCTAATGCATATAGCAATTTGCAAGTTATTAGAACCGTATGGATATTACGAATTTAATTATTTTGATGATGATGGATGGCCACATTATAAAATACTTACTGAGCTTCCGAGTTTAAAACCTGGAGAACAATCTGTGTTAATAAAAGAAGCAATCTTAAATTATTTTGAAAACTTAAACTATTTTGAAAATTAAGTAACACTTAATTTACGAATCATAACGGATAGTAATTTTGGAAAATATCGTTTTGTATAAACGCCTAATTTTTCTTTAGCTCCAGCTATATACACCTCTTCTTTTCTCTTTCTAATTGCTTTGGCCATGAGCTTTGCAAATCGTTCTGGTTGAATTCCATTTGCTGTAGCTGTATCCATCTTCTCTTGAGGAGAACCATCACCAGTGAGTGCATTTTTGGAAACATTTGTATTTACAAATCCAGGGCAAACTAAAGTAACTGAAATATTATGTTGGTGGTTCTCTGCTCGGAAACTATCAAAGAAGCCGTGTAAGGCATGTTTACTTGCTGCATAGGACGACCTTAAAGGAGTACCAATTTTACCAACAATACTTGTAGTTACTACAAACTGGCCGTTTTTATTATTTATAAAGTGCGGCAAAATAGCTTTAGATAATCCAATGGTTCCTAAATAATTAATATCCATTAATCTTTTATCTACTGTAATTTGTGTGTCCTTTGCTAATGAACGTTGACTGATTCCTCCGTTATTTATAAGAATATCAATTCTTCCAAAAGCAGAAATAGCTTTATCTGCTACATTTTGAAAATTTGAGTAATCTTCTAAATCTAGCGTAATTATTTTTACATCATCAAGATTTTTACACGCTTTTTTTACTAATTCTAAATCCTCTTTTTTTCTAGATGATAAAATAATTTTTGCATTCTGATGAGATAACTCAATAGCAAGAGCCTTTCCTATTCCGGATGATGCACCGGTAATCCAAACTATTTTATTCGAAAAACTCATATTATTAAATTTGTAGACCAATATATAAATTTTGGGCTAGAAATAGTATTTTTGATAAACTTCTTGAAAAGAATAATAAAAAACAAAATGAAGAAAAATTTATTTCTATTATTTCTAATGATAGCTTCACTTTCGCAGGCACAATACTCCATTAAAGGTACAATGACAACTAGCCATGAAAATAACTGGGTTATTTTATATAAGATTGAAGGAGCAAAACAAATTTACATAGACAACATGAATGTCAAAAAAGACACGGTTTTTGTTGACGGTGTAAAAAAATTAATTGCTAATTTCGAGTTTGAACTTCCAGAAAAATCACAAAAAGGGTCCTATAGAGCTACATATGCCCTTAAAGGTGCTGGATTTATAGATTTTTTATTTAACAATGAAGATATCTCTTTTACCTTTAATCCAGAATACCCAGAGCAGTCTGTTTCTTTTTTAAAGTCTGAAGAAAATAAATTGTACAAAGGCTATTTACAAGCTATAAATACCAAGCAACAAAAATTAGATTCAATTCAAATGGTTGCTCTAAGAAATCCAAATGACAGCGTTTCAAAAACATACAAAAGAATATTAGAAAAGGTAAATGATGTTCAGAGTAGGTATTTGGAGAAGTCTAAAAACATGATGGTAAACCATTTTATAAAAGCAACTTTAAGAAAGAATTCACCTGAAATAATTATGTCTATGCAGAATTATTTATCTAGTTTTAAAGTTGGTTTTTTTGATAATATGGACTTTTCTGATGAAGTTTTATATAATTCTTCTTTTTTAGTAGACAGAATTACGAATTATATTTTTGACTTAAATTATTCAAAAAAAGCTGCTTTACAACAAAAAATCTATAAAGAATCTATTGCAAAAGTGATGACCAAAATTCAGAATCTAGAATTTAAAAAAGATATTTCAGAATTTCTAATTACTCAATTTGAAGCTTCAAAAAATATAGAAATAGTCGATTATATTTTTGATAATTATTATAAGAAACTTCCTGAAGGTCTACAAAGTGAGAAATTTACAACAGAAATCTTAGGGAAGTTAGCTGTAGAAATTGGAAGAATAGCTCCAGATTTTTCATGGAAAGAGGATGAAAGTGAATATAGTTTAGCTACTTTAAAAGGGGCTAAATACTATGTTTTAGCTTTTTGGAGTACCGGTTGTTCTCACTGTCTTAGAGAAATTCCACAATTACATACTTTTATGAAAAATAAAACCAGTACAAAAGTAATTGCCTTTGGAATGGAAAAAGACAATTACGCTTGGGATAATTATATACACAGATTAAGTGGTTGGCATCATGTTTTAGGTCTTGGGAAATGGGAAAATAAAACAGCAAGAACTTATCAAGTTTATTCTACACCTACTTATTTAGTTTTAGATGCTGATAAAAAAATAATTGCTAAACCAGACACAATAAAAGATGTCATGGGATTTTTTGATAAATAATAATATTGGCTTTTTTACTTAATATTCTTTTTTCGTTTTTAGACAAGGCTTAAAAATGTAGGAAAGCATCTTTTAAATGCTCAATTTTATAGGTATTTTGTTGTTTAATGATGGCAATAATATCAAAACGAACTTCAACATCTAAATCTCTTTCTGTTATATAATGATCGATGGCAGAGAGTAATAATTTTATTTTTTTTGGATTTACAAAATCTTGAGGATTTCCAAAATAGTCTGATGAACGTGTTTTAACTTCTATACAAGCTAAAATATTTTCTTTTTGCGCAATTATATCTACTTCAGCTTTTAAATAACGATAGTTTTTTTCATGAATTTTGTACTCCTTTTCAATTAAAAAATCAATTGCTAGTTGTTCTCCTTTTTTACCAAGTTCATTATGCTCTGCCATAAATTATTTAGCTTCTTTTAGCTTTTGGGTATAGCTCTTAATTTCTTTTATCACTTTAGGGGCTAAAATAAATGTAGAAACCATAGTTGGAATTGCCATTAAAGCAAAAACACCGTCAATTAAGTTTAGCATCATGCTAAACGGAGTTGTTGCAGCTAAAATAATACTGAATATATACACATAATTATAGTAGTGCTTTTTATCATCTCCAATTAAAAAAGACAAGCATTTTGTTCCATAATAGGAGTAAGAAAAAAGAGAAGAAATACTAAAAATAAATACGCAAATCATTAGTAAATATGGCCCGATTCCTGGCATTGTTTCTCCAAATGCTGAGGCGGTTAAACTAACTCCATTATTTGCTGTTGTTTCCCAAACTCCTGTAACTAAAATTGCCAAAGCTGTTAGCGTACAAACTAAAAGTGTATCTATTGCAGGGCCTAACATAGCAACCAAACCTTCTCTAACGGGTTCGTCTGTTTTTGCAGCTCCATGTGCTAAAGCTGCTGTTCCAATACCCGCTTCATTAGAAAATGCTCCTCTTCGTATTCCATGCATTATTAATGCTCCAAGAATACCTCCAAACATCGGGTCACCTTTAAAATTTTCTGCAGCAAAAGCGTCTGTAAACATCATTAATAAATATTTAGGAACTACTTCATAATTGGAAATAAGAATAATCATTACTAAAAAAAAGTAAAGTAACACCATACTTGGCACTAATTTAGCCGCTGTACTACTTATACGTTTTAGGCCTCCAAACATTATTACCGAAGTTAAAACAACTAAAATAATAGCAATTATCATATTAGAAGTAAAGTTCACTTCTACTCCATTTGGAACTAAAATAATATCATTAATGGCCTGTGTTAATTGATTAACATTTACTACAGGAAGCGCACCTAACATTCCAAAAACACTAAACATAACGGCCAAGGGTTTCCAAGATTTTCCTAAACCTTCCACAATAAAATACATTGGACCTCCTTGTAATACTCCGGCACTGTCTTTTCCTCTGAACATAATTGCTAAAGTTGAAGTAAAAAACTTAGTAGACATACCAACAATAGCGCTAATCCACATCCAAAACATTGCTCCTGGTCCACCAATGGAAATAGCGACAGCAACTCCTGCAATATTTCCCATTCCAATGGTAGACGACAATGCTGTTGTTAGCGCTTGAAAATGGGTGATTTGACCAATATCATTTGGATTATCATATTTTCCTCGTAACACTTGAATAGCATGTCCTAAATAACGAAAAGGTAAAAATTTGGATAAAATTAAAAGGTATAATCCTCCTCCTATAAGTAAAAACACCAAAGGTGGTCCCCAAACAAATGAAGAAAAATCTGCTATAAACTTATTGATGAATTCCATATAAATATAATTTTTATCAAGATAGCAAATTACAATTTATAGATTAATTTATATGAATAATATGCATTCATTAAATAGTATATCAATTCTACTAAATTTAAAAAGAATTAATCTTTAAATACGACTGTAAAATTATTTTCATTTGAAATCAATTGAATTTTTCTTCCAAAAATTAACGCTCTATTATCTGCTTCATGTCCCGCAGGAAAATCAAATAAAACAGGTATATTTTCTGGAATAACATCTAAAATAAGTTGCTCAATAGAACTTCCCCATTTTGTAGAATTTTTCTTTATTGATGACATATTACCAACAATAACAGCATGTACGTTTCTAAAATAACCTGCGCGTTTTAAACTTTGTAACATTCTATCTATAGAATATTTGTATTCGCCAATTTCTTCAATAAATAAAATTTTTCCTTCTGTTTCTAGCTGACTATTAGACCCTAACATGGAGGCTAGTATAGCAATATTTCCACCAATAACTTGACCTTCAATTACCTTTAGAGCATGTATTCGATTGTATTTTGATGAAGGAATTGTATAGCTCAACGCTTCACCAAAAATAGATTTCTTAAAACTTGAAATTGATTCAATAATTTGTTCTGGTTTTTTTTCTAAACTAGTTGGCATTATTCCGTGAATTGTTTCAAAACCTAAGGTATGGATGTGATTGTGAAATACGGTGATGTCAGAATAACCTATAATCCATTTTGGTTGCTTTTTAAATTTAGCAAAACTAAGTTTATCTAAAATTCTTACAGAACCATACCCCCCTCTTGCAGACCAAATTGCTTTGACACTTGGATCATCTAATGCATCTTGAAAATCTTGACAACGCTCGATATCAGTACCTGAAAAATGATTATTTTGATTGAATATATTATTACTTAGAACAACATTTAAACCCCAACTTTCTAACATTTTTTTTGATTTTAAAACAACCTCTTTTCTTGATGGTCTTAAAATACCTGCCGGAGCTAGTATTACTATAGAATCTCCTTTTTGCAAATATGGTGGAGTTATTAATTTTTGTTGTGAAAATATTGACGAAAAAATCATCAATAAAACGATAGTGCATATTGTTTTTATCTTCAAAATAAACCAATTTTTAAGTGAGTAAGAGTTTAAAAGTATTACACCCGTAAATGTATCTATTTTCTGTCGGTTTTAAAAATTGGTTTTTTGTACTTTTGCACTTCAAAAATTAGAGCATACAATTCAAAATAATAGCATGAGTACTCCAAAAAGATATACAATTACAGCTGCACTGCCATACACAAACGGACCCATTCATATAGGTCATCTTGCAGGTGTTTATGTTCCCGCAGATATATATGCACGTTATTTGCGTTTAAATGGTAAAGACGTTGCTTACATTTGTGGTTCTGATGAGCATGGAGTTGCCATACCAATGAGAGCGAAGAAAGAAGGGGTATCTCCACAAGATATTATTGATAAATATCATGGAATCATTAAAAAGTCTTTTGTAGATTTTGGAATTTCCTTTGATAATTACTCGAGAACTTCCTCTAAAATTCATCATGAAACTGCCACAGAGTTTTTTACAAAAATGTACCAAGAGGGTGAATTTATTGAAGAAGTTTCGGCACAATTGTATGATGCAGAAGCCGATCAATTTTTAGCAGATCGCTTTGTAGTGGGAACCTGCCCTAAATGTGGCTTTGAAGAAAGTTATGGAGATCAATGTGAGCAGTGTGGGACTTCTCATAATGGAACTGATTTAATCAATCCTAAATCTGCAATTACAGGGAATATACCAACAGTAAAAGAAACAAAACATTGGTTTTTACCTCTAGATAAACACGAAGATTTCTTACGAGAGTGGATTTTAGAAGGGCATAAAAAAGATTGGAAACCCAATGTGTATGGACAGGTAAAAAGCTGGATCGATGACGGTTTAAGACCCAGAGCAGTGACCAGAGATTTAGATTGGGGAATTCCGGTTCCGCTAAAAGATGCGGAAGGAAAAGTTTTGTATGTTTGGTTTGATGCACCCATTGGATATATTTCTTCCACCAAAGAATGGGCGGCTAGAGAAGGGAAAAATTGGGAAGATTATTGGAAAAAAGACGACACAAAGTTGGTTCATTTTATAGGAAAAGATAATATTGTTTTTCATTGTATTATTTTTCCATCGATGTTAAAAGCTCATGGAGATTATATTTTACCAGACAATGTCCCAGCAAATGAATTTCTAAATTTGGAGGGAAATAAATTATCTACGTCTAAAAACTGGGCTGTTTGGTTGCATGAGTATTTAGAAGAATTTCCGAATCAGCAAGATGTGTTGCGATATACATTAACGGCTAATGCCCCAGAGAGTAAAGACAATGATTTTACTTGGAAAGATTTTCAGGCAAAAAACAACAACGAATTGGTCGCTATTTTTGGTAACTTCATTAATCGTGTCGTTGTTTTAACAAACAAATATTACAAAGGAATTGTACCTGTACCTGCTACCTTTTCTGAAGTAGACGAAGATGTTTTAGCGGCTGTAAAAGAGTTTCCTAATGTTATCGGAAAATCCATTGAAAGGTACCGTTTTAGAGAGGCAAGCCAAGAATTAATGGGTTTAGCAAGACTTGGGAACAAATATTTAGCAGACGAAGAACCTTGGAAAGTTATAAAATTAGATGAAGAACGTGTGCAAACAATTATGTATGTTGCTTTGCAAATATCTGCAGCATTAGCAGTTTTGTCAAAACCGTTTTTACCATTTACTTCAGATACATTAAAAGGTATTTTAAATATTGATGAAACACTTTCGTGGGAAAATATAACAGAACAAAATGTTATAATAAAAGCAAAACATCAAATAAATAAAGCTGAGCTATTATTCTCAAAAATTGAAGACAAAACTATTGAAGCTCAAGTTGAAAAATTGCAAGCTACAAAAATTGCAAATGAGCAAGAAAATAAAGTGGTAGCACCCCAAAAAGAAACCATAGAGTTTGATGATTTTACAAAATTAGACATTAGAATTGGTACTATTTTAGAAGCTGAAAAAGTAGCAAAAACTAAGAAGCTTTTAAAATTAAAGGTAGATGTTGGTATTGATGTTAGAACTATCGTTTCTGGAATCGCAGAGAGCTTTTCTCCAGAGGAAATTATCGGGCAACAAGTATCTGTTTTGGTCAATTTAGCGCCCAGAAAAATTAGAGGTGTAGAAAGCCAAGGAATGATTTTAATGACGGATACTCCGGATGGAAAACTTGCCTTTGTGGAACCTGAAAAAGAAGTTAAAAACGGACAAGAAGTTAGTTAATGCTAAAAATAGCATACCATCCTATATTTGCACATGAGTTGCCAGAAGGACATCGTTTTCCCATGGAAAAATATAATTTGTTACCTCAGCAGTTAGTGCTTGAAGGGACCTGTGATGCAGCTAACTTTTTTGAGCCTGAAAAACCTAATAATAAGCACTTTTTTACAGTTCATGATGCTGAGTATTTCTACGATTTATTAAATATTACGCTCAATCAAAAAGCAGCAAGAAAAATTGGATTTCCGCTTTCTGAAGTTTTAATTGAACGTGAAATGATAATTGCTGATGGAACAATGAAAGCTTCTGAGTATGCATTAAAAAACGGAATTGCAATGAATATTGCAGGAGGAACCCACCATGCATTTTCAAATCGTGGAGAAGCTTTTTGTATGTTAAATGATCAAGCAATTGGTGCAAAATATCTTCAGCAAAAAGGATTCATACATAAAGTTCTCATTATAGATTTAGATGTTCATCAAGGAAATGGGACTGCAGAGATTTTTAAAAACGATGCATCTGTATTTACTTTTTCGATGCACGGAAAAAGCAATTATCCTTTTATTAAAGAAAAATCAGATTTAGACATCGCATTAGAAAATGGTACCAAAGATGAGGCCTATTTGTCCATATTAAAAGAAACCCTTCCAGAACTCATTCAACAAGAAAAACCAGATTTTATCTATTATTTATGTGGTGTAGATGTTATTGAAACCGATACATTAGGAAAACTTGCTTTAACGATTAACGGCTGTAAAGAGCGAGACCGTTTTGTACTGCAAACTTGTTTTAATTTAAAAATTCCTGTGATGTGTTCTATGGGTGGCGGCTATTCTAAAGATATTAATGTTATTATAGACGCGCATGCAAATACGTTTCGGTTGGCCCAAGAGATTTACTTTTAAAAGTAGTAAATATGCCATCCTTTATAAAGATTTATTCTACTACAGATAGGGTTTATTAAACCTTAATAAAAATCTTCTTCTTGTACATTAAAAAGCCCAAGCTTACATAAAATAAAACAACTGTTAAAGCATATAAAAAAGAAGAAAAGTTATCAGAAAAAAAGGAGTGTACAAAAAAGGTATTGTATAAATAACTATGCAAATTATTTTCTCCTATTTTTGTTAAGTACATGGTTGTAGAAATGAAACTTGATAAAAAGTAAATCGTAATGGCATTCATGCCTACATATTTAAAAATATTCCCAAAGGTAAGTTGTTGTACATCTCTTAAATAATAAATGATTGCTAAAATTAGAGTTCCCCATCCGCTTGTGGTTAGAACAAAACTACTACTCCAAATAGCTTTGTTTATTGGGAACCAGATATTCAAAACATAACCAAGAACTAGCAAACTAAAAGCTGTAAAAAACAAATACTTTATCTCCTTAAGATTGTCTAAAAGTTTACCAATTAAAATTCCTGAAATACAAGTAGCAATTGATGGTAGCGTACTTAGTATCCCTTCAGGGTCGTAATCTAATTGCCACATATGTTTTCCTAAAAGTGTTTTATCTATGTAGTTTGCCCAATTATTGGGTGCTCTATCAAAAGTTGGTAAAGTTCCGTCTGAAAATGGAAAAAAACCTAAAAACAGCCAATAACCCGTTAAAATGACAACACCAATTCCTAAGATGATTTTCCAATTAAAATTAATGTAAAGAATTGATGAAATAAAAAACACAATACCAATTCTTTGCAAAACTCCCGGAAAACGGAGTGTCTCCAACTCTTTAAAAAATGGAAAATAGGGTAAGAATATATTTAAAAATACCCCAAGACCAATTAATTTTAGACTTCTAATCGCAATTTTTTTATAGGTACCTATATGGTTCGATTTATTCTTATAGGCAAAATAGATGGAGATTCCGACAATAAATAAAAAGAAAGGAAATATTAAATCTGTTGGGGTTAGACCATGCCATTTTGCATGCTGTAAAGGAGCATAAATATGACTCCAAGTTCCTGGTGTATTCACCAAAATCATTGCAGCAATGGTGAATCCTCTTAAGATATCTACAGACTCAATTCTTTTTGACATCAGAACCTAAGGTATTATTTATATAATTGGTATCTATTTTTATAAAAACTAGGATTTCTTTAACCCTAATTTATGGCCCCAAAAAGCGTAATAAAGAATTATTAAGTAGCAAGGCAACAAAATCCAATAACCAAAAGAGGCTGCTTCTGATAATGCACTAACCTCATTTACACCAGCAACAATTAACTCTTCCTTTTTATTATCGACCAAAGCACCATATAAAGGAGGAATAATTGCACCTCCAGAAATAGCCATAATCAATAAAGCTGAGGCGGTTTTAGTAAATTTACCTAAACCTGTTAATGCTAAAGGCCAAATTGCTGGCCAAACTAGTGCATTTGCAATACCTAATGAAGCTACAAAAAGTACAGAGGTAAACCCAGTAGTAAAGACAATACAAAAAGAAAGTATGATTCCTAGAATAGCACTTGCTTTTAAAGCGAAAGATTGAGTAATGTATTTGGGTATTAAAAACACACCCAATGCATAAGTTACAACCATTGCCATTAATGTAAAAAGAGTAAAAAACTTAGCGTCTTCAACAGGGATGTTTAAAGAAATTCCATAAGCGATTATTGTATCTCCAGCCACAACCTCTACTCCAACATATAAAAACAAGGCCAAAACACCTAACCACAAATGAGGAAACTGAAAAATACTCGTTTTTGCTTTTTCACCAGATTTAACATCATCTATAGGTGCTGCCTCCACATTAGGTAAAGGAGCTTTTCTTATTAATATTCCTAATATAAATAAAACAATAGCCATTACAATATAAGGTGTAATAACACTGTCTGCCATGGTGTTTAACAAGCTGGCCTTTTCTTCATCACCAACAACATTTAATTTTTCTTTAATATCATCTATACCTGATAATAAAATAGCCCCAAATATTAAAGACCCTAAACCACCAGCAACTTTATTGGCAATTCCCATAATAGCAATTCGCTTTGCAGCACTTTCCATAGGTCCTAAAATTGTTATGTAAGGATTAGATGCTGTTTGTAATAAGGTCATTCCGATGCCTTGAATAAAGATAGCAGTTAAAAACATCCAATACGTTCTTGCATTTGCTGCAGGGATAAATAATAAAGCACCAAATGCCATTATAATCAACCCTAAAGACATTCCTTTTTTGTACCCAATTTTATTGATAATGTACGAAGCTGGCAACGCCATAACCACAAAAGAGATGTAGGATGCAGATGCTACTAGATAAGATTGTGCATCTGTTAACTCGTTTATGGTTTTCATAAATGGAATTAACGCTCCATTGATCCAAGTAACAAATCCGAAAATAAAAAAAAGTCCAGCAATAATAATTATTGGAATTAATGTGTTGTTTTTTTGAGAGTTTGATTGACTAATATTAGACATAAATATTGTTGTATTTGTATGTTTTATAGTAAGTGTTTAAGCTATCTGTAAAGAATGTAATAAGAAGTTCATAATGAAAAAAAAATCTACCAATGACATACTTTTAAGGTCAAACAGATTTATTTATAGGAGAATACGTTTTTGTCAATAAGTAACAGAGTGGGCTCATAAAGTTCTTATATGATTTTTCTAAAGCAATATTAAAGGGACTCAATCAAGAAAAATCCCCTGATAAAAAGCACAGTACTTGTTATAAATTAAGGAATTATGCTAATCAAAATTTTGACTATTTTTAAAACAGGATTAAACCTTAAAAAGGGAACCTAGAATGTTTTAAACATCCACACTCCATGTGAAGGTATCAGATTATTTTGAGCGATGTTAATCAGTATTCAATATAATACGCTTTGCATGCTGTATGTATTTTCTTCCAATAGGAATTCTTGATGCTCCAATTTCTACTAAATTACCTTCAACACTTTTTACTTTATCTATGGCAAGGGTATAGGATCTATGAATTCGTATAAAATTATTTCCTGGAAGTTCTTCTGTGATACTTGTTAGAGATTTATGAACAAGATAGTTTTCGAATGTTGTAAATACTTTGATATAATCTTTTAAACTTTCTATGTATAATATATCTTCAAACTTAATCTTAATCAATTTTTTATCGACCTTAAGAAAAATGAAAGAGTCACTATTATTCACCTCTTCTTTTTGAATTCCTTTTTGTCGGTATACTTGCTGTGTTATTTTATTTATTGTTTTTAGAAACCTATTAAAAGGTATTGGTTTCACTAAATAATCCAAAACATTTAAATCATAACTTTCTACAGCATATTCTCTATAAGCAGTTGTTATGATAATATTCGTTTTAGAATTTAGCGTTTTTGCAAAATCCAAGCCGTTCATTTTAGGCATATTTATATCTAGAAAAAGAGCGTTAATTTCTCCGTTTTCCAAGACACCTAAAGCTTCTAAAGGATTGTTAAACACACTAATAACTTCGAAGTTTTGAAATTCTTTTAAATGATTTTCAATGACCTTTATAGCTAAAGGTTCGTCATCAATTATAACGCATTTTATTTTCATAGGATAAAGATACTAATTTATAACTGTATTGATAATTCTACTAGATAATTTTGTTTTTCTGTTTTGGTGTTTAAAGTAAAGTTATTCTTGTACAATAACTCTAATCTTCTTGAAACATTTTGATTTCCAATTCCGTGATTTTTTTCATTTTGAGAAAATAAATTATAATTATTTATCACTGAAAATTTTAATACATTAGAATCTGTAACTTCAAAATCAATGAAAACATTTAGCTTGTTATTGTCTTTTGTACCGTGTTTAAAACAATTTTCAATAAAAGGTAAAAACAATAACGGAGGAACACTTTTATCTTCAATATTTCCCGTCATATTTATTTTGACACTTACTTTTTCTCCAAACCGCAACCTTTCTAAGTCTATATAATTTTGAATATAATTTATCTCCGTTATAAGTCTTATTTTAGATTCTTTAGCATCATATAAAATATATTCCATTATTTCCGAAAGCTTTAATACCACGTCTGGTGCTTGTTTAGACTTTTCTAGCGTTAAAGCATACAAATTATTTAGCGTGTTAAAAAAGAAATGCGGTTGAATTTGAGCTTTTAAAAATTGAAGTTCTGTTTTTAATTGATTCTCCTGTAAGGTTTCAATTCGCTTTTTGTCAAAGACCCAGTCTACAGCTAACTTAATCGTTGTAACTAGTCCAATATCATAAATCCCTATTAAACAAACCACCAAAATATGATTAAAGGCATAGGCTTTCTGGGGAGTTTGAGATTCTGGCCAAACATTTTCATTGATAAATAAAAAAATTAATTCTGTACGAACAACATAAAACACAATTAAAGCGATTATAAAGCCTAAAATATAAGATGCAGTTTTTCTTTTAAAAAGAAACTTGGGTAACAAAAAATACACATGAAAATAGGAAAGTAACATTCCCAAAGTTACTGTAACGAGGTTCGACTTAAATGAATACCAGTAATCTTCATAGTAGCTTCCCCATCGAACAACATTAAGGAGAAAATAACTAATCCAAAATATCAAATGATACTTTAAGGGTATTTTATAATGAGTGTTTTTAAACGAATTTTTCAACAAATAAGGAATATAATAAGTGCCTGAAGCTGTAAATATAATACATTAAAAAATGCACTCTTTGATTAAAAACAACAAATAGCTAAAAAAACGTCATTCATTGTTACTTTGACGTTGTTTATATATTAAATTTTTTTTATTTATCAATACCAAACTACTTTCACGGAACAATATTTTAACTTAATTCATTTACATGAAAAAAATTTACACAATACTAATTGCTGTTTTTTGTATTATTTTTACAATAAACGTTCAAGCACAAGAAAAAAGTATTTCTGGAACGGTAACCTCTAAATCAGACGGTTCGTCACTTCCAGGAGTAAGCATTGTTGTACAAGGTACAACAAGAGGAGCAGAAACAGACTTTGATGGTAAGTATACTATTAAAGCTTCTGAAGGAGACATTTTAAGTTTTTCATTTATAGGAATGAAAACAAAACAAGTAACAGTTGGAACTACTAATACAATCGATGTTGTATTGGATGAAGATTCAGATCAACTAGATGAAATTGTGGTTACTGCCCTTGGTATTAAAAAAACAAGGAAGTCATTAACGTATGCTGCACAAGATATTAATGCAGCAGAACTTAATACTGTAAAACAAACAAACCCTATGAATAGTTTATCTGGTAAAGTTGCTGGATTAAACGTTACTAGAAGTTCATCTGGAACAGGTGGATCTGTAAAAGTTGTTTTAAGAGGTAATTCTTCTATTGGAAACAACCAGCCATTATATGTAGTAGATGGTATTCCATTACAAAACCCTAGTTCTTCTCAACCAGGAGATACGTTTGGAGATGTAAATGGAGGAAATAAAGATGGAGGAGATGCTTTATCTTTAATAAACCCAGATGATATTGAAAGCCTTATCTGTATTAAAAGGAGCTTCTGCATCTGCTCTATATGGTAGTGCAGGTTTAAATGGTGTTATACTTATTACCACCAAAAAAGGTAAAAATGGTGCTTTTAAAGTAAACTTTAATACTAATTTAACTGTTGATACTGCTGCTTATTACATGGATTTTAATGACAAAGCAGAAGATAATGTAGATAGTTTTTTTAGCAGTGGAGTTACAAACATAAACTCTATAACAGTTTCTGGAGGTAATGAAAGAGCTCAAACTTATTTTTCATATGCTAACACGAATTCTGATGGAATTATACCTACAAATACATTAAAGCAACATACATTTAGTATTAGAGAAACAGCTAAACTATTAAATGATAAATTAAAATTAAATGCTAGTGTAATGGGATCTACACAAAGTATTAAAAACAGACCAATTTCTGGATTGTATTTTAATCCATTAGTTGGGGTGTATGGTTTTGAGTCTGATACTGAAAGCTTATCTGATTATCAAAATTTTGAAGAATTAGATGCGAATAGAAACATCATGTCTCAAAGATGGTTTAGAGGAACTTCTGATATTGAACAGAATCCGTATTGGATTTTAAATAGAAATGAGTCTCAAGACAAAAACAGTAAACTTGTAGCATCTTTAAACTTAAGCTACCAAGTTAATGACTGGTTAACGCTTCAAACTCGTGGAACTTATGATAGATCTCAGTTAGACTATGAAAGAAAAATTCATGCAACTACTGAACTTACATTAGCTCCTGCAAATGGTAGATATATGGTTAATCAGTTCGATTATACACAATACTATGCAGATTTTATAGCAACGGTAAATAAAGATTTATCTGATAAAGTAAACTTAAATGCTATTGTTGGAACAAGTACAACAAGAAGCACAGCTGAAACGTTTGTAGCTGATTCTGGAACCAATGGAGGTTTACTGTATGCAAATGTATTTGCTTTACAAAACTTTAATGCAAGTCCACAAGCAAGTTTCTCTCAACAATCTTTAGAGTCAAGAGGAAACTCAATATTTATGAGTGCAACCTTTGGTTTTTCAGATAAAATATTTGTAGATGTAACTGCAAGAAACGACTGGACTTCTACAATTCCAGAACCTAATAACTCTTTCTTTTACCCATCTATTGGTGTAACAGGTGTTTTAAACGAATTGTTTGACTTGGGCGAAAAAGTATCTTTTGCTAAAGTAAGAGCATCATATGCTGAAGTTGGTAATGGATTTGGACCAGATCAAATAAGTCCAAACAGAGCAATTATATTTGGTCAAGGCATAAGTACAGGAAGTGCTATTAGACCATTCCCTGGAACAACTCCAAAGCCAGAAAGACAACGTTCTTTTGAAATTGGTACAGAATGGAAGTTTAACAACAACAGATATGGATTTGATATTGGATACTACAGAACAAGTACAATCAATCAGTATTTTTCAGTACCAACTTCGGATGCTACTATTGCGGGTGGTGTTGCAGGCTTAAATGCTGGTGATATTGTAAATAGTGGTGTTGAAGTTACAGCGTTTGCGATTCCTGTTCAAAATGATGATTTCGAATGGAGAACAAATGTTAATTTTGCTACCAACAAAAACGAAATTGTATCAATTTCAGGTGAGGATTTACCTATAGCGACTCCAGAATATTTCGTAGTTTCTCCAAAGGGAGTAAATACATTTGGTTCTTATTTAGTTGAAGGTGGTTCTTTTGGAGACATCTACGCACAAGTTGTAAAAAGAGATGCTAATGGAACTCCTATAGTTGATGGTGATGCCGTAATACAGGATGATGAAAATCTTATAGATGGTCTTACAAAAGTAGGAAATGCAAATCCAGATTTCACATTAGGATGGAGTAACTCTTTCAAATACAAGAATTTTTCACTAAATTTGATGGTAGACGGAAAATTTGGAGGGGAAACAGTAAGTATGACCGAAGCTATTGTAGAAGGGTTTAGTAATAACTCAGCAAGAGAAACAGCAAATGGAAACGTTAGTGTTGTAGATTTAGCAGGAAATGCATCTACGCTTACAGCTCAAGAATACTATGGTAAAGTAGGAGGTAGAAATGGTTTTACTGGAGAGTATGTATACAGCGCAACCAATGTAAGGTTAGCAGAATTAGCAGTAGGTTATACGTTTAATCTAAATGATAACTCTTTCTTTAAAAACATAAAAGCATCTCTAGTAGGAAACAATTTATTTTTCTTTTACAAAGATGCACCCCACGATCCAAACGTATCGTTAAGTACAGGAAATGCACTTCAAGGAGTTGATGTACTAGGTTTACCTTCAACAAGAAGTTTAGGTTTAAATATTAATTTAACATTCTAAAATAGACACAATGAAAAATAAAAAAATATTATTTACATGTATGATAGCCATAGGATTAATGGGCTTCTCATGTAGTAGTGATTTAGAACAGTACAATGTAAACGATAAGAATATCTCAGATGAACAACTAGAGGTAGATTTTCAACAAGTTGGTTCTAAGTATAAACCAATTTTTGAAAGTATTTACCAGTATTTCCCAGCTTGGTCTTACCAGTTACAGCAGAACTTAAATGCTGATGTATATTCTGGTTACATGACAAACCCAAGACCTTTTGGTGCAGGGGCTAACAATACTACTTATGCATTAGTTAGTGGTTGGAACGGATTTATTTGGTCTGTACCTTATTCTAATGTAATGAACAATGTGAAGTCAATTACTGATTTAACAGGAGATGAATTCCCAACATTAAATGCAGTTGCTTTAATCTTAAAAGTATCAGCAATGCATAGAGTTGCAGATGTCTTTGGACCAATTGTATACACTAATTATGCAGATTTAGACAATGCAGGAGTTTATGACTCTCAGCAAGAAGCTTACAATGCATTCTTTGCAGATTTAGACACAGCTGTTGCTGCTTTATCAGCAAATCTTGATAGCCAAAGATTTGGTGCTTTCGATTTGTCTTATGGTGGAGATTATACGAAATGGGTACGAATGGCAAATTCTCTACGTTTACGTTTAGCAATAAGAATTTCTAAAATAGATCCTGCAAAAGCAAAAGCAGAAGGTGAAAAAGCCTTAGCTCAAGCTCAAGGAGTTATGATGGCAAATGACGATGGATTTAATGTGAATAGTGCATTAGATCACCCATTATCTGTTATTGATAATTCTTGGGGAGACATTCGTATGAATGCTTCTATGGAGTCTATTTTATCAGGATACGGTGATGCAAGAATTAGTTCTTACTTTACAGAGTCTGAAGCTTATCCAGGAGAGTACAAAGGAATCCGTAATGGATTAAAGTTAGAGGGAAGTTATGCAGATGAATTGGCTCAAAAAGCAGCCTATGTTGGATTTTCAGGATTTAACGCAAATGTTAAAACTCCAAAAGTTCAATTAATGACTACTGCTGAGGTATATTTCTTAAGATCAGAAGCTGCTTTAAGAGGTTGGTCTGGTGCAGGTGATGCTCAAGGAAATTATGAAACAGGAATTATGATGTCTTTTAACCAGAATGGTGCAAGTGGAGCTGCTGATTATATTGCAGACAACACTTCTACTCCTGCAGATTATGTAGATCCTGTAAACTCTGATAATGATATCGCTGCTTTAAGTAGTGCAACTGTAGCTTGGGACAATGCTGCTGATAATGAAACTAAATTAGAAAAAATTATTACTCAGAAGTGGATTGCAATGTTTCCAGAAGGACAAGAAGCTTGGAGTGAATTTAGAAGAACAGGATATCCTAAAATTTTCCCTGTAGGAAGTAACCAAAGTGGAGGTACGATTGATACAGATGTTCAGATCAGAAGAATTCCTTTTGTAGATAGTGAAAAATCTACAAACGCAGCTGGCGTTGAAGGTGCTATTTCAAAGCTTGGAGGTCCAGACAACGGAGGTACAAGATTATGGTGGGACACAGGATTACCAAATTTTTAAAGAATATGTGATTATTTTGAATATTTGATTAATTAATTCAACCGAAAATGTTTTATACATTTTCGGTTGTTTTTTGTATGCAATTTTCTGTTTTTTGTCGAATAAATTTAGACAAAGGATTAAACTAACCTACTTTTATTTTGAATATCGAAACTATTTAAAATAAAAAAATATATGCTTCATCAGAAAAAAACTTCATACCAGCCTGTAGGTAAATTTGAAGATACACGATTTGAGAAAATTCATAATGTAACATACAAATCATCAATTGAAGCCTCTATTTTAGTTGCTCAAGAGATTGCTAGTTTAATTAAAGAAAAGCAGCAAGAAAATAAACATTGCATTTTAGGATTAGCTACAGGATCATCTCCTATAAGAGTATATGAAGAGCTTGTTAGAATGCATAAAGAAGAAGGGTTAAGCTTCGAAAATGTTATTACTTTTAATTTAGACGAATACTTTCCTATGGATAAAAATAACATTCAAAGTTATTTTTATTTTATGCATGAACATCTTTTTAATCATGTAAATATTATACCCGAAAATATTAATATTCCTGATGGAACTATATCAATAGATGACCTATACCAATATTGTATCGATTATGAAATGAAAATTAAAGCCCTTGGAGGCTTAGATTTTCAGCTTTTAGGAATTGGAAGAACAGGCCATATTGGATTTAATGAACCTGGATCTCATCTTAATTCTGGCACAAGAATAATAACGTTAAACAACATCACTAGAGTTGATGCTGCACCTTCATTTTTTGGAATTGAAAATGTTCCTAGAAAGGCAATTACTATGGGAATTGGTTCCGTAAGAGATGCAAAAAGAATTGTGCTTTTAGCTTGGGGTGCAAATAAAAATACTATTATAAAAGAGGCCATAGAAGGACAAATAAGTTCTATGGTTCCTGCAACATATTTACAACAACACAACAACACAACATTTATTTTAGATGAAGAAGCTTCCTCTGAACTAACGCGTGTAAAAACACCTTGGCTGGTAAAATCTTGTGTATGGGATAATACTTTAAAATTAAAAGCAGTTACTTGGTTAAGTGCGCTATTAAGCAAACCAATCTTAAAATTAACAGATAAAGATTATAATGATAATGGAATGTCTGGACTGTTAACAGAAGAGGGAACTGCGTATGATTTAAATATTAAAATGTTTAATACATTGCAAAGTACAATTACAGGTTGGCCTGGAGGAAAACCTTTTGCGGATGACTCAAATAGACCAGAAAGAGCAACTCCAAGTAAAAAGAGAGTTATTATTTTTAGTCCACATCCAGATGATGATGTAATTTCTATGGGTGGTACATTTGATCGATTAGTGCAGCAAGGTCATGAAGTTCACATCGCATATCAAACATCTGGTAATATTGCTGTTTCAGATGAAGAGGCTTTTAAGTTTGCAGAAGTTTCTAAGGGTTTAAATTCTGATTCAAAGGAATTAGACGATATCATTGAATTTATCAAAAATAAAAAAGGGAATCATGTTATAGATTCTTTAGCAGTTAGAAAGCTAAAAGGATCAATTCGTAAAAGTGAATCACTTGCTGCAACTAGATACTTTGATTTACCTGATGAAAATGTACACTTTCTAAACCTTCCATTTTATGAAACAGGAACTATAAAAAAAGGAAGGCTCTCTAAAGATGATGTAGACATTATGAAAAGTGTTATAGATGCTGTAAAACCTCATCAAATATACGCTGCTGGAGATTTAGCAGATCCGCATGGAACTCATAAGGTTTGTTTGGATGCACTTTTTATTGCTTTAGAAGAAATGAAATCTGAAAAAGAATACATGAAAGATTGTTGGGTATGGTTGTATAGAGGTGCTTGGCATGAATGGGATTCTCATGAAATTGAAATGGCAGTTCCAATGAGTCCTGATCAAGTACTAAGAAAAAGACATGCAATTTTTTATCATCAATCTCAAAAAGATGGCGTTATGTTTCAAGGAGATGATTCTAGAGAATTTTGGGTTAGAGTTGAAGATAGAAATAGGCTAACTGCAAAAAGATACAACGATTTAGGACTGTCTGAATATGCAGCAATAGAAGCATTTAAGAGGTACTATTTTTAATAATGAAAAAAATACTTGTTTGTTTACTTGTAATCTACAGTTTTTCAAATTGTAATCATCAAACACCCTGTTCAATTTCAAATAATAAAATTCAAGGAACTTGGAAAATGGTGTATGCTGAAATTATTGAAAACGATTCTATAAAAACAAAAGATTTATCAAATACAACTTTTATAAAAATCATTAATAAAAATCATTTTTCCTTTTTTAATCAAGAAAATTCTGGGAATAAAAATTTTTACAGTGGTGCCGGTTCTTATATTTTAAAAGGCAATGAGTATACCGAAATACTAAATTTCACAAATATAGAGGCACTAAAAAAACATGAGTTCTCATTTGACATTGTCACCAAAGGAGATACCTTAATTCAATCAGGAATTGAAAAAGTTAAAGCAGCAGGAATTAACAGAACCATTATAGAAAAATATATAAAACTTAAATAATGAAGAAAATCATTTTAGTACTACTTGTTGGTATATTTCATCAATCTTTATTTTCTCAAGAAACGCTTAAGGAAAAATATAATTTAATGCCTTGGCCGCAGAATATTAGTGAGAATAATACTGCTTTTAAGATAAATGAAACGTTAACAGTCTCTATTTCTGGAGAAGATTCTAAAAAGAGAGTTACAAATGCTTCCGTTCAATTTTTGAGAAGACTTGCAAATAGAACTGGTGTTTTTATAAATACTGGTTTCCCTGTAAAAGACAAAAAAGCATCAATAGAGATTCGTTTCGATGCTGTTTCAAATTTAACTATATCGAGTAACGAAGCATATTCTTTAGAAGTAAAAGAAAATAATATTTTAATTAATGCTACAACAGATGTTGGAGCATTAAGAGGTTTAGAAACACTTTTACAATTAGTGAATTTTAATAAAGAAGGGTATTATTTTGAAGGAGTTATTATTAATGATGCTCCTAGATTTGTATGGAGAGGTTTAATGATAGATGCTGCGCGTCACTTTCAACCAATTTCAGTATTAAAAAGAAATTTGGATGCAATGGCATCTGTAAAATTAAATGTTTTTCATTGGCATTTAACAGATGATCAAGGTTTTAGAGTTGAGTCTAAAGCCTTCCCTAGGCTACATAAACTTGCTTCCGATGGATTGTATTATACACAAGATCAGGTAAGAGAAGTTGTAGCCTATGCATCAAATTTAGGGATTCGAGTAATTCCTGAATTTGATGTTCCTGGTCATGCATCAGCAATTTTAACTGCCTATCCTGAATTAGGTAGTAAAGATGGTTACGAATATAACATTGAACGTTTTGCAGGTGTTTTTGATCCAACTTTAAACCCGTCTAAAGAAGTAACATATCTTTTTTTAGAAACGTTATTTAGAGAAATTACACCTTTATTTCCTGATGAATACTTTCATATTGGTGGTGATGAAAATGAAGGAAAACATTGGGATGAAAACCAAGAGATTCAGGTTTTTAAAAAGAAACATAACTTAAAAACCAATCACGATTTACAAACGTATTTTAATATCAAACTAGAAAAAATCTTAAAAGAATTCGGTAAAAAATTAATGGGTTGGGATGAAATTTTAACACCTTCTACACCAACTTCTGCTGTAATTCATTCTTGGAGAGGAAAACAAGAAGGTTTGAAACAAAGTACACTCATAGAAGCGGCTAAGAAAGGATATCAAACGGTGCTTTCTAATGGTTATTATATAGACAGATTGTTATCGGTAACACATCATTATTCTGTAGATCCAATAGGAGATGCTATTTTAACAAAAGAAGAACGCGAAAAAATTTTAGGAGCTGAAGCAACTATGTGGAGTGAATTGGTAACACCACAGACAATAGATTCTAGGATTTGGCCAAGAACAGCAGCTATCGCAGAACGTTTTTGGTCTCCTAAAAACATAACTGATATCGATAATATGCGAAAAAGATTGAAAGTTATTAATTTTCAATTAGAAGAATTGGGCATTACTCATATTAAAAATAGAGATGTTATTCTAAGAAATATTAGCAATCATCAAAATATAGAAGCATTAAAAACATTGTCTAAAATTTACGAACCCCTAAAAATATACTCTAGAAATAAAGGTGGAACAGAATACAAAACATTCTCTCCTTTTACCCTTTTTGCTGATGCTTGTGCTGCAGATGCAGAAGATGCTGTTTCTTTTAATAACAACGTTTTATTATTCTTGAAAAATAAGAACGATAATGACTTAGATCAAATAAAAAAGCATTTGAAAAATTGGACTAATAATTACTCAAATTTTAAAGAAATTAAACCAAACCCTATTACTGAATCTTTAGAGCCATTGTCTAAAAACATATCGCGTATTTCAAAGTTACTTCATACATCACTTGTAAATAAAAAAATCACAAAAAAAGAGCTGACAATACTGAGAAATATTACGAAGCAACTTAAAGAACCTTGCCAGGATGTAGAGTTGGCAATTCTAGATTCATTAAACGAATTAATACGTTTCTGTGAAATGAATTTTTTAATGAATACAAATATTAAATAATGAATACAAATGTAGAAGTCACTTTTAAGAATCCATATTATGAATTAAATAAAAAAGCTCGTTTTACTTCATCAACCAAGTATGATACGTTTATTAATTGGGTAAGTGGTGAGTTTGATCTGTATTTACAAGACGAAGAATCTAATGGATTGTCTATTTTTTTCCCTGAAGGAAATTTTCATATTAAAAACGAAATTGAAAACGGTACTATTATTGCCGATATTAATTTGGAAAGCAAACTCTTAGAAAAAGGACACTTCGTTTTTGAAAAAATTATGTCTGTCTACACTCTTTTAGTAAAAAAATAAAGGCATCTTTTAATCAAAGAAATTATTAAAAAAGTTTAGAGAAAATCATATATTACAATCGTAAGGAACTTGAAACGAAACCGCTACTTTTTATTGGTTTTATTGCTTAGCAAGTTAGAAAAATTACAAAACAAATAGTAAAATAAGGTTTAAAAACCGCTAGTTTTGTAAGAAGTCCTTCAGGTTATTTAATTAACTGAATCACAAAGACAAATTAAAATTATTGAAATGAAATGTAGCGCAAAAAGCAATATAATTTTTAAACTCTTTTTATTCATTTTAATTTTTTCTTGCTCAAAAGAAGAAAAAACAACCAACACACTTTTTACACAAGTAAACAACGCCAACACCAACATTCTTTTTAAAAATAATGTAAAGGAAAATCTATATTTTAATTTTCTGAATTATGGCTATATATACAATGGTGGCGGGGTTGCTGTTGGTGATATTAATAATGACGGTTTGGAAGACATTTACTTTACTTCCAATCAAGAGTCAAATAAACTGTATGTAAATAAAGGGGATTTTGAGTTTAAAGATATTACAGTAAAAGCTAATGTTTCTGATGAAATTGGTTGGACAACAGGGGTAACAATGGTTGATATTAATAACGATGGTTGGCTAGATATTTATGTCTGTAAATCAGGGTCTTTAAACAGTCATCAAAATAGAAAAAACAAACTTTTTATCAATCAAAAAAATAATACATTCAAAGAAAGTGCTTCTGAATACGGTATAGACCACTATGGTTTTTCTACACAAGCCTACTTTTTTGACTTTGATAATGATGAAGATTTAGATCTCTATTTAGTAAATCACAGACAAGATTTCAGGAACAATATAAATATAGATCCTAAAATTCAATTAACTAAAGAAAATTATAATTCAGATCAATTATTTAGAAATGATGGGAATAAATTTACAAACATTACTCAGAGTGCAGGCATATCAAACAAAGCTTGGGGTTTAAGTGCTTCAATCGGTGATTTTAATAACGATAATTTGCTCGATGTTTTTGTAGCAAATGATTATTTAGAACCTGATTTTTTATATATAAATCAAGGAGATGGAACTTTTAAAGACGAAGCATTACGTTATTTTAATCATATTTCTTCGAATAGTATGGGATCTGATTTTGCAGATTTAAATAACGATTTACAACCCGATTTGGTTGTTTTAGATATGATGGCAGAAGACCATATTCGCGGAAAAGAAAATATGGCATCAATGAGTATTTCAAATTTTCATCAATTGGTAAATATGGGGTATCATTATCAATATATGTCTAATATGTTACAGCTAAATAACGGAAATGGAACCTTTTCTGAAATTGGGCAACTCGCAGGCATTGCAAAAACAGATTGGAGTTGGGCACCACTAATTGCAGATTTTGATAATGATGGTTTTAATGATGTGTTTATAACTAATGGAATTCAACACGATTTATCAAATCAAGATTTTAGAAATCAAATGAAGAACAACATTAGAAATCGTAAAAAAGTTTCTTTAGAGCAAGCCATAAAGATGATGCCTTCTAATAAGTTAAGTAATTATATTTTTAAAAATAACCAAAACTTAACATTTAAGAACACCTCTAAAGACTGGGGTTTAGATGCAGAAATAAACTCTAATGGTGCTGTATATGCAGATTTAGATAATGATGGCGATTTAGACTTAATTGTAAATAACCAGGCAGAAGAAGCGTCAATTTATAAAAACAATTCTAATAAAAACTTTGTTGATATAACTTTAAAAGGCTCTTCTAAAAACTCCTTTGGAATTGGTGTAAGCATCACTGTTTTTTCTGAAGAATTACATCAATCTAAACAGCATTTTGTAAGCAGAGGGTTTCAATCTTCAGTGAGTAATAAGCTTCATTTTGGATTGGGAAATAAAACAACAATTGATAGTATTTTAGTGGATTGGAAAAATGGAAAATCTGAAAAAATAACAGATTTGAAAATTAATTCTACAATAAGAATTAACTACGAGAATGCTAGTAAAAACATCTTGGTAAATAGTACGAAAACTACCTTATTTGAAAATATAAATCCATCAGACATTGGAATTGATTATCAACAAATAGAAAATGATTTTGATGACTTTAAAATCCAATTATTACTGCCTCAAAAACAATCAGAGAAAAGTGCTTCACTGGCAGTTGGTGATGTTAATAATGACGGATTGGAAGACTTTTTTGTTGGAAATTCTAAAAATGAAAAAGCGGCGCTATACATTCAGACAAAGGACGGAAAATTTAAGGAAACAAACACCCGTTTATTTTCTTCAGAAAAAGAATATGAAGACACTGATGCTAAATTTATAGATATTGATGGCGACAATGATTTAGATTTATACGTAACTTCTGGTGGTTATGAAGTTGAAGAAAATAATAAGTTATTACAAGATAGATTATACTTAAATAATGGTAGAGGAAGTTTTAAAAAATCTTTTTTAGAAGTTCCTTTAATTAATTCTAAAGGAATTGCTTTTGCTGATTTTGACAAAGACGGAGATCTAGATATTTTTATTGGAAGTAACGTAAAGTATGGTCAATACCCAATATCAGACAAACCTTATTTTTTAGAAAATAAAAAAGGGAAATATGAAAATACGATTGATGATAGGTTTGACAGTATATCTAATCTAAAGATGATTAATGATGCCGTTTTTTCAGACTTTGATGCTGACGGTGATCAAGATTTAATTGTTGTCGGAGAATGGATGCCTGTAGTTCTTTATGAAAATAAAAACAATAAATTTTATCAAATAAAAATTGATGGAGTTCACAATATTAATGGATGGTATCAAACAATAACTGCAACGGATATAGATAAAGACGGAAACATCGATTATATACTAGGTAATTGGGGAGATAACAATAAGTTTCATCCAACAAAACAAAAACCTTTGCACATCTACGCAGATTATTTTGATGATAACACAAGTTTTGATATTGCTTTGAGTAAAGTTTCAAAAACCGGAGATTTAATACCCGTTCGTGGTAAAGAATGTTCGTCTCAGCAAACACCTTTTTTAAATCAAAAGGTAAAAACATTTAAAGAGTTTGCAACATCTACAATGCCGGAAATTTATGGGTCAGATAAATTAGAAAATGCATACCATTATGTTGCTCATAACTTTGCATCTATCATTTTAAAGAATACAGGAAATGGACGGTTTTTAGTTGAAAAACTATCAGGAGAAGCACAGTTTTCACCAACCTTAAGTTTGGAGGTTGCAGATATAAATAACGACGGTTACTTAGATATTTTTGGTGTAGGGAATGTGTATGATTCCGAAGTAGAAACCATTAAATATGATGCATCCAAAGGGTATATTTTGTTAGGAAGTAAAGAAGGGAAATTTAAATTTCTTAATGATAAAAGTTACTTCACAAACAAAGAAACAAAAGTGATTAAAAAGATTATAATTGATGGCTTTTTGCATTTTATTTTGCTACAAAAAAACGACAAACTAACAATTTTAAAAGCTAAAAAAGTTAAAGTATAAAACCATATAAATATCACTTCTTTGGGCAATTATCAAAGAAGTGATATTTAATGTTTTAATGTTATTTTGCTCCCAACATCAAGATTTCATTACAAACAATTTCAGTAATATATCTTTTTTCTCCTTCTTTGGTTTCATAAGTTCTTGAGGTTAGTTTTCCTTCAACGGCAACTTCATTCCCTTTTTCTAGATATTTTTCTATAATATCTGCTGTTTTGTTCCAGGCAACAATATTGTGCCATTGTGTATCTGTAACTTTTTCTCCTTGTGCATTTTTATAGTTTTCATTCGTTGCAATAGAAAATTTTGCTACTTTTTTACCACTTTCTAACGTGATGATTTCTGGGTTGTTTCCTAAATTCCCAATTAACTGTACTTTGTTTCTTAACGTACTCATAAGATAAGGTTTTAAATTAATATGTTTTTTTGTCAATTTGTTTTGACACTGCAAAGTTGCGACTAAGAAGAAGTTGTATTCGGTTACAAAACAATTACTTTCGGATGTAATTACTTGTAGTCGTTTGTATTCGGATGTTTTTAATTATATTTGAGAGATGGAAACTAAAAAGTGTTTAGAATGTGAAGAAGCTTTAAAAGGAAGAATAGACAAGAAATTCTGTTCTGACTATTGTAGAAATTCCCACAATAATAAAGTGAATAAAGACAGTAAAAACCTCATCAGAAATATTAATAATCGTCTTCGAAAAAATCATAAAATTTTATCAGAATTAAATAAACTAGGAAAAACAAAGGTGACCAGAACTAAGTTATATGACAAAGGGTTTGACTTTCATTTTTTTACATCAATCTACAAAACAAAAACAGGAAATACTTATTTTTATGTTTATAATGAAGGTTATTTAGCTCTAGAAAATGAAACTTTTCTGTTGATTAAAAAAGATTAGTATATAATAAGCTAGTCAGAAAAAATAGGATCACAGTTGCAAAATTTTTCTATTGATGTTGAGAAAGACACTCCCATGGTATAAATATTTCTTGGTAAAAAAATCCATAGATATATAACTACTTTTTTATCTAGTAGTTTTTAAAAATATATAACAACAACCACAAATTGACAAAAAAAATTAGGATATGACGGCTAAATTAGAAAATGATATTTTAAATGTTTATACCGATAAAAATGTTTTAATTGGTGGCATTATAACAAAATCGAATTTCAAAAAAGCTGAAATCAATATCGGTGAAAATAAATTCGAACTTTCTCGCAGTAAATGGAATACCGAGATTTCAGAAAAAAATAAAGTTGTGTATCATTTAAAAATGAATTCTTTTTCTGGAAATACAAAAATTTTAGAAACCGGAAATAAAATAACAGGAGTATTTGGATTAAAATGGGGAACAAAAATGATAGACAAAGAAAATAATACTCTTTTGAAAATCAAAAACGAAAATCAATTTATAAATACAAATAAATATGAAATTGAAATATCTAATGATAAAGTATCTGATTTAGAAATATTAACAAGTTTGTATGGACACTTGTATGGCTCTAATAGGAAACTAAAAGCTGTTATAATTGGAGTAATTTCAGTTGGTATAATATCGAGTGGTATAATGAATTAGTAAATACTTTATACAAAGTGTATAGAATTAAGTACTGACTTTATAACTTAGAATAGGCAACTTATATTATACAAATACTGTGGGAAGAAGTACCAAATAGCAGGGGATAATTACTATTGCTGTAAAATAAAGAAATGTCTAACTTTGACAAACTTGAGGTTTAGAATATAATTATTTCCATGTATTTCCCTTTAAAGCAATCGCTGCTTTTAAGACATCTTTTTGACTTAATTGCCCTATTAGTTTTCCATTTTCCACAACAGGAAATCTTCTTCTGTGGGAACTTATAAATTTAAATGCAGCATCAAAAATATTCATATTCTTATCTATGGTATCAACATCTTTTACCATATACTTCCCAACAGTGTTATTGGTATCAGCAGGCATGTTATAATACTTACTTTCTGAAATATGTTTAATACAGTCCGTTTCAGAAATAATACCAATTAGATCATTTTTATCATTTACAACAGGTCCCCCAGAAATTTTATAGGTAATTAATTCATTAATTACATGGTCTAAAGAATCATCTGCTTTAAAAGTAATTAACTTCGTTGTCATATAATCTGCAACTAAAATTTGTTCATTTGGTTTATTTTGTGAGGTATCTCTTTTTCCTTGAAAGTTTATAATTCCCATAATAATACGTTTTAGTTCTCTTTAAAGTTATAGAATTATCCCCTATTAAAAAAATTTATATTGCTATTTTAAAAAATAGTACATTTATTAAAATTACTTATAGTGATGAAAAAAATATCTTCTCTGCTATCTATACTTCTAATAATAGCAACCATTTATTGGAGTTTTACTGATATGATTCCATCAAAAAACACTTTAGATTCAAATTTTTCTTTAAAAAATGCATTGCATCATCTTAAAAACATCACCCAAGAAGCACATTATGTTGGTTCTGATGGGCATTCAAAGGTTCAGAATTATATTGTTGATGAGCTTATAAAACTAGGCTTAGAAGCAGAGATTCAAACCCATACAGCTATTAATAATAAGTGGTTTGCGGCAACAACAACAGAAAATATAATTGCCCGTGTAAAAGGGACTAAGAGCGGTAAAGCCTTAATGCTATTAACGCATTACGATTCTAGCCCGCATTCTTCTCTGGGAGCTAGTGATGCTGGTTCTGGAGTTGTTACCATTTTAGAGGGTATTAGAGTTTTTCTTGCTAACAACAAACAACCAAAAAATGATATTATTATTTTAATTTCAGATGCTGAAGAACTTGGCTTATTAGGCGCAAAAGCTTTTGTTGATAGCCATCCTTGGGCTAACAATATAGGGTTGGTTTTAAATTTTGAAGCACGTGGAAGTGGTGGACCAAGTTATATGTTAATGGAAACCAATGGCAAAAACGGAAAACTTTTATCAGAGTTTATGAAAGCCAAACCTAACTATCCTGCTGCAAGTTCTCTAATGTATAGTGTTTATAAAAAACTACCTAATGATACTGATTTAACAGTTTTTAGAGAAGATGCAAATATTAATGGATTCAATTTTGCTTTTATAGACGATCATTTCGATTATCATACAGCACAAGATTCTTTTGAAAGATTAGACAGAGAGACACTGTTACATCAGGCAGATTATTTAACAACCACCTTAGCGTATTTTTCAAACTCTAACCTTGATAATTTTAATAGTAATACTGATTTTATTTATGTGAATTTTCCTTTTATAAAACTTTTAACCTATCCTTTTTCTTGGAGTTTACCGTTGTTAATTATAGCAATAATTTTATTTTTTATGCTCTTATTTTTTGGAGTTTCATTAAATAAAATAACCTTAAAAGGTATTTTTAAAAGCTTTGTTCCTCTCTTTCTTTCTCTAATTTTATGCGGTGGTATTTCCTATGGATTATGGGAACTATTGTTAATTATTCATCCTCAATACCAAGACATGTTACATGGGTTTACCTATAATGGCTATCAATATATAGGAGCCTTTGTATTGCTGAATTTATGGATACTCTTTAAAGTATATGCATCGAATTTTAAAAATGACAAGCCTGCTGATGTATTGATTGCTCCAATTTTCATGTGGCTAGTTCTTAATGTTTTAATCCACTACTATATTCAAGGTGCTGGTTTTTTTATCATTCCTGTTTTTGCTGCTTTGTTAATTTTAGCAATAAGTGTTTTTATGAATTTAGAAACAAAAGCAAAACCGATTGTGTTCACAATTGTGTCGATACCCACTATGTACATTTTTGCCCCAATGGTTAAAATGTTTCCTGTTGGTTTAGGCTTAAAAAGTTTGTTTATTTCCGCCATTTTTGTTGTGTTAATTTTTGTGCTAATAACCCCTATTTTCTTTCAACCAAAAAGTAGAAAAAGACTCACAAAAATTATTGGTTTTGCAACCATCGTTGTCTTTTTTATTGCGACAAAAAACAGTGGATTTTCTATAGATAAAAAGAAACCTAATAGTATTGTTTACATAGAAAATTATGATGATAAATCTGCTTATTTTGGAACATATAACACCACTTTAGATGAGTATACAAAACAAGTTTTTGATGACACTGCACTTAAAGGAAGTCTTTCTTCTGCAGAAACGAAAAGTAAGTACAATACCCGTTTTACATACCATAAAAAAACGCCTTTTAAAAGCATAGAAACGGCAACAGTTTCAATTAAAAAAGACACACTAATTGGAGAACAAAGACACATTAATCTTACCGTTACTCCACAAAGAAAAGTGAACAAAATAGAATTTGTTACCAAAGATTCTTTGTCTTTAAGTCAATTTAAAGTAAACGGTGTTCTGGTTCATAAACACAAACCTCATACGGTTAAAAAAGGAAGCTTTTTAGTATATCATTTAGGAAACCAGGATAAGGAAATCTCTTTATCTTTTAGGGTGAATAAAAATGATGTATTGGATCTAACTTTTAATGAAATCTCCTATGATTTATTAAGCAATAAAAACTTTTCATTGCAGCCAAGATCAGAAGCAATGATGCCCATGCCTTTTGTGACCAATGATGCAATAATACTAACTAAAAGAATAAATTTATGATCGCATAAAAACAGTCTGATTTATTCAGCACTGTTTTTTAAAATTTCATTACTTGATTTCAGATACACGTAGGGTATTTACCATTCCTTTGGCCTCAACAGGCATAGAGGTTAGGTTAATCATTAGGTCTCCATGACTAACAAAACCTTTTTCTTTCGCTATTTTATTGATGTCTACCACAGTATCATCTGTACTTAGGTTTTTATCATAATAAAATGCCCGCACACCCCAAAGAAGATTTAATTTCCCAAGAATTCTTCTTTCTGATGAAAATGCCAATACATGTGATTTTGGTCTCCATGCAGAGATTTGAAAAGCGGTATAACCACTATTTGTTAAGGTAGAAATTGCTGCTGCCTCAGTATCATTTGCCATTAAAGCGGCATGATAACAAATTGATTTCGTAACAAACCTATTGGTTCTTACATGTGGTGGTGTTTGTGGTACTTTAATTAAAGGCGAATTCTCTACACTTTTAATAATTTCAGTCATTTTTTGAATCACTTTTATCGGATGTTTTCCTACTGAAGTTTCTCCTGAAAGCATTACAGCATCTGAACCATCCATAATAGAATTCGCAACATCATTCACTTCTGCTCTGGTTGGCACAGAATTATCAATCATGGTTTCCATCATTTGCGTAGCAATAATTACAGGAATCCTTGCTTTTTTTGCTCTTCTAACTAACATTTTCTGAATCAGAGGAACTTCTTGCATTGGTATTTCAACACCTAAATCTCCACGGGCAACCATTAAGCCGTCACAATAAGGGATTAATGCATCTATATTATCTACCGCTTCTGGCTTTTCTATTTTAGCAATTACAGGAACTCTATACTCTGAGTGTTGTGCTATTAAATCTCTTAACATTCTTAAATCTTCAGGCGTTCTAACAAAAGAAAGTGCCATCCAATCTACATCTAAACTTAAAGCAAAAATTGCATCCTCTTTGTCTTTTACAGTTAATGCAGGTAGAGAAATTGCAGTATTTGGTAAGTTGACCCCTTTTTTAGATTTTAATTCCCCTCCAACAACAACTTTAGTAACTACTTCCGTTTTTTTGTCTGTAGAAACTACTTCAAAACATAACTTCCCATCATCCACCAAAATCTGTTCACCAACCTTTACATCTTTAGGGAACCGTCCGTAGGTCATAAATGCTCTTTCTTGGTCTCCAATACATTGTTCTGTAGTAAATGTAAACCTAGCTCCGTCTTCTAAAGTTACTCCATCTTCCATAACTCCAACACGAAGTTTAGGCCCTTGTAAGTCTGCTAAAATTGCAACATTATAACCTTGCTCTTTATTAATTTCTCTGATGGTTTTTACTTTAACCTTTACATCTTCGTAATCTGCATGGGAGAAATTTATTCTAAAAACATTAACTCCCGATCTAGCTAATTCAGTTAAAATTTCTTTGGTATCTGTTGCTGGTCCTAGGGTAGCTATAATTTTTGTTTTTTTGTTATTTGGCATTTTTAAAATATTAAAAAGTCTTTCGACTTTAGGCTGTTTTTATCTATTTGATAAGAAGTAATTATTTGGTTTACTTCTTTAATTTTTTGAATCGTTTTTGTAAAAAGTTGATAATCTATATCACCAGAAATTTTAATAAAAAAGTCAATATTTTTCTTTTCAGGAATTAAGTACGTTTTTGTTTCTGTATATAATGGTAATCCATTAGAAATAGTTCCGTTTTCTTCTTTGATACTGTTAGAAATTAAGAACCAATCAAAATCATACTCAACATTTGTATATTCATAAATAGAAAAAGATGCGTTATTCTTTTTATCCTCAAAATCTAAATTAAAATCTGATTTTCTAAAACTTATTTTTAATTGTTGATTTAATAAATAAGCTAATTTATAGTCTTCTAAAGTAGTATGAATACCTATTAGAGAATATTCTTCTTGGCAGAAATCTTCTAAACATAAAGAATGAACTTGCATAAATATTTAACGAATTTAAAGTGCATATAGTCTCACAAAATTACAACTTTGTTTATGAAGTTAAGGTTAAATTTAACGAAAACGATATAGTCTTAACTGTTTGAAATTTGATTTTGAAAAGTGTAATAGACTCTTTTTGATGCTTGCTCTTCTGCTTTCTTCTTTGAAGTAGCTCTCCCTTTGGCGACTAGCTCTCCATCTATACTAATTTTTACACTAAAGTGTTTAATCGTTTCATTTCCAGAATCTTCATAGGTGTCAAAAGAATACTTCTTCTTTTGTTTCTGGCACCATTCTATAATTAAACCTTTATAACTAGTAATTTTACCTTCTAATTTCTCAATATCTACGTATGGTACAATTACTTTTGAATAAATAAATTTTTGAGCAAAATCGTAGCCTTTATCTAAATAGATAGCACCAACTAAAGCTTCAAAAATATTTCCATGAATATTATCTCCTACATTAGTTTGGTCTACATTACTTTTAACGAAGCGTATTAGTCCTAAATCTTTTCCTAATTCGTTTAGGTGTTCTCTACTTACAATTTTAGACCTCATTTGAGTTAGGTACCCCTCGGATCCTTTTGGAACTTTTTTATATAAATAAGATGCAATTACAGATCCTAAAATAGAATCACCTAAAAATTCCAATCGTTCATAGTTGATAGGAATTCCGTTTTTGTCTGTCATTTGAACAGATCTATGTGTAAAAGCTTTTTTGTATTTATTAATTTTTTTTGGAGAAAAATCAAGAAGTTTTTTTAATTCGTTATATAGTTCTGCATCTTCATCAGAATGCGGTTGAACTATTTTTCGAATGAAACTCATAAATTACTCATCTAACTTCTTAAATGCAACGCATGCATTGTGTCCTCCAAAACCAAAAGTATTACTCATTGCTACTTTAATATCTCTTTTCTGAGCCTTATTAAGTGTAAGGTTTAATTCTGGATTAATATTTTCATCAACTGTAGAGTGATTTATAGTTGGTGGCACTGTACCATGTTTTATTGCTAAAATTGATGCAATAGATTCTATAGCACCGGCAGCACCTAATAAATGACCTGTCATTGACTTTGTAGAATTGATGTTGATATTTTTAGCATGATCACCAAAAACTGCAGAAATAGCTTTTAGTTCTGCAACATCTCCAAGTGGTGTAGAAGTACCGTGTGTATTTATGTGGTCTACATCCTCTGGCTTTATACCGGAGTTTTCTAAACAATTTTTCATTACAGCTATTACTCCAATTCCTTCTGGATGTGGGGCTGTGATATGATAAGCATCTGAAGACATTCCACCTCCAATTACTTCTGCATAAATTTTAGCACCTCTTGCTTTAGCGTGTTCGTATTCTTCTAAAACGATGGCTCCTGCTCCTTCTCCTAAAACAAACCCCTCTCTTGAGGCATCAAAAGGTCTTGAAGCTGTTTCTGGGCTATCATTTCTTGTCGATAAAGCTTGCATAGAACTAAAACCTCCAACTCCTGCAATTGCAATTGCAGCTTCACTACCACCTGTGACAATAACATCACAATATCCTAAACGAATATAGTTTAGCGCGTCTATCATAGCGTTTGCTGATGATGCACATGCCGAAACTGTTGTATAATTTGGTCCCATAAATCCATTTTTAATAGAAATATGACCCGGCGCAATATCTGCAATCATTTTTGGAATAAAGAAAGGGTTAAATTTTGGAGTCCCATCTCCTTTAGCGTATTCTAACATTTCATTCTGAAAAGTTTCTAAACCGCCAATTCCTGCTCCCCAAATAACCCCTACTCGTAGTTTGTTTATCGTTTCTAAATCTAAATTCGCATCTGCAATTGCTTCATCTGAAGCGACAATAGCAAACTGCGTAAATTTATCCATTCTTCGAGATTCTTTCCTGTGAATAAAATCATTCACATTAAAGTTTTTAACTTCACATGCAAAACGAGTTTTGGACTTGGAAGCGTCATAATGCGTAATAGGTGCAGCTCCGCTAACTCCGTTAACTAAAGACTTCCAATATTCTTCAACATTATTTCCTATGGGCGTTAATGCTCCAAGTCCAGTGACTACAACTCGTTTTAATTGCATATAAAATTATTTACTTTTTTGCTGCTTCAATGTAGCTAACTGCTTGACCAACCGTACCTATGTTTTCGGCTTGATCGTCTGGAATTTGAATATCAAATTCTTTTTCGAACTCCATAATTAACTCAACAGTATCTAAAGAATCTGCTCCTAAATCATTTGTGAAGCTAGCTTCTGTTGTTACTTCGTTATCGTCTACTCCTAATTTGTCTACGATAATCGCTTTTACTCTTGATGCAATGTCTGACATAACTTTCTTATTTTTAAAATTTAAATCCAGGCAAAAATACAAATCTTATTAAATCTAACTAACTTTTGCCTAGAAAATGATTCCTAAAATAAATAAAATTCTTTAATCTTTTACTATTCTATTCACATTGTTAATAATTATTCTTTTTTTTGTACCCTATAAATGTAGTTATGAAGCGTATTATTATTTTTGCATCTGGTTCTGGAACGAACGCAGAAAACATTATAAAGTTTTTTAATCGAACTAAAATCGCAAGGGTTACGAATGTATTGTGTAATAATAAAAACGCTAAAGTTTTTGATAGATGTAAAAACTTAGATACTAAATGTTTATACATAAATAAAAACGATTTTTCTACGACTGATGTTGTCTTGAATCTCTTAAAAAATCGAAGCAGATTATATAATTTTAGCTGGCTTTTTATGGCGAATTCCTCAGAAAATTGTGGAGGCTTTTCCAAAGAAAATCATTAATATTCACCCAGCATTGTTACCGAAATATGGTGGAAAAGGAATGTATGGAATGAACGTTCATAGAGCTGTAAAAGAAAATAGAGAAACCGAAACAGGCATTACAATTCATTATGTAAATGAAAATTATGACGAAGGAGCGATTATTTTTCAGGCAAAAACAGCTTTATCGGCAAATGATACTCCAGAAAAGATTGCAGAAAAGATTCATATTTTAGAGCAAAGCTACTTTCCAAGAGTTATTGAAGATGTAATTTTAGATATAAATGAGTAAAAAAAAGTTTTATGTTGTTTGGAACGGACACAAAAAAGGAGTTTTTACTTCTTGGAATGTTTGTAAAAAACAAATTAATGGTTTTGAAGGCGCTCAATACAAGTCTTTTTCTAGTTTGGATGAAGCTGAAATTGCATTTTCTAAAAAATACGAGGATTATAAGGGTAAAAGCACCAAGAAACCATCACTTTCTTCTTCTGAAAAGGAGAAATATGGCAGACCAAATTTAGAAAGTATTTCTGTAGATGCTGCTTGTTCTGGAAATCCTGGAAAAATGGAATACAGAGGGGTGTTAACACATAATAAAAAGGAAATTTTTATAAAAGGACCTTATAGAAAAGGAACAAATAATATTGGAGAGTTTTTAGCCTTGGTTCATGGAATTGCATTGTTAAAGAGTAAGAATAAGGAGAATATTCCTATTTATTCTGATTCTAAAATTGCAATGAGTTGGGTACAAAAGAAACAATGTAAAACGAATCTTCATTTTGATGCTTCAAACAAAGATTTGCTAGAACTCATAAAAAGAGCTGAAAACTGGCTGAAGGAAAACACGTTTAATAACCCAATTTTAAAATGGGAAACCAAGGCCTGGGGTGAGATTCCTGCCGATTTTGGAAGGAAGTAATAAAAATAATAAAGCCCAAAACAACATTGTTTTGGGCTTTATTATTTTTATAAGTATGTGTATTGTAAGATATACTCCTTATATGTTCGCTTTCATCAATTCTCTGTTCATTCTAGCAATATTGTCTAAAGAGATTCCCTTGGGGCACTCTACTTCACAAGCACCTGTATTTGTACAGTTTCCAAAACCTTCTAAATCCATCTGGGCAACCATATTCCTCACTCTATCTGCTGCTTCTACTTGTCCTTGTGGCAAGAGAGCATATTGAGATACTTTTGCACCAACAAAAAGCATTGCAGAACTATTTTTACAGGTTGCTACACAAGCACCACATCCAATACAGGTTGCTGCATCCATAGCTGTATCTGCTGCTTGCTTAGAAATAGGAATTGAATTTGCATCCTGAGTATTTCCTGATGTATTTACAGAAATATATCCACCTGCATGTTGAATTCTATCGAAAGCAGACCTATCTACTACTAAATCTTTAATTACTGGAAAAGCTCCTGCTCTCCATGGCTCGATGGTAATTGTATCGCCGTCCTTAAACATTCTCATGTGTAATTGACATGTGGTTACACCTCTATCAGGTCCGTGTGCTTCACCGTTAATATACATAGAACACATCCCACAAATCCCTTCTCTACAGTCATGATCAAAAGCTACTGGTTGTTCACCAGAATTAACCAACTGCTCATTCAAAACATCCATCATTTCAAGGAAAGACATGCTTTCTGAAATTTCAGTAACCTTGTAATCAACCATTTTCCCTTTGTCCTTTGCATCTATTTGACGCCAAATCTTAAGTGTTAAGTTCATTTTATTTAGTTTTTGCTTTTTAGTTGTTCCTTGTTACGTCCTATTTATAGGAACTAACACGTTTCAACCATAAACTATCTTATTTATAACTTCTTTCTTTAACTTCTATATTGTCGTAAGTCAATTCTTCTTTATGTAAAACAGCATCTTTTGGTTCCCCTTTGTATTCCCAAGCTGAAACAAACTGAAAATCTTTAATTCTTTTCGCTTCACCGTCTGCTGTTTGGTGCTCTTCTCTAAAATGCCCTCCAGCAGATTCTTCTCTTACCAAAGCATCTTTTGCAAATAATTCTCCTAATTCGAGGAAATCTGCAACTCTACCTGCTTTCGCTAATTGCTCATTATATTCTGAACTCGTTCCGGGAACATTTACGTTCTGCCAGAAATCTTTTCTTAATAGAGAGATTTCTTCAATGGCTGTCTTTAAACCTTCCAGATTCCGAGACATTCCACATTTATCCCACATAATTTTTCCTAATTTTTTGTGGTAGTAATCTACGGAGTGGTTTCCATTGTTATTGATAAAGAATTCAATTCTATCTGTTACTTCTTTTTCTGCAGCTTCAAACTCTGGACTTTCAGTAGAAATTTTTCCAGTTCTAATATCGTCTGCTAAATAATCACCAATCGTATAAGGCAATACAAAATAACCATCTGCCAACCCTTGCATTAATGCTGAGGCTCCTAATCTATTTGCTCCATGATCAGAGAAATTTGCTTCTCCAATTGCATAACAACCAGGAATGGTGGTCATTAAATTATAATCAACCCAAACACCTCCCATTGTATAGTGCACTGCAGGATAAATCATCATTGGTGTTTCATATGGATTCTCGTCTACAATTTTCTCGTACATCTGAAATAAATTCCCATACTTAGCCTTTACAATTTCTTGTCCTAACTCTTTAATCTTTGCTTCTGAAGGATTTGAAATATTATGAATCTTAGCTTGCTCTGAACCATAACGCTCAAAAGATGCAGCAAAATCTAAATACACTGCTTCTCCTGTTGCATTCACTCCATAACCAGCATCACAACGCTCTTTTGCCGCCCTAGAAGCAACATCACGTGGAACTAAATTACCAAATGCAGGATACCTTCTTTCTAAGTAATAATCTCTTTGGTCTTCTGTTAATTCTGTTGGTTTTTTTCTTCCTTCTCTAATGGCTAAAACATCCTCTAAATTCTTTGGAACCCAAATTCTACCATCGTTTCTTAACGATTCAGACATTAATGTTAATTTTGACTGGTAGTCTCCAGAACGAGGAATGCATGTTGGATGAATTTGCGTATAACATGGATTTGCAAAATAAGCTCCTTTTTTATGTACTTTCCATCCTGCTGTAACATTAGACCCCATTGCATTGGTAGACAAGAAATAAACATTTCCATAACCCCCAGAAGCAATTACTACTGCATGTGCTGAATGACGCTCTATTTCTCCCGTAACTAAATTACGTGCAATTATTCCTCTAGCTTTTCCATCGACAACAACAACATCTAACATTTCATGACGATTGAACATTTCAATCTTTCCACGAGCAATTTGTCTGTTCATTGCAGAATAAGCTCCTAACAATAATTGCTGACCTGTTTGTCCTTTTGCATAAAAAGTTCTAGAAACTAAAACCCCACCAAAAGAACGGTTGTCTAACAAACCACCATAATCTCGAGCAAAAGGAACTCCTTGAGCTACACATTGATCGATAATATTTGCAGAAACCTCTGCCAATCTATAAACGTTTGCTTCACGAGAACGGTAATCTCCTCCCTTTACAGTATCGTAAAACAATCTGTAGGTAGAATCTCCATCTCCTTGGTAATTTTTTGCTGCATTAATTCCTCCTTGCGCAGCAATTGAATGCGCTCTCCTTGGAGAATCTTGATATGCAAATGATTTTACATTGTAACCCAACTCTGCTAACGTTGCAGAAGCAGAACCACCTGCCAAACCTGTACCTACAACAATCACATCTATATGACGTTTATTTGCTGGATTTACAAGGTTAATTTTATTTTTATAATCTGTCCACTTATCTTTAATTGGACCTTTTGGTACTTTTGAATCTAAAGCCATAATTGTGTAAGATTAATGGTTAAAAAAATGATATAATGCTATAAAAATAAATCCGAAAGGAACAATTGTTGAATAAGCAATTCCTACTTTCTCTAATTTCTTTCTTAGAGATGCGGCGCCAACAGATTGAAATGCTGACGTAAATCCATGGGCAAGGTGTAATCCTAAGAAAATAAATGCAGTAACATAAGCAACTACTCTTGCTGGGTGCATAAACTTATGGACTAACTCTTCATGATATCTAAAACCTTCAATACCTCCCATGGTTCCAGACCAATCTCCTTGAATAAATTTTGTGTTAATTTCTGGAAACCAAAAATCGATAAAGTGTAAAACTATAAAAGCTAAGATTGTAATTCCGCTAATCACCATGTTTCTACTAAACCATGAAGAATTAGCAGCACCATTATTTCTGGCATACCCAGATCCACTAGCTTTTCGGTTTTTAATTTCTAAAATAAAACCCATCACAAAATGAAATACAACAGCAAAAATTAATATTGGCTGTAAGGCAAACTGAACCAATGGATTTGTACCCATAAAATGGGATACTTCATTGAATAAATCTGGATTAAGTACCGATAAAATATTGATTGCTAAATGTTGCAAAAGGAAGAACATAAGAAAAAATGCTGAAAGTGCCATTGCCACTTTTCTACCAATTGAAGATTTGAAAAACCCCATTATTGTATGATTTAATTATATTAATTGGCGCAAAAATACGGCTTAAGTATTCTTAAAACAAAGATTTTATAACGTTTTCATAAGTATTTAGAATAGTTATAAATAAACATTACTGTTTTGTGTTTGATGCTACTAAACACTTGTTATTTACCCATTTTCCTTTTAAGGATTTTTCAGAAATTAACACACCGTCACAAGTAAGAAAATTGCCTTTTGAATCCTTTTTTATAATCTTCATTTTCCCCAAGTGGATTGCATTAACAATTTTATAAATTAAACTATTTTTAGATGTTTTACTTTTTTTAGTAATTAATTTTAGACCTTCATTATTATTGTGTAAATCCATTTCTGAAGATATTTTATCTGGAACAACACCTTCTTCTAGCGCCATCTTCTTATAGGTTAAATAATTTTCTTTTTCGTGAGCTATCCCTAAAGATTCTGCTGCAGAATGACCCATTTCTTGTTTTAATCTAGCCATCCAATATGCATGTCTAAAAGCATCTACTTGTCCGCCAGAACCATCACCATCTAATAAATTAGTTCTTGCAATAGAGTCTGATACTTTATTCGTTTCTTTAGAAACTTCTGAAGATAGTTTTGCTTTAAAAGGATGAAAAAACACCCAAGTTCTTTTGGGACCAGAAAGATTCAAAAAATCACCAAAATTAGATTGAGCAATCAGTTCATTCACAAACAATATAAAAATAAAAAATAGTGTTTTTTTCATTGTATAAAAGTACGGTTTTTTAATTATTGTAACCGATTATCATCTTATTTTACTTCTAAAACAGAGGACACTTCACCTATTCTAACGGTATATTCTCCTTTTGGTAAGTAATATTTATCATTGTTAGCTTTAGAAATAGTGGCATCTTTATTTTCTTTTAGATACGCTTTTCTACCTTTTTTAGAAAAAGAAACATCGAAGCCTGCACTATTAAAACCTTTGTCTGCAGCTTTAGAAAATGAGTTTACTTTAATATTTCCATAAAAAATATCAATGGTTACTTTTTTATCCTTATTAACGTAAAAAGGAATTGTAACTCTTGGAAGGTTTGGCGCTCTCCAAGTAGTCCATGAACTTCCCCAGTTGCTATTTTTTTTTATTTTATCTATTGCAAAAAGGTGAACTGATTTTGATGCTATTTCACTTGTTAATTCTTGTAATGGAGAAATATCAGCTTTGTATAGGCTTCGTCCATGAGTCCCTATAATTAAATGTTTTGCTGTGGGCTGAATTACCAAATCATGTACAGCTACATTGGGTAAGTTTTTTCTAAATATTTGCCAAGAACTCCCCTTATCAAGGGAAACATACACACCATTATCTGTACCAACGTATAAAATATTTTCGTTTAATGGATCTTCTTTAATGACATTAACGGCAGCAGTAGGAATAGAGCTCCCTATGTTTTTCCAAGTTGCTCCATAGTCATCAGAAACATAAACATAAGGTGTAAAATCGTCAAAACGATACCCATTTAAAGCAACATAAACGCGTTCTTTTTTGTGAGTAGAAGCAATAACTCTAGAAACCCATAAATTTTGTGGTAAATTATTAGAAATACGCATCCAGCTTCCACCCCCATTTTTGGTTAAATTTATGAACCCGTCATCAGAACCAGCATAAATTAATCCAAATTGAAAAGGACTTTCAGAAATTGAAGTCAATGTTCCGTATGCTACATTTCCTTTTTTACCTCCAGTTGTTAAATCCTCTGAAATAGTTTCCCAACTATCCCCTCGGTTTAAAGAACGGTGTAGTTTATTTCCTCCTAGATATAAAATATCTTGGTTGTGTGTTGATAAATGGATTGGAGTTTGCCAGTTAAATCGATACGGATTTTCGCCTAATGTATGTTTTGGCTGAATGTATTTATTCTTTCCTGTGGCTCTATCAATTCTGTAATAATTTCCAAATTGATACCCCGTATAAACAATATTAGGGTTTCTGTGATCTACTTGAACTTGCATTCCGTCTCCTCCCATAATTGACTCATAAGGATTTTGCCCTGATTGTTGCCAACGTTTGTCAATTCTTGCATTGTTATTTCCAACCCAAACCCCGTTGTCTTGAAGACCTCCATAAACTTTGTATGGTTTTTGATTGTCTGCATACACTGAATAAAATTGACCAACTGCAGGGTCGTTTAATTTGGTCCAGTTTTCTCCATCGTCATATGAAAGATTTAATCCCCCATCATTTCCATCTATTAAATGACCTTGTTTTTTAGGGTTTATCCACAATGTTTGGTGGTCTGAATGTACATTTTCTTTACTAATAGATGTAAATGTTTTCCCTGCATCTTTGGATTTTAAAATAGGGACTCCAAGAATGTAAATTGCATTTTCATCTTGAGGGTCTACTCTTATTTCACCAAAATAGTATCCGTAAGAAAAGTACAAACCATCTATATTTCCTTGATGTGTTTTTTGCCAAGATCTTCCGCCATTTGTAGTTTTAAAAACTTCTGCACCAATAACAGGTGTATCGAATAACAATGAATTTGCATTTTCTAAGTATTTTGCCAAATCTATTGGTTTTACAGACCCAGAACGAACCATTTGTTTTACATTTTCTGCTCTGTATTTTTCTTGAAAACCATTTGTTTTTAAATAGTTATTTAATTTTTTATCTGTCAGAGATAAGAATGTTTTTTCAGACATAACTTTAAAATCTTCTTTGGTCAAATCATTAGAAGAATTATCAACTCTATCTCCACTTTGTTTCCTCCTAAATTGACTATCATGAAGAACATAGACTGTATTTTCATTAAAAACAGCTAGACCAATTCTACCAACACCCGCTCCGTTAGGAAAACCACTATTATCAGAAATTTTTTTCCAAGAAGTTCCTGCATCTATACTTTTATATATTGCAGAATTTTTACCATTGCCGTCAAAATTCCATGCTTTTCTTGTTCTTTCCCAAGAAGCAGCATACAAAATATTAAAATTACTTGGTGCTTGAGCAACATCTATAATTCCTGTATTTTCATCAATAAATAATGATTTTGTCCAGGTTTTTCCAGCATTATTAGTTTTGTAAATTCCTCTTTGTTTATTTTTAGAATATAAATGCCCTAAAACTCCAACAATAACTTCATTTGGATTGTTTGGATTGATTAGAATTTTACCGATATGATGTGAATCGAACAAACCTACATTGGTCCAATTTTTACCTTTATCTGTAGATTTTAAAATACCAATGCCTGCATAACTGGACCGTGAAGAATTATTTTCTCCAGTGCCTACCCACAATGTTCCATTTTTCCAATCGACAGCAAAATCACCTATATTTTGTGTTGGAGCATTGTCTAAGACTGGTTTAAAAGATGTTCCATTGTTATTTGTATACCAAAGACCACCAGAAGCATAGCCAACATAAAATTCAGTTGAATTGTTTGGGTTTACATCGATATCAACAACACGACCACTCATTATTGTTGGGCCAATATTTGTAAACGCAATATTTTTAACCAAAGAATTATTGCCTAGCAATTCTTTCTCTTTTAATGAATTTATGATACTATTTGCAGATGTTGCTTTCTTCTGCGCCAAAATACTGTCAGAAAAAATGAAAAGTAAAATAGCTATTGTTAATAACGTTCTCATAATTATTTGATTTTAAGATGATGAAAGTACTACAACTAGAGATAAAAGCAAAAAAATTAACACTCTTTTGAATTTGTTTATATCTATAAAGTTATCAACGTCTTTTGTTTTTTTAGAATTAACTTCTTAGATTAGAATTAATTAACTAAAAAAACAAAAAAGATGGAATTAATTATCAGTTTAATAAGTGGTGCTTTAGGGGGAAATGCTGCAGGAAAATTATTAAGTAAGTACTCTATGGGACCTTTGTGGAATTCTGTGATTGGGATTCTTGGCGGCGGCCTTGGAAGTCAGCTTCTAGGGATGCTAGGGATGAATTTAGGTGGTGGAGAAATGGATTTAATGGGTATTCTTGGCAACGTTGCTGAAGGAGGTGTTGGAGGTGGAGTTTTAATGACAATAATAGGTGTTGTTAAAGGCATGATGAAGAAATAAAATTAATTTCCATAATAAAAAAACCACTTAAATTATGTGGTTTTTTTATTATGTGTAAAATGGAACATCACCAATAGAAATCAATGTATATTTGTCGAAATTCAGAAATAGTGAAATATATTCTATTTCTTAAATAACAATTATGACATTTTCAGATTTAGGTTTATCTCCGGCATTGGTAAAAGCAGTTGAAGAAAAAGGATACACCAAACCGTCTCCAATTCAAGAAAAAGCAATTCCACATATTTTAGAAGGTAAAGATATTTTAGCTTCCGCACAAACAGGAACAGGCAAAACTGCTGGTTTTACTTTGCCTGTATTACAACATTTATCAGAAACAAAACACCCAAAATATAGACCTCTAAGAGCTTTGGTTTTAACACCAACAAGAGAATTAGCTGCACAAGTTCATGACAATATTAGAGAGTATAGCAAGTATGTAAATATAAAATCTACAGTAATTTTCGGTGGTGTTAATGCAAAACCACAAATCTCAACATTAAAGAACGGCATAGATATTTTAGTTGCAACCCCAGGTAGATTGTTAGATTTACATGATAGAAAAGCGCTTTCTTTTAGAAGAATTGAGGTGTTAATTCTAGACGAAGCTGATAGAATGTTAGATATGGGTTTTGTTAGAGATATTAATAAAATCATAAGTTTTATGCCTTCAAAGCGACAAAACTTGATGTTTTCTGCAACATTCTCTAATGATATTAAAAAGCTAGCATCCGGTATTTTAAAAAATCCTGTTTCTGTTGAAACTGCGCCACAAAATTCAACTGCAAAAAAAGTTACACACATCGTTTATAAGGTTGACAAAAAGAAAAAAACTGAGTTTACAATTAAACTAATAAAAGATAATAATTGGAGTCAAGTTTTAATTTTTACAAGAACAAAACATGGTGCTAATAAACTTACAGAAAAATTAATAAAAGCTGGAATTTCTGCAGCAGCTATTCATGGAAATAAAAGTCAAGGAGCTAGAACAAAAGCATTAAGAAACTTCAAAGACAATAGCATTAAAATTTTAGTAGCAACAGATATTGCTGCTCGTGGTTTAGATATTCCATTATTACCTCATGTAATAAATTTTGAATTACCAAATGTACCTGAAGATTATGTGCATAGAATTGGTAGAACAGGAAGGGCGGGTGCTGCTGGAGAAGCTATTTCTTTGGTCTGTAGTGAAGAGAGTGAATATCAAAGTGAAATAGAAAAGTTACTAAAAGAGAAATTAAAATCTATTATTATAGAAGGTTTTGAACCAACAGATACTGATCCTCCAAAAAGAGCAGCTTCTCAAAGTAAAGGTTCTTTTGGGAAGAAAAATAAAGGTGGGTCCTCTGGTGGAAATAAACCAAAAAGAAAGCCCCATTTTAAAGGAAATAAAACTTCTGGCTCTAACTCGGGAAGAGGAAGAACTGGAGCAGCTAAAAAGAAACGGTATTAGGATGGTTTTTTGTTGATTATATAATTGCTACATTTGTATTCTAAACTTCGATTAGCATGAAATATCAACCTATAAATTCAGACCTTTTTATAAAAAATCGCAAAAACTTTACTTCAAAAATGAAGCCAAAAAGTATTGCTTTTTTTAACTCTAATGATATATATCCTATCAGTGCAGATAGTACCATGCCCTTTGAGCAACACAGAGATCTGTTTTATTTATCAGGTGTAGATCAAGAAGAAAGTGTCTTAGTACTATTCCCGGATTGTCCGAATGAAGAATTACGAGAAGTTTTATTTGTAAGAGAAACTAACGATCATATTGCTGTTTGGGAGGGGGAAAAACTAACCAAAGAGGCTGGTTTTAAAACGAGCGGAATTAAAAATGTACACTGGCTGCAAGATCTAGAAAAAGTGGTCTTTGAAATGTGCAGTTATGCAGATACTTTTTACATAAATACCAACGAGCATTACCGAGCAAATGTAGAAACAGAAACCCGTGAAGACCGTTTTACAAAATGGTTGCTCGCAAAATATCCTGCGCACTCTGTAGCAAAAAGCAATCCTATTTTACAACGCTTACGATCTGTAAAAGACCCGATTGAAATCGATTTAATGCAGCAGGCATGTAATATCACCGAAAAGGGATTTCGAAGAATTTTAGATTTTGTAAAGCCCGGTGTTTGGGAATATGAAATTGAAGCTGAATTAATTCATGAATTTGTAAAAAACCGCTCAAAAGGTTTTGCATATACTCCCATTATTGCAAGTGGTAATAACGCCAATGTATTGCATTATATTGAAAACAACCAACAATGTAAAAATGGCGATTTAATTCTCTTAGATATCGCTGCAGAATACTCAAATTTCAAAAGTGATTTAACAAGAACTATTCCTGTTTCTGGTCAATTTTCTAACAGACAAAAGGCTGTTTACAATGCAGTTAACCGTGTTAAAAATGAAGCAACAAAAATGTTACTTCCAGGAACTTTGTGGAAAGAATATCATGTAGAAGTTGGAAAGCTAATGACCTCTGAATTACTACATTTAGGATTATTAGATAAAGCCGATATTCAAAATGAAGATAAAAATTGGCCTGCTTACAAAAAATATTTTATGCATGGAACGAGTCATCATATTGGTTTAGATACACATGATTATGGCCTTTTACACGAACCTATGCATGCGAATAATGTATTTACTGTAGAACCTGGAATTTACATTCCCAAGGAAGGGTTCGGAATTCGTTTAGAGGATGATGTTGTAATTCAAGAAAAAGGAACTCCTTTTAATTTAATGGGAAACATTCCTATTGAAGCAGATGAAATTGAAGAAATTATGCAAGGTTAAATTTTGAAATAAATTATTAAAAAGCGAATCTAAATCTAACTATTGTTAAAAACAAAAAAGCAATTTATGCTAAAGATGTGATGAATTTAATAGTTTGTGTATTAAACATTACTGGCTGCTCTACATTAACAACATGACCACAATTATCTACCACAAACAACGAAGAAGTTAGGTGTTTAGAAACTATATTTTTTATAGAAGGTAAAAACAAGTGATCTTCTGCACCCATAACATAGAGGGTAGGTATATTAATGTCTTTAGCTCTAAAAAAACGCAAAAGAGGTTTTATTTCTGAGGTTAATTTAAACCAGCGTAAAAATTCTTTCTGATATAGTTTCTTTGCTTCGTTTACAAACAATAATCTCGATTTTTTATGATTCTTCTTTGGCATAATAATAAATGCAAAGAGTTTATACAATAGCATATAAGGAATCACAGACTTAAAAATATTGCCAACTTTCATTAAAACTTGCGAACGAAAATTCAATTTAATAATAGCACCTCCCATAATCATACTTTGCACCATTGCTGGCTTTTTCTCTGCAAGATTTCGAATCAAAATGGTTCCTAAAGAAATACCAATAAAGTGTGATTTTTCAATCTTTAAATGTTCAATAACCTCAACGATATCATTTGTAATAGAATCGAAAGTATATTTTGGATTGAAAGAATCTTTTAATTTTGGTTTGCTATTTCCATGACCACGTAAATCTAAAATTAACACATTAAAATGTTTTTTAAAATCACGTACTTGTTTATACCAAATAGAACTACTTCCTCCAGCTCCGTGAACAAAAGTGACCCATTCTGTAGATGTCGGGTGTGGATATGAATAGTAATTTAACAATTTTTTTTTATCTATTTTGAAAAACAAAAATAACTCATTTATTTTTTAAAAAACACAATCATCTGCTTATTAACGTTATTTAACGACTGTACTTAGACTTTACTTAGACTGTACTTTTAATTTATAACCAATTCCGTGCACATTTATTAACTGGATAGCGTGGTCTTCTTTTAACTTTTTACGCAATTTAGAAATATATGTATCTAAACTTCTGCTAACTATTACACCATTATCTTCCCAAACTTTTTTAGTAAGTTCTTCTCTTTTTACAACTTGATTCATATTGGCAACAAAAATTTCTAACAACTCGCATTCTTTTTTAGACAAACCAATTTCAATTGCTTTTTTTACTAACTTACTTTGATGTGGATAAAACTGAAAACTACCTAAAGTTGTTGCTTTTTCTTTAAACACCTCTTCTTTTTCTTTCTTTTTATCCAAAAAAAACTTTCCAAAAAATATTCCTAATAAAAGTAAGATAAGAATGTAAAAAAGAAAACTATACTTTGATATCGGTGTTTTTTGGTCTAAAAATTTTACTTCAATAAAATACTTTCTTTCTGGTAAAAAACGAAGAGCCTCTGCAACAATTACTGAAATTAAAAGAAAGTAATCTACTACTTTTTTTGAAGGAAAAGTAGCTACTTATGATCGTTTTGCAACCAACAAACGATTTACTTTAAACGTTAAAATAGAAAGTAATTATTGTAAGAAAAGTAAAAAGACAGTTATTCTATTTACCTTTTCTCCTAAAGAATTCACAAATAAAGTTTGGAAAACTTTAGATGAGGTTGAATTGGTTGATGGGTTTTGTGAAGAGTGAGTTTATTTTTTTTTAATTAAATTCAATAATATAAAAGCTAATAAAGCAGGCAACACCCAACCCAAACTATCCTCTGCTAAAGGAATGAAACTTTTAATACCTGTTAGCTGTTCTCTGGGAATAATAAATCCTAAAAAATCTGGAATACTAAAGATAAACGTCACTAAAACGACACCTCTAAAAACCAATTTTGTTGCGTATTTATCTGGTACAATATTTAGCAAAATCAGTACTATGGTTATTGGATATAAGAACATTAATGCAGGAACTGCGAATGGTGATGATAAAATCTACTTTATAACTCCCTACAATGATCCCAGTTATAGAAGCAATTGCAGCCGTAACAATATATACTATTTTAGAATCGTTACAAATTCCTTTGATGTAATCTGCGGTACCAGTTACAATGCCAACAGCCGTTGTAAAGCATGCTAAGGCAACCAAAACACTTAAAAAAGTAGTTCCTAAACCACCTAAGGTTTGTGAACTTAAACCTGATAAAATTGCTGTTCTTGAAGCTCCTTCTGCAAATGTTGATGAAAATAAAGATCCACTTAAAATTAAACCTCCATAAATAAGTAGCAACCCCAATCCAGCAATAAAACCTGCTTTTCTAATGAGATTTCTTTTGGCTTCAAAAGTTGTGTGACTACTGTAGTTTAATGAAATAATAATTACTGCGCCAATTACTACCCCTCCAATAGCATCAAAAGTTTGATATCCTTCTAATATACCGTCTACAAAAGGTGTTTTAAAATTGGTTGGATGCATAGTTCCTGGAGAAGTAAAAACGGCAATTCCTATTATTATTAATAAAATTAAAACAATAATTGGTGTTAAAAACTTACCGATTAAACCGATAACTTTTGAACGATTTATAGCAAAAATAAAGACCAACATAAAATAAAGAACACTTGTTAAAAGTGGCGTGGTTTCAAAAAATGGCTGCACGGTCATTTCATGGGTAACAGCTGCGGTTCTTGGTGATGGGATTGCTACAGCAATTAAATAAATTAGCAAACAATACACGGTACTAAAAACCGGAGAGACTTTCTTTCCAAAATCATATAAAGTTCCTTGTAATTTTGCGTGTGCAAAAATGGCTAGAATAGGAATTGCTACTGCGGTTAAGACAAAACCCAACACCACAATCCACCAATCTAAGCCTGCTTTTGCCCCTAATGTGGGTGGTAAAATTAAATTTCCCGCTCCAAAAAAGAGTGAAAAAAGTGCAAACCCTGCAATCCAAATTTCTTTTGTTTTGTTCATGTTAATTCTTGTCTTTGTGCTCGAAATATACATATTTTTGTGTGATGCAAAAATCAATAACTTTTAAAAATGCTAAAGTTTCTTTTTCTGAATTTGGAAAGGGAACTGCAGTGGTGTTAATTCATGGTTTTTTAGAAAACTCAACCATGTGGAAAAACCTTGTTCCAGAACTTTCCAAAAGAAACAGGATTATTACTATTGATTTATTAGGTCATGGAAAATCTGATTGTTTAGGCTTTGTACATTCTATGGAATTACTTGCAAAAACTGTTGAAGCTGTTTTAAAACACTTAAAAATTAGAAAATATATTTTGGTAGGTCATTCTTTAGGAGGATACGTTTCTTTGGCGCTTGCAAAAGTAAACCCTACTAAAATAAAGGGATTATGTCTCGTAAATTCAACTTCAAATGAAGATGATGAAGAGCGAAAAAAATTAAGAGTTCGGGCAAATAAATTGATTCAAAATAACTTTGAAAATATGGTAAGAATGTCTTTTACCAATTTATTTGGAGAGCAAAGTAGAACAAGGTTTAAAAACGAAATGGAATCGGCTTTAAAGGAAGCTTTACAAACCCCTATCCAAGGATATATTGCTGCGCAAGAAGGCATGAGAATTAGACCGAATACCACTAATATTTTAGAAGAAAATAATTTTAAAAAGTTAATCATTATAGGTCAAAAAGATCCTGTTTTAAATGTTGAATCCTCTCTCTTAGAAGCGAAACAAACACACTCAGAAATTGTTATTTTTCCCAGCGGACATATGTCTCATATTGAAAACAACACAGAATTATTAGCTACCTTGAAAAGTTTTGTAAAAAGCTGTTAAAACTATTTTTTAATGATACTTCACTTTTCTAATAATACGCAAAGCTTCTTTGTATTTTATATAGGTTGTCTTATCGTCTAAATTTTTAAGGTAGGTCTTTGCTTTTTTTAGTTGCTCTGTAGCTTCTAAATACCCGTTTAAAAAACAGATTAAATAATTGGTGGGCAAGGTTAAAATATTGTTGTGCTCTGAATCAGAAAGTGGATGTTCTTTTTCAATTTTAGAAATAATTACATTGTTCGCTCTGTAGATATTCTCAATGATTATATCGTTGTATTGTGGTGGTTTGAATAAAAATTCTTTGACAATATCATGTTGGCCGTTTTCTTTAAAATTAATTATTGTCTTCTCTAAAGGATAGTGTGTTTCCTCTGTATCAATTCCTAATAAAATGTATTCTGTAATAATAAATGATTGTTGATTATACCGAATTTTAACATCGTCTAAAGCAGAAAAAAACAACTTTACTTGCTCATTAATCAACTCGATGTCTACTCTAGAAAAAAACTTTTCTTCATTAATAATTTTCTTCTTTCCCGCCCAACATAACACAAACTGCTCATTAAAAACTTTGTATTGAGGGCTGTATTCTTGCTTGTGATTATTGATGAAATCGAACACGCCATTTAAGGTTAATTCGATATTGTTACGAGCATTCTTTTCGATGGATTCAACAATGTCTTTGTTGGTTTCTCTCAACTCAAAATTATTACCTAAATACGGCATAGAGTTACTGCCACTTCTATAAAAAATAGTTTGTCGTCTGTATTTCCAAGCGTTTTTAAGTAGTGATGTAATTTTATTGTTGGGATGAATGGTAACCAATCCAATTACTTTATGACGCGGTAATCTTGGAAAAGGAACGTTTTCATATTCAATTTTTGGTGGATTTTTTAAATAGGCATTGACCAGATTTTGAATCTTACTATCATCAAAAAAATCGACCCCAAGAATTCTATTTTCTTCGTCTTCTACCCCAATAACTATGTAAGAGTTATTCGTTGAATTTGCATTAGAAAGCGCACAAATATGCTTTAAAAATTTTGCCTTTCCTTCTTTACTGTTTAAAGATAATTTTTGCTTTTTATCATAAAAACTATTCTCATCGTTGTGAGAAAGTAGATTTTTAATAAGTAAGCGTTTGTTTATCATGTCTAATCCACTTCTTTTCCTTTGCTTGCTCTTAACAAGAAAAACCAATCTTCTAGTTCTAAATCAATTTCTAATGCCTTGTTTGCGTTTAAAATTCGTTGTTTGTTGGTGGTACCAATTACTGGTGAAACTTTTGCTGGGTGTTTTAAAATAAACGCCAATAAAATGGTCTCTTCCGGACACTTATATTTTTTAGTAAGTGTTTTTAATACTTTTTTAATGCGAATCGTTTTTGCGGCCTCTTCTTTAAAAACACTCCCTAAAGGACTCCAACTCATTGGTTGAATTTCTTTTTGTAGTAGTTGATCTAAACTCCCATTTTCCATTGCTGTATGCTGTGTTAATGAAAACTCTATTTGGTTTGCCCCTACAGGAATTGCATTTTCAATTAAAGCAACTTGAGAAGGGGTGAAATTTGAGACGCCAAAATTGATGATTTTTCCACTTTTTTGCAAGGCTAAAACTGCTGCTGCAATTTCATTTGGATGCATTAACGGACTTGGTCTGTGTAATAAAAAAGTGTCTAAATACTCTGTTTTTAAGTTCCTTAAAGATTCTTCTGCACTCCAAATGATATATTCTTTAGAATACGAATAATGGTTTATTGTATTGGGTCTACTTTTGCCAACCAATTGAATTCCACATTTAGAAATTAACTGAATGTTTTCTCGCAGAAGTTTACTTTCTTGAAGGGCTTTTCCAAATTCTGCTTCCGTGGTATAATCGCCATAAATATCTGCATGGTCAAAAATTGTATTTCCTTTTTCTACACAAAACTCAATTAATTCTGATTGTTCTTTTGTTGAAAATTGTTTGCCCCATTTTCCCCAAGACATACAGCCAATGATTATTTTTGACGCTTTTTTCATGTTACTTCTTATTCAAAATCGTTGCACTGGCTTGCGCTGTAGGATACACCACTAAATCTTCGATGTTTACATGATAAGGTCTTGTAATAACAAAGTGAATAATATCAGCAATATCTTCTGCTTGTAGTGCTTTAAAACCAGAATACACTCTCTTTGCCCTTTCTGAATCGCCCTTAAAACGAACCTCAGAAAATTCTGTTTCTACCAAACCTGGATGAATCCCAGCAACTCTTATGTTGTGTTTATTTAAATCTAACCGCATAGACTTGTTTAAAGCGTTTACAGCAAACTTTGAAGCACAATATACATTACCATTAGGATATACTTCTTTGCCTGCGGTAGAGCCAATATTTACAATAAATCCCTTACTTCGATCTATCATTTGAGGCATAATAGCTTTAGAAACATATAACAACCCTTTTACATTAATGTCAAACATTGCATCCCAATCGTCTAAATTACCCTCTTGAATTGAAGACAATCCGTGGGCATTTCCTGCATTGTTAATTAAAATATCGACTTGTTTAAAGTTTTCTGGAAGAGATTTTATCGCCTTTGTTACTTCTTCCTTTTTAGAAACATCAAACTGGAGTGTGGTTACTTCTGTCTGTTTAGATAATTCTTTTTGAAGTTCTTTTAAACGCTCTGCTCTTCTTCCACAAAGAATTAAACGAATCTTATTTTTTGCAAATATCTCTGCTGTTGCTTTTCCAATACCTGACGTGGCTCCTGTTATAAATGCTGTAGTTTTCATCTATTTTTATAAATTTAATTTCATCTTAAAATTATGAAAACTACGTGTTGTATAAATTTTTTAAAAGAGTAAGTTTTCAACAATTATTAACAAAGAAAAAACCGCTCTTTTCAGAGCGGTTTTCCTTTCAATTGACTATTAAAAAATAGCCAATCAAAAAATCAACTAACCAAACTTTATTTTAAATTTCTTCTTGTCTTTATTTTTCTTTTTACTTTAGTTCGTTTTCTATTGCTATTCCTTACAATATCTTTTGCTTCTTTTTTAACTTTTCCGCCTTTTAAATATTGTATGAACCCTCTTCCTAAGAAGATGTAGGTCGTTTCTGAATCGATATGGTATAGGCTAATTCTATCATCATCCATAACGGTTAACTCAAACTCTTCGACATCTCCACCGTCATAATTTAATGTTAGTATTTTTAGATAATCATATCCACTTACATCATAAATTTCATAACCTCCTATGAAACTCCAATCTATTAAATCAATATTTGTGCCAAAACTATCTTGAGAACTATAAAATGTTGTTATATTTTCTGGAGTAAATCCTAGATAATTTTCATTGTCAAATTCGTTGGGAATACCATCTGCAGTGGTTACTTTTTCCCAAGCTATATACTCTTGTAAAAAATACTCTATATTTTCATAGAATAATTTATCGTAATCAAATTCATTTATTTGATATCCTATTAAATAATAATATACGTTTTCTCTGTAATTGTATAATCTAATTTCATTGTTGGAAAGAACTGAAACTTCAAAATCATTAGCACCGTCTAAAACATGATTTGTTTCTAGCAGACCATTGTATGTATTGTATGCACCAACATTAATTCCCAATCCATTTCCTGTTCTGCCAATGTCTACAATATTATTATTGGCGTACAAGATTCCGTTTATAAACGAGACGGTAAAAGCCTTTGAGAGATAAGGAATATCTCCATTTCCTGATGTTCTGTGATAATCTACATACCATAAATCATACTCAGAGACTACTTGTTCTAAAGAAAGTCCTGTTTCGTCTATATAGTCATCTTCTAACAAAACACATGAGTTAAATAATACTAGTGATGTAATAAGTGTGAAAAGTAATTTTAAAGGTTTCATAAGCATCTGTTTAGTGGTTGTGCTTATTTGTTTTCAAAATGCGTGCCAAAAATAAAAAACACTCATTTCTGAATGCTTTTTATTTATTATTTTGAACTTTACTTTTATTGATGTACAATCGGTTTTCCTTTTTTAATGTTTTTTACTTTGAAGTATTTTATTATACCCTTTGCTTTATAACGAACCACTGCTTCGTTGTCTTTTAATTCAAAAGGGAATTTTTTGAGTGTAGGTCGTTGATTTTGTAATTCTTTTTTAGGGTCTGAATGTAAGGTTAGATCTTTGCGATCAGAGGAAACTGAAGTATAAATTCTTCCTGATAGAGTTTTGGTTCCTTTGTATTCATTGGACTCTAATTTTGAAACCTTTTTTAAAAAATAAATACTATCAAAAGCAATATCAGCGTCAGATTGATACGAAATGGTTACAATTACTCCATTAGATCCTGGCAGTCCGCCTACCCAATTTTGATACATAGCTGAAGTAATTTGAAAGGGAGGATTTTTATCCAGGTTCAAACTAGCACATTGTGTAAAACCAAACGTTAGTATAAGTATTCCTAAAAGCTTCATTGTATTTCTTTTTAAATATGTAAAAGATAAATTTCAAATGTTATGCCAAGATATAAAAAAAGCGAACCTTTCGATTCGCTTTAAGTTGTGAAATTTATGTCTTAATTAAAATCAATTGTGAAATTGCCATTAACTTGACTACCATAATATAGTATTTCTATGTAATAAACGCCATTATTAGTTATAGTTCCAGATAAGTTATTATAACCATCAGTAATATAATTTTTATTTTGATCTAGTAATGTAAGATAAATATCTGCATTTGATGAAAAAGCATATTCTGTTTCCTTGTTAGTCTCAAATTTATATGTAATTTTTGAGTCAGGTTCATTACTTAAAATACTTGTGTCAAAAGACTTCGAATACGGAAGTGTATCAATTAATCCTAAATCTTGGTCTGTATAATTAGCTAATTGTAATGCTAATGTAAAATCACCTGAAGATGCTGACCCATTTTTTTCAACTTCTATTATATAGCTTCCCGAAGATAATTGTTCATACTTAATTCCATTATAATTTCCAGAAAAGTAATTTCCATTACTATCTCTTAAATAATAATTGTTTTGAGAATTTGAACTTAAAGATAATCCTGTTGTTTCTGTTATTGTAAAAGCATAACCAATCTTATTATCTGGTTCATTATTAGAAATAGAGAAAGTATGGTCTCCCAGATAAGGTATGCTTAAGGTTCCTAAATCTATATCTGTTAATGTTGGGTCTTCTAAAGTAAATGTAAAGTTAGCCGTTGGGTTTTGATCATTATATACCCTTAGTTTATAACTCCCTGGAGGTATTGAATTAACCATTAAATTATCATAATTACTACCCAACCAATTTCCATTGCTATCTAAAAGTTCATAAGAATTCATTGACCCAGTTTGCATAATAAAAGCTCCCGTAGATTCTGTAATAGAGAAGAGGTATTCAATTTTATTATCTGGTTCTGTTGTAGCATTAAAAGAATGAGTTCCCAAATATGGAACGCTTAATTCACCTAAATCTACATCCGTAGCTTGAGGGTTTCTTAAATTTAATGAAAAGCTTCCCGAAATACCATTCCCTGAATAATTGTATATTTCTATGTAGTAATTACCTGCAGACAATGATTCGTTAAAAAATCTATTATAGCCGGAAGACAAATAATTACCGTTTGTGTCTCTAAGTATATATTCTACTCCTGTTTGACTAAATAAAGATATTCCTGTATTTTCTGAAATTGAAAACTTAAACCCTAGCTTATTATCAGGCTCGTTGGAACTTATTGTAAAATTATGAGAATCTACATAAGGAACAGTTAAACTACCTAAATCAATATCTGTAGCTCTAAAATTAAAAGATTTAGTAATTTCATTTTTACCTCCAGAATTGTCATCTGCAACAATTTTAATAATCAATTCGCCGTCTATATAACTATAAAAATTTTGGTTATAATAAAAGGTACCAAAACCATTAGATGCATTAGAGTCAATAATGTAGTTCTCTTTTAGTAATAAATCATTTAAATAAATATCATAGGTTACTGTATCTCCGTCTTCATCTGGTGAAGGGCTCCAAGTAATATCTAACCAACTATAAGAATAAGTATCAATATTAATGTCTATAAAATCAAAATTCCCTGGGTTTCGGTTTATAAATACGTTCCTATTTGCTTCAACGGTTTCAGACACATTGCTATTAGTGTCAAATGCTTTAATCTTAATATTAAGATTAATGTTTACACCTCTACTTAATTCTTTTCTACTAGATCTGCTTAAAAGAGGGGCGATGTCATATTCTACAAAATCTCCTGTAGCATGACTATCTACTAAAAAATTATTAACAACAATGTCATAATGAATATCATCTCCATTTGGATCTTCAGCTTCTTTCCATCTAATTCTAACTTCTGTTCCTTCAATAACAACAACATCTATATTAGAAACTTCTGTTGGTGGCTGTTCTGGAATTGAATCTTCTCCACAAGAATATAATAAAAATATTGACAAAAATAATAATGAGTAAAGTGTTTTTTTCATAGCTGATTTTTTTTAGAATCAAAACAAAGATACCTTGTTTCCTTTACATCAAAAAGCCGAAACAAATCTTTGTTTCGGCTTTTTGATGTAAAAAAAAATTGTTTTTTGTCTTTTAATTATTCAATGCCTCAGCTCCACCAACAATTTCTAAAATTTCATTGGTAATTGCTGCTTGACGTGCTTTGTTGTATGTTAATAATAATTCGTCTCTTAGATCTGTTGCATTGTCTGTTGCCTTGTGCATTGCTGTCATTCGTGCACCATGTTCTGAAGCAAAACTGTCTCTAACAGATTTGTACAATTGAGTCTTTAAAGATTTTGGAATTAACGCTAATATTATCTCTTCTTTAGAGGGTTCAAAAATATAATCTGAATTTGTAATTGCTTCTCCTCCTTCTATCGGTTTTATTGGTAAAAACTGTTCTACTTGAGGTATTTGTGTTGCTGCATTTTTAAATTGGTTATAGACTACTTCGATCTTATCGTAGCTACCATCAATATATAAATCCATCAATTTTTCTGCAATTTTAGAAACATTATCAAACGTTAAATCGTCATAAATGTCATTCTTATTATCAATTACAGTAAACTGTTTAGACAAGCTATCATTCCCCTTTTTACCGATAGTTAGTAAGTCTACAGTAACATTCGCATATTTCTCTGCAACAGTTTTAGTGACTTGTTTTGTTATGGAAGAGTTAAATCCTCCACACAAACCTCTATTAGAGGTTATAACGACTAATAAAACCTTTTTAACGTCTCTTTCTGTAGAAAATGATCCTCCAGCGTCATCATCTAAAGTTGCGCTTAAGTTTTGTAACAATTCTGTAAGTTTAGAAGAATACGGTCTCATTGCCGTAATAGCATCTTGCGCTTTTTTCAACTTTGCAGCAGAAACCATCTTCATGGCAGAAGTAATCTGCATGGTAGAACCTATTGAGGTAATTCTGTTACGTATTTCTTTTAAGTTTGCCATTCTTTTCTATTTGAAATAATGATATTCCCACTTTCGTGGGAATGACAACTATATTATATGCTTAATATTTTCCAGAAATTTCTTCTGCTACTGCTGCTAATGTTGCAGTAACTTCATCTGTTAATTTACCTGATTTTAAAGTATCTAAAGCATCTCTATGTTTAGCGTTTAAGTAAGAAATATAATCTTTCTCAAATTCTTTTACTTTATTTACAGGAACATCTTTTAGCAAGTTTTTAGAACCTGCATAGATAATTGCAATTTGATCTTCTACAGAGAAAGGATCATTTTGTGCTTGCTTTAAAATTTCAACATTACGCTGTCCTTTAGAAATAACACTCATTGTCGCTGCATCTAAATCAGATCCAAACTTTGCAAATGCTTCTAATTCTCTAAATTGAGCTTGATCTAATTTTAAAGTACCAGATACTTTTTTCATCGATTTAATCTGTGCATTACCACCAACACGAGATACCGAAATACCTACGTTAATTGCTGGACGAACCCCTGAATTAAATAAATCTCCATCCAAGAATATTTGTCCATCTGTAATTGAAATTACATTGGTTGGTATATACGCAGATACATCTCCTGCTTGTGTTTCAATAATTGGTAATGCTGTTAAAGAACCTCCACCTTTTACAATTCCTTTTAAAGAATCTGGTAAATCGTTCATTTCACTTGCAATTTTATCATCATTAATCAACTTTGCAGCACGCTCTAATAATCTTGAGTGTAAATAAAATACATCACCAGGATATGCCTCACGTCCTGGAGGTCTTCTTAATAATAAAGAGATCTCACGGTATGCAACTGCTTGTTTAGATAAATCATCAAAAACAATTAAAGCAGGTCTACCTGTATCTCTAAAAAACTCTCCAATTGCTGCTCCAGCAAATGGTGCATATACTTGCATGGCTGCAGGATCTGATGCGTTAGCCGCTACAATTGTAGTGTATGCTAAAGCTCCTTTATCTTCTAACATGTTTGCAATAGCTGCAACTGTAGATGCTTTCTGACCAATCGCTACATAGATACAATATACTGGCTCACCAGCATCATAAAATTCTTTTTGATTTAAAATGGTATCTAAAGCAACGGTAGATTTCCCTGTTTGACGATCGCCAATGATTAACTCACGTTGACCTCTTCCGACAGGAATCATAGCATCAATAGATTTAATACCTGTTTGCAAAGGCTCAGTTACTGGCTCACGATAAATAACTCCAGGAGCTCTTCGTTCTAGAGGCATTTCGAAAGTTTCACCTTCAATAGGTCCTTTACCGTCTATAGGACTCCCTAAGGTGTCTACAACTCTTCCTACAATACCTTCACCCGCTCTTAAAGAAGCTATTCGTTCTGTACGTTTTACGGTAGAACCCTCTTTAATTGAAGTAGAAGCACCTAATAATACAACACCTGCATTATCTTCTTCTAAATTCAATACGATTCCTTCCAATCCGTTTTCGAATTCTACTAACTCTCCGTATTGAACGTTAGATAATCCATAAACACGAGCAATACCATCTCCTACTTGTAAAACGGTACCTACTTCGTTTAATGAAGCTTTTGCTTCAAAATTTGTTAACTGTTGCTTTAAAATTGCTGAAACTTCAGCTGGTTTAATTGCTGCCATCTTTTATGATTTGATGTATAATTAAATTTTTGGAATATAATGACTATTGTCAAATTCCTTTCTTAATTCATTTAAATAATTCGATATACTTGCGTCGTATTGCACATCTCCTACACGTAAAATAAATCCTCCTAAAATATTTGGATTTATTACATTTTCGAGATTTGCTTTTTCGCCAGTTAACCCTATAATTTTAGCGATTACTTTCGCTTCAATTTCTTTCGTTAAAGGTACAGCTGTTGTAACTTTAGCTACTAGCATATTTCTATTAAAATCATAAATGATAGAATATTGTTTTGCAATGGATTCTAACATAGAGATTCTTTTGTTTTCTTCTAACAAATTAAATAGGCCTAAAGAAATAGTATCTACTTTGTCTGAAAACAAAGCTTTTAATACTTTCATTTTATCAGTAGCTTTAATTACTGGACTATTTAACACTACTTCTAATTCATCATTTTCTGCAATTGTAGTAACGATTAATTTCATATCGTTATCTACTAATTCTTGTGAATTAGAATCTTTAGCAAGATTTAATATTGCTTTTGCATACCGTAATGCTGCTCTTGCGTCTTTCATTATCTCTTAATTTAAAGTAACCTCTTCTAACATCCCTTCAACCAATTTAAGTTGATCGTCTTTAGAAGATAATTCTTTTTTAATTACTGACTCTGCAATGCCTATAGATAATTCTGCAACATTCTTTTTTATTTCTGCTAAAGCCGCTTGTTTCTCTTGCTGTATTGAAGCTTGTGCCTTTTCTATTAACTTAGAAGTTACCTCTTTTGCCTCTTCTTTTGCTTCTGAAATTATAGATTCTTTAATTTCTCTAGCATCTTTCATCATCGCATCTCTTTCGGCTCTTGCTTCTTTTACTAACTTTTCGTTATCAGCTTGTAAATTTTGCATTTCTTTTTTTGCTTCTTCTGCAGATGCTAATGCATTTTTAATACCTTCTTCTCTTGAATTTACTGCTTCTAAAATTGGTTTCCAAGCGAATTTTTTTAGTAATAAAACCAATCCTACAAATAAAAATATTTGCCAAAAAAACAATCCAAAAGAAAACTCATTCCACAACTTTTCCATACTTTCTATATTAATCTGTTGTTATAATTTAATTTTAATAAACTAACAGTTAAAGCCAATCGCCATAACTGTTAGCTTTGATAATGTTACCCTGCGAATAAAGCAGCGAATCCAATACCTTCAATAAGTGCAGCAGCAATTAACATTGCTGTTTGAATCTTTCCTGAAGCTTCTGGTTGACGTGCGATAGCGTCCATTGCTGAACCACCAATCTTACCAATACCTAAACCTGCTCCGATTACGATTAATCCTGCTCCAATAATAGTTGGAATTTGCATAATATATATATTTAAAAATTAAACACTCAATTTAATGATCGTCATGTTCTTCAACTGCCGATCCGAAATACAATGCCGATAACATTGTAAAAATATAGGCTTGTAACGCTGCAACTAATAATTCAAGTAATGATAAAGCAAATGCTAACCCAAAAGAGAGCGATCCTCCTAACCAATTCTTAAAAACGAATATTAAACTTAAAATACTCATTAGTACAATGTGACCTGCGGTAATGTTTGCATACAAACGAATCATTAAAGAGAACGGTTTAATAATGGTTCCTAATAATTCGATTGGTGCTAAAATAATTTTCATTGGTAATGGAACTCCTGGCATCCAGAAAATGTGTCCCCAATAATTTTTGTTTGCTGTAAACGTGGTTAAAAAGTACGTTATTAATGCCAATGCAGAGGTTACTGCTATATTATTTGTTACGTTAACTCCTAATGGTGTTAATCCTAACAAATTAATAATCCAGATAAAGAAAAATACCGTTAATAAATAACTCATATATCTTTTGTAATGCTTTTCACCAATATTTGGGATGGCAATATCGTCTCGTATGTATAAAATAATTGGCTCTAATAAACGCCCCATTCCTTTTGGTAAATCTCCTTTTTGGTATGATTTTGCCATTCTTGTAAACATAAAGAACATGAACAAAGCAACTAAGAAGATGAACACAACATTTTTAGTGATTGAAAAATCTACAGGTTTTAGGTTTGATGGATGAGAATGATCATCTCCTTCATAGGTTATTGTGCCTAAAGCATCTGTTTTGTATATTTTACCGTGGTACAACTTGTAGTAATTTCCATCAACCTCCGCCAATGTTTCACCATGATGAAGTTTGGATGATGAAAATATTTTTAACCCGCCATCCCATAATATTACTGGAAGTGGTGCTCCAACATGAACTTTTTTACCAGCTTCATCGGTGTAAGAATACAAACCGAAATCGTGGGTGTCTTCTAAGTGATGTTGAATGTAGGCTTTGATTCCTTTTCTCTCTGCCTCTTTATCAGAAATAGCCTCTAAAGCAGAAGAATCTGTAGTTTTTTCGTTGGACTGCTGAGAAAAAACTGCGAACGAAACGAAAAATATTAAAAAGGTTATATTTTTTATTGAAAACTTTCTTTGCATATCAAAAAAATAATAGTGTCTTAAAAATCGGTGCAAAGGTAGGTTTTTATGTGAAATTGAAAAACTATTTTAAAGTTTATTTCTTCTAAATAAATTAGGAAGGTTTTTCTTCGTTTTGTTCTGAAGAATTTAATAACTTAATTAAGCTTAATGTTTCTATAAATAAGCAAGTTATATAAGGCACAAAAAAGGATGCAAATTCTAATCCAGATATTTTTCCATCTGCTTTAAAACTTGGATAAAACAATATAAAAAAAAGAGCAAACTTTAATAAACTTCCTCCCATATAGAGGAACCCTAACTGATCTCTGTATTTTTTTCTAAAAACATAAAGAAATATAAAAATTGCAATTGCTAAAACTATATTAACTAGGTAAGCAAGTTCTATTTTATCTCCATAAAGAGGCAAATTTCTGTATGATAATATTGCTAAGTGAATTGCAAAAATTAACGGGATAAAGAGAGTAAGTCTTAAAAAAAACTGACTAACAATTTTATTCATTCTTTTCTTTTTCTTGAATTTTCTTCAATTGAACCATTAAACTAATTAAAGAACCAGCAAAAGCAATCATTATAAAAATAAGAGTAATGTAATTTTTCTCATTTTGATAATATGCATCTACTTTTTTCCCAAAATAAGATGCAAGATAGATGGTGATTCCTATTTGTAATCCAACCCCAGAGAGTCTAATAAATTTATTAAGCGGTTTTTTCGGAGAATTTTTGCTGTTCATTCTTCTGATTGAGTTCTTTAATAGCTCCTTTCATAGAACATGTTGCGTTAAAAGTTGCTCCTGGTTCTACAGAAAGTTTACCAATGGATACATCTCCAGAAATATTTGCTGTAGCTTTTACTGTAAGAGTTTTAGATACTAAAAGTTGACCAGAAAATTTACCTTCTATATCTGCATATGTTGCATCTATGTTTCCTTTTATGAATCCATCTATACCTATAATTACTCTCCCTAAAGTTTTTAAAGTTCCTTCTAAGGTTCCGTCCACTCTAAAATCTCCTTCAGATTTAATATCACCAACTATGGATGTATTTTTTGCAACAACGTTTATTTCCATAACTCTTTTTTTTTCTTGCTTTTTTTCTTTAGTACTAAACATTTTGATTACCTGTTTAATTGTTCCACAATCTCTTTTGCTTTTCTCCCTTCCTCTGTGCTTCCGTAGCTTACGGCAACATATTCCATGGCAATTTTATACGCTATTTTATCTTTATGTTTTCCTATGGCATAGGCCTTTAAAAGCTCAAATTTAGGAATAAATTTTGAATCTGGAATTGTTGCAACTATTTCATCAATTTTTACAACCGTTTCTTCAAACTTATTGCCTTTGTACAAATAGTACATTTCTTTGTAAGAACTCTCTACTTGATCAATAGCAATTTTTTCTTTTATGTTCTTGTTTGGGTTCTTAATAGTTTGGGCAAACTTTGTGTCTGAATAATCTGTAATAATTTTGTTTTTGTATTTGTTTCCTTTTAAGTCATTCTGATTGGTATAAATCTGATATAAATGCCAATTAATGGGTAATATTAGTTTTTCTTCAGGGTCTAAAGAAGCAACTCTTTCTAATCGTTGAATTGCTTTTTGAGAGTTTTTAAACTGCTCTTTGTAAATAAGTCCTAATTCATATAAAGCAAGATTTCTATCTATCTTTAAACTGTCAATTACGTTTTTATCTGTTGGAATTGTTTGTAAATAGCTTGCTAAATCGTATCGGGTGTCTTTTGCGCTAACTGCAACAGAGTCTTGAGCATTAGAGCTTGTACTATTATTAACAGACCAGCGCCAGTTATCTTCTAAACCTCTATCTCCCCATATTTTTTTAAATTCTGTTTTTCCAAAATCTAAAGATTGCGAGTTGTAAAAATACCATTTCCCTTGATTAGAGGACTGTAAAGAATTTCCGGTAGAACCCGCAAAAGCAAGCTGATTTAGCAGCAGTTGTGCTTTTTCTTCATCTTCTTTTTTAATTTTTTCTATATAATTTTCAAAATATATTGTTTGCGCTTCTTTTGATAAAGAAACTATTTTTAAAATACTATCATTAACAACAACTGTATTTTCAAACTTAATTAAAGACGCTAAATTCTTATGTTTTCTTTTTACTCTGCGAATTCTTAATTCGTTTTTATCTTTTGTTGTTGATAAAACACTGTCATAATAAGAACTTGCTAATAAATATTCTGCATTTTTAAAATATAAGTTCCCCAATTTTTCATAGGTATATGTCTTCTGTTGATCACTTCCAACAATGGCTCTTAACGATTTATTATAATACGATATCGCTATATTTACGCTATCATTCGTTTCATGTAAAACACCTACCTGATATAATAATTCGTCTAAGTAGGGTCTATTATCTCTATTTTTTATCAGCTTTTGCATTCTTTCTATTAATGCTGTTGAAGATGAATCTTTAGAAAAGTTTTTAGCCAATTCTATATTTGCGTGTATTTTATATTTGTAAGGTGCTTTTTTAAATTTAGCTAATTTATCAAACACCAAAACTGCAGAATCTTTTTTATTTTCTTGACTATAAATTTGCCCTAAAATGAATAAATTTCTAGCAGACTGTTCTCTATTTTTCTGAGTTCTTGTCGCTTTTAATAAATGTTCTTTTACCTTATTTATACTATCCATTTTTACATAAGCCATTGCCATAGCTGTATGTCCTTGTTCTTTAATTTCGTCTGGTAAATTTGCCTCTAAAGTATCTCTTACAACTAACAACAACTTCATGGTTTCTATTGCTCTTTCTTCGTTGTCTATCCTTATGTTTGCCTTGGCTCTCCAAATTTTAGTTTCGGCAATTAAGTTTGCTTTCGGATAATTTGCAATTACATAGTTAAAGGCATCTATTGCTGGAATAAATCGTTGTGAATAATAACGAGACTTCCCCAATAATAAATACGCATCGTCTATTTGTCTATTGCGCTCTAATCCATCAATATTCATTCCATACTTCTGAATGGCTTTTACTGCTTTTTCCTCAGCTTTATTGAAGGGTGAAAGTTCCTTCATTTCTTCATTTTCAGAGTCATCAAAGCCCGCTCCTGGAGAAAAAGTTGGAACAGCTACTTTATCTTCATCAAACTTAATGGGTTCTATGGCTAATTGCTTCCAGTAATTGTCTTTGTGTTTACTATTTACCTCTTCAATTCCTTTTTTGAAGGATTCTTTACCGTTAAACAACACATTGTATTTTGTTGTTAGCGCATTAAAGTTTCTATTAATAACAGTGTCTTTCTTTGTACTACAAGAAATTACTATTGTAAAAATAGTTAGGTAGAATAATATTTTTGTTTGGTATTTCATATAAACTAAAACTCTTAATTACAACAGATTTCAGAGAAAAATAGTATAATTAAGAGTGTAAAAATAGGAATAAATTAAGAATACAAAAGTTATACAGAAAAATAGCGCTCTAATTCTTGTAAAGTTTCCGATGAGGTTGCAATATCTTTAACCACATGCCCTTTATCTAAAACAACAATTCGTTCGGAAACTTCGGTAACATGTGTTAAATCGTGACTAGAAACCAACACTGTAATTTCTTTGTTATCAGTTAATGTTTTTATAATTTTTTTAAGTCTTATTTGCGTTGTTGGATCTAAATTAGCAAAGGGTTCGTCTAAAATTATGACCTGTGGATTTCCCATCATGGCAGCCACAATTCCTGCTTTTTTCTGATTTCCTTTGCTTAAATCTCTTAAATATTTTTTCTTCCCAATAATTTCTCCGTTAAAAAACTCATCAAATTGAGATAAAAAAGAGCGTACATCTGCGGTGTTCATTCCTCTTAAATCTCCAATAAAATCGAAATATTCTTCTGGGGTTAAATACCCTATTAAAAAAGACTCATCAATAAAAGAACCGGTAAATGTTTTCCAATCTTCACTGGTGTGCACTGCAACACTATTGTTGGTAATGGCGCCAGTAGTGGGTCTAATTAAATCTAGTAAAATGTTAAATAAGGTTGTTTTTCCTGCTCCATTATTTCCTACCAAACCAAAACTTTGTCCTCTAGGAATTTGAATGTTCTTAACATGTAAAACCTCTGCTTTTCCGTATTTTTTTGAAATATTATCTATTGTAATCATGCTGTTTTCTTTAAGTTTTGTGTTGGTTATGCTTCTTTTCCGAAAGCGTTAATCATAACATATTTGTCTTTTATATACTTTTTTTCGATGAAGTTCATCGCATAGTTTTTTAATAGTAAGCTAACAATTCCGATGGAGGCAACTACAATAAATCCAGAATTATAACCCACAAACGTATCGAAAACCCAAAACAATGCCATTGGAAATAGCATTAAAGGAATGATGATAATAAACTGTGTGGCACTGGTTCCTTGTGTATTGCCAAACCCCCCTTTTGTGAGGTCAATTTTTTTTCTATTAAAAGAACCTGCATACAATAAAAAGAGTGAGTTAAAACCAATATTAAAAATTGCACCTGCCGTAATCATTAAAAAAATATCGGTTCCAAAATACAAATACGGAAAGCTTAAAAAGTATAAAATACTAGTCATAGTCACCATTAAAAACCATTTGGATTCTAAAAATTTTCTGTATCTAAAACTCTGACTCATTAACATTTTATAGTGTGCACTGTCCCAAGCAGGAATGAACTGTCCGTAATTTAACGTAAACCCACCTGTAATAAATAAGGAGGCAAACATAAGCATGGCAGGCATTTCTCTATAGGTCTGTTGAGTAAAAAATACGAGCCCATAAAACAGAAATAAGAACGACATTAGAAAGACTGATTTGGTTCTCTTGTTTCTCCAAATTAAACGAATATCATTTTTTATAAATGGGGCAACATCCCCTAACTTATTTGCCCATGATAAATCTGCCGTATTCGCTTCTTCTACTTTGGTTGCCACTGCCTCGTCTAAATACACTTTAGTGCGTAATTGGTTGTAATTCAACTTATACAAAAAGGACAAAACAATAATTCCAAGGAAGGAATAGATTGGGTTTGCATAAATCCCATCAAAAATGAGCCCCCCATTGGCAACAACATCATACAAACCAAAATTTTGTAAACCGATTAAACTGGCCAAAATTGTAGCAATAATAATAAGTGCTTTGTTATTTTTATTGATTAAGAAATTTAGGAAATTGGCAGATTGAATGATTAAAATCATGGTAAATAACCAACCTAAAACTCCTGCCGTATCATACCCTTCTTTGATCAGTACAATTGAAAAAGGAATATAGAAAAACAAGCCTAAAATATTGAATCCTGAAAAGGAAGATTTTCCTAAAACATAATGAACTAACTTGCTTTTTTTAATGGGTAAAATTAGCAAAGGTTTGATATTCATGATGGGTAATTTCTGCATTAAATAGCGAAAAATTAAGTCTGCAAAAATGGCAAAAAGCAAATAAGAGTTCACTATTTGAAGAGGATCTGATTCTGGAAATTGTTTCTTTAAAATATAATAGCCTCCAACACCTATTGCTAAAAAAGTGGCCACAAAATAAAGGGCTAAAAACACCATGATTATTTTTATGGCAATTCCCTTCTGCCAATGAGCTGAACGAAAATATTGTTTCCATTCTAAATTTAGAAAATGTGAAATCATATAAATAGTAGTTTGATTATAAGTAGTTCGGAAGTGATTTTTGTTACAGGTTTTTTACCAATTTGTATTCTGGATAAGTTTCTTGCAGCAATTCTTCAGCTTTTTGAGGTAAAACATAATTCGATACATAAAATAAAATAACGACCAATGTAGAAAGAAGCGCAATGAAAGCCAACCAGGAACTTGATAAGGTAGAAAATTCGATCCTTGAGAGGTTGAAAAAATTAAATACATTAATATACATTAAGACTGAATAACCATGCTGAGTAGTGCCAATCATGGCTTCTAAAAGAAATACTTTTTCATGTGTACGCTCTTTATTTTTTTGTTTTTTTCTGATTTTATAAACCGCTATCATTTCAAAAACAGCCAAAAAAACGAGGATTCCTAGAATAACATATTGAAAATAAGGGATTTGAAGTAGCACAAAAATGGCGAAAAACAGCCCAAGTGTAATTAAAATCTTAGGCAGTGTAAACCATTCTTTTGCAAAACGTAAAATAATTTTCCAATAGCGTTTGTTCATTTGTTTTTGTTTGGCCTCAATAACATCCATAAAACCAAAGACACCAAACTTCTTAAACGATGTATCACGCGCTTCTTCAAAAGAGACCTTTGGGGTTTCTTTCCAAATACTTTCTATGTCGTTGGCCAAATGATCTACCAACTCTGTTTGTACATCATAATGATACACATAATGTTGACGCGTAAATTTATAAAGTGCTTCTATTTGATTTTCAGTAAGTCTCATCTTTAGAACATTTAATAAATTAACTGGTTATATGTTTTTTGAGCTTTTTTAAATTCTTGATTTAAGTAACTAATCCCAATAGCTGAAAAGGAGGAAACTATGATCATTGTATAAGATAATACAGAAATACCAACCTCATAATCAAAGAAAACCTTTGGTAAAAAAATTATTCCATTAAAAATAGATAGTGGAAAAGTCATAAATAGTATTATTGGACTCAATCTTGCTGAATTCATTACTTTATATTTTAGTGCAAATCGAAACATACAAGCGATATATGAACCTAAAATTATAAAAAACAGAATTTTTAAAGCTAACTTGTTTTCTTGAAAAGAATAAACCGAAATGCTTAATAATATTGCACCAACAACAAAGTTAAAACTGAAAAAAGTCTCTTTACAATATTCTCTAAAATTTCTGTTTTGCTTCTTGTTGTGTAACTTTAATTTTAATGCTAAAACTTTATCAAAACCGCCACCATTAAAATTCTCTTTCCAACCTAGAGTAACCAAAGATGATTGAACCATTTCTTTAAATTCATATTCAGAGTTTTCTGGTTTTAAAGTTTTTTCAATATAAGAAACTACATGATCTAACATTTCTATTCTAATGTCCCAATACTTTATGCCTTCGTTCTCTAAACGATGATCTATATATTTTAGCTGTTGTTTTTTTAGCTCCATAACTTAAGAAATTTTATAGGTTTTTAAAACTTCAACATGCTTCTTATAAAAAACATAATAGATATATGTTGATACCAAGAAAACAAGATTAAAGGCTATCCAAATTGCATTTACAGCCAAATCATTATTATTTGCAAATAGGTATTTGAAAGATATAATAAAACCAAAAGCTAAACTTGCGGTTTGTGTTCTTAGAATAAAACTATAGGTGGTTTTCTCTTTAATTTTCCATTTTTTAATCATTAGAAAAATAAAGAAAAATGTAGCAAAAACTCCCAATCCTTGTAGTACAGGTAAAATATTTTTAGTCAATACTATAAAAAATACAGATTCTAAATATTGTATAAAAATCAAAGGAAAAAAATAGGCAGATATATATATAAAGTAAAATTTCTTAAATGATTTCTTAGCTTTTTCTATGACCATTTTTGGTGCAGTAAAATGTATGCCAAAATAAAAACTTGAAGTTTCTTTAAAGTGTCTTGTCCAAGAACTTGTAACCATGATTAAAGCGTTGTCAAAACTTATATTTTGGTCTTTAATTTTCTGTTCAATATCAGTTAAAATATGGTCATAAGTCTCCAATCGGATATCGACATAAATAATATTATTTTTATCTAGAAACCTTTCAATTTTTTGAGTTTGCTCTTTTGTTAATTCCATAATTTTATCTTTAGCAAGACAATTTCTTTTTCATTTCTTCAATTTTTGTAATTGCTTTTTTGTATAAATTATAACCAGAATTAAAAGCGATATAATGGATGGGTAAAAGGATAAACCAAAGTGTTTTTTGAGTAAATTCAGTTTTACCATCAAAGAAAACAGGCACTGCATTTAAAATTAAAAAACTCATTGTCATATCTGTAACTCCATAATCTAAATTTACAGATCTACCATATTTTTTATAGAATGATTTTATAAACTCTACAACAACAATAAGAAAAGGTGATACAAATAATACTACACTTATTTTATTAAAAACTTCAAGCGAAACGTTTTCTGAAATTAAATAAAAGGCTATAAGACCCAAAATTAAAGTAACAATATTCTTAATTCTTTTAAAAAAGTTGATAAATCCTTTTTGATATGCATTTCTATACTTTCTATTCACATTTTGCCAGCCTTCTGTATTTATTCCAGATAAACTACCATTCCATTTTGCCCTTTTTAATGCTAAAGAAAATTCTGTTTTAAAATCTTTAGAAGTAAGATTTTGTTCAATATCAGAAACTAAATGATCTATCATTTCTATTCTCAAATCCCAATATTTGATCCCCATTTTTTTCAAATGTTCATCAATGTGTTCAATGTTTTCTTTTTGAATTTCCATGTTACTCCAATCCAAATTTAGGATTCACCAAGTGTTGCATAGTTTTTAAAAACTCTTGCATTTCCTCTAATTTATTTGCAGTTTCTTTTGTGCCATTTTCTGTAAGTTTGTAATATTTACGGAGTCTGTTTCCCACTTTTGCAACCTCTACATCCAACAAACCGTCTGCTTCTAATTTATGCAAAGCAGGATATAAAGCTCCTTCTGTAATTTGTAGCTCCCCTTTAGTAAGCTCTTTTACTTTTTGAGTGATTTCATACCCATACATTTTAGCATTACTTTCTAATAATTTTAAAATAATCGTTTGCAAAGAGCCCTTGTACAGTTTCTGATTTCCCATGGGGTAAATATATACATAATTTTCTTATGCATATAGGTTTTAGGTATAAAAAAACCCAATCGATGTTCGATTGGGTTTTCTATTAAGGCATCTTATTGTTTACTTCTCTACGTGTAACACCTCTGCAATAATTCTTTCTAACTCTGCTTTTGGCAATGCTCCGTTGGCCATTTGAGGTTGTCCTTCTGTAGGGCAAAACAACATCGAAGGGATGCTTCTAATACCAAAAGCAGCGGCTAATTCTTGTTCTGCCTCCGTGTCTATTTTATAAATATCGATGTGGTCTTTATACTCAATCGATAATTGTTCTAAAACGGGAGCTAAAGATTTACAGGGTCCACACCAATCTGCATAAAAGTCGATCAAAGCAGGTCTTTTTCCTTCAAAAGTCCATTCTTTATTTTTTTCGAAATTAAACACTTTTGCTAAAAAGGTTTCTTTTGTTAAATTTTCTGTCATTTCTTCTATTTAATTGTTGCTAAAATAGTCGTTTTAGATTTAGGAGCATTACAGATGGTTTTTCAAAATAGTTACTATATGCTAAACTATAAGTTCTAAAATAAGAATCCGTTGTTTAGAATCTTAAATATAAATTCACTCCAATTAAAATAGCTTGTTTTTTTACTAACTTTGAGCAGTGCATAAAATAGTATAGACATGAATAAAAAATTTATCATTCCAATTCTTTTTGCAAGCCTTGTGTTTGTTTCTTGCAAAAAAGAAATTACAAAAAGAACTATTGACGTGAAATATCCAGAAACTCCCAAAAAAGCAGTGATCGATACCCTATTCGGAACGGCTGTTGTAGATCATTATAGATGGTTAGAAGATGACAGAAGTGAAGAAACTGAAAACTGGGTAAAAGCAGAAAACGAGGTGACCTTCGATTACTTAAGTAAGATTCCATATAGAGACCAATTGAAAAAACGTTTGTCTGAATTATGGAATTACGAAAAAGTAGGAACTCCTTTTATAGAAGGAAAACACACCTATTTTTATAAAAATAACGGCTTGCAAAATCAATTTGTAGTCTATCGAAAAAAAGGAGATGCTGAACCCGAAGTTTTTTTAGATCCAAATACCTTTTCAGACGATGCAACAACTTCCTTAGGTTCTCTAAGTTTTTCTAAAGATGGAAAAACAACCGCTTATGCAATTTCTGAAGGAGGTTCCGATTGGAGAAAAATAATTATTATGGATACCGAGTCTAAAATAATTAAAGAAGACACCTTGGTGGATGTAAAATTCTCAGGGATTTCTTGGTATAAAAATGAAGGTTTCTATTATTCTAGCTATGACAAACCGAAAGGAAGTGAGCTCTCTGCAAAAACAGATCAGCACAAATTATACTATCATAAATTGGGTACATCACAAAAAGAAGACAAAGTTATTTTTGGAGAAAAACCCTCTGAAAAATACCGGTATGTGGGTGGTAATGTTTCTGAAGACAATAGGTTTCTTGCCATTTCTGCGAGTGTTTCCACTTCTGGAAACAAATTATTTTTTAAAGATCTTTCAAAACCGAACAGCCCTTTAATCACCGTTTTAGACCACACAGATAGCGATACATACCCTATTGAAAACATTGGGAATACGGTCTATTTAGTCACCAATTTAAAGGCTCCAAACAAAAAAGTGGTAACGGTCGATATTTCAAATCCAACACCAATAAATTGGACGGATTTTATCCCTGAAACTGAACATGTTTTAAGCCTAAGTTCTGGAGCAGGCTATTTCTTTGCAGAATATATGGTAGATGCTGTTTCTAAAGTATTGCAGTACGATTATGATGGGGAATTAATCAGAGAAGTACAATTACCCGGAGTAGGTTCAGCTGGTGGTTTTGGTGGAAAAAAAGAGGCTGAAGAGTTGTATTTCTCTTTTACCAATTACAACACGCCAAATTCATCTTATGCATTCAATCCAAAAAACGGAACCTATGAATCCTATTGGAAACCTGAAATTGCCTTTAATTCGGATGCTTATGAAAGCAAACAGGTTTTTTACGAATCTAAAGATGGTACAAAAATTCCGATGATCATTACTCATAAAAAAGGAGTGGCATTGAACGGGAAAAACCCAACAATCTTATATGGGTATGGCGGATTTAATATCAGTTTAACGCCCTCTTTTAGTATTGCAAACGCAGTTTGGATGGAACAAGGAGGTATTTACGCAGTTCCTAATCTACGAGGAGGTGGAGAATATGGTAAAAAATGGCATGATGCAGGAACACAGTTAAAAAAACAAAATGTTTTTGATGATTTTATAGCCGCAGCAGAATATTTAATTGACAACAACTACACCTCTTCAGATTATTTGGCAATACGAGGGGGTTCTAATGGAGGTTTATTGGTTGGAGCAACAATGACACAAAGGCCCGAATTAATGAAAGTTGCGCTGCCTGCAGTTGGTGTTTTAGATATGTTGCGTTATCATACCTTTACTGCTGGTGCTGGTTGGGCCTATGATTATGGAACCGCAAATGACAGCAAAGAAATGTTCGACTATTTAAAAGGATATTCTCCTGTGCACAATGTAAAAAAAGGAACAAAATATCCTGCAACAATGATCACTACCGGAGATCACGACGATAGAGTAGTTCCTGCACATAGTTTTAAATTTGCAGCAGAGTTGCAAGACAAACAAACAGGGAAAAATCCAACCTTAATACGAATTGAAACCAATGCTGGTCATGGAGCAGGAACTCCTGTTGCAAAAACCATTGAGCAGTATTCCGATATTTTTGGGTTTACATTGTTTAACATGGGGTTTGATCAATTACCAAATCCACCAAAAAGTAAAATCAAATCTTAATGACTTAAAGTAAGAAACTTTTTAAAACATATTTCCTGGTGAAAGGTATTTATAAATCAACCTAAACCGATGCGAAAGTGTCGGTTTTTTTATCCTATTCGCTTTCTTAACCCATCGGTATTTAAAGAATCAATACTCCTTTTTATAAGGAAATACTTATTTTTGTAATATGCTAAAGGTGAATAATATTTCTTTTTCTTATGCTGCTGAGAAACCTGTTTTAAAAGATATTAATTTCGAGCTAAAAAAAGGACATAATCTTTGTGTTATGGGAGAAAGTGGCTCTGGAAAATCGACACTTCTTCAACTAATTTATGGGATCTTTGATACCGATAAAGGATCTTTATTTTGGAATGATATCCCTATTCTAGGCCCTAAAGAATATTTAATTCCAGGCATGGAATTCTTTAAATATGTTGCACAAGATTTTAATTTAATGCCATTTACCTCTGTTGAAGAAAATATTAAAAAATATTTATCAAGATTTTACCCTGAAAAATCACAAAAGAGAACCGCAGAATTACTGGAAGTCATAGAAATGACTGCTTTTGCAAAAACAAAAGTTAAAAACTTAAGTGGTGGCCAACAACAGCGAGTTGCCATTGCAAGAGCCTTAGCAAAAGAGCCCGAGTTATTGCTTTTGGATGAACCTTTTAGCCAAATAGATAACTTTAAAAAAAACTCATTAAGAAGAAACTTGTTTGGATATTTAAAAGAAAAAAATATTGCATGTATTATTGCTACTCACGACGGAAATGATGCTTTGTCTTTTGCCGATAAATTAATTGTTATTAAAAACAATAAACTCTTAGCAAACGACACTCCCAAAGCAATTTACAACAACCCTAAAGAGAAATATGTTGCAGCTTTATTTGATGATATAAATGAAATTATTATTAACAATTCAGAAGTTTTACTGTATCCGCATCAAATATGTATGGTAGAAAAATCGGCATTAAAGGCAATTGTATTACACTCTTATTTTAAAGGTTTTTATTGGTTAATTGAAGCTGAATTTGAACATCAAACAATCTTTTTTAATCATCCTTTAGATGTAGTGATTGGGAAAGAAGTTCACTTAAAGCTTTTAGTTTCTAGTGATTTTAAAAACAACGAATACTTTTAAATAATTTTTAAAACTTTAATGGTGTTTCCACGAAAGGAAACCACGTCATTTGCTTGCTTCCCTAACAATAACCTTCCAATTGGAGAAGAGACCGAAACTGCATAGTAATTCTCTTTTTCAACAGTGAGTTGGCCTGCTGAAATGGATAAGAAATAATTATTTTTTTCGGTATAAATAAGACTTCCTAAATGGATGTATTGTGTTGTTTTAGAAACATCCATTTTTGCTAAAGTTGCTTTCATTTGAATTATTACTTCCAATTGCTGTCCGGCTTTTTCCATCTCTAATTGCAACATCGCACGACCCGTTTCATGCTTGTCTCCAGCAGAGCTCTTTGTCTCAGAATGCAGCCCTTTTTGGTTGGAAGAAATTATGGTTTCTATGGTATGTAAACGCTTGTTTACATAGGCTTCGCATTGGCTAAAAAGCGCTTCTTTAATTTTTAACTCCAACATACTTCATTTTAATATTTACTTCTTTCGCAAGCACAAAACTATTGCCTCCAACACCAAAATCTCTCCTATTCAGAGAAAAATTAGCAAGAACAGTTACTGATGTTTTAGAGGTACTAACATATAAGGTAGTCAATATTCTTTTTTGAATTCCTTTCATCGTTATAAACCCCTCTAATTCATATGTAGAGGTACTTATCTTCTTTATTGAATTGGATTCAAATACAATATTTGGATAGTTATTAACATCAAAATAGTCTGAATCCAATAGGTGTTGATCTCTAGATTTTGAGTCTGTGAATATTGATTTTACTCCTATTTTCACATTGAAATAACTTTCCTTAACCTTGGTTGTATTAAAATTGCTGTAAGTAACAAATTCATTAAAATTACCCGCCACATTAAATCCAAAATTCTTTATTTTGAACGTGATGGAAGAGGCTGTTTTATCTTCAACCAACTCTTGAGAAAAGGCAGTGAAAATAAAACATCCAAAAACCAATAATAGCATTTTCAATCTCATAAGTATCTTAGAATTTATGACTTAAATTAAAAGCATATGCTCCATAATTTCCGTGATGAGAAATTGAACAGGATGCTGTTAATAATTCTTCCTGGTGATAAAAGCCTGGTGCACCATTAGTTGTTTTTACTTTTTGTATGTCCTCAATTGAAAAACCTGTTTCCTGTGCTAATTTATTTTTCAAATAGAACTCTAAGCTACTTGGTCTAACAACTGCAGAAAACATGAGTATTTCTCTTTCTTCTTCTCTAGCGGTTGTGTAAACATAAGAAGTGCTAGAAAAAGAGGTTGTATAAAAAGTACTGCCTTCGAAAACTACAATTCCTTTGGTTTCTGAAATTAAGATACACTCAAATTTTTGAGGTGCATAAAAACGTTCTTTACTCTTTTGAGTATAGCATTTATAGGCAGCCTCTTTCATAGACCAAAACAACCAAACTGTTAAAAACGGATTTTCGGCACTTAAAATTTTGCGCCGTTCTTTTTGGGTGAATTGTTTCTCTAAAAAGCCTTTTCGTTGCCAATTGCTTTGAGCTTCTGCAAGTTTTAAATCAACAATATCATTCCCAATATTATGCATTCATTTTTGTTTGTATTACTTCTACAGTGGCTTTTACAGAGAGCATTTTCTCCATAGAGTCATTGTCTATTTCTATATTAAACTCATCTTCTACATCTAAAATAATATCCACTAGATTTGCAGAGTTTATTTCAAGATCGTTTATAAAGTCTGTGTTTTCATTTAGATTCTTAAAGCCTTCCTCATTTTGAACATAAGGTTTTACAATCGTTGTTAATTTTGATATAATGTCTTCTTTTGTCATATTAATCTGAATATTTTTTAAAGATAACACACCCATTTACATCGCCAAAGCCAAAACTTGCTTTTGCTAAAATAGTAATGTTTTTATCAATCATTTGTGTTGGAATTTTATCCTTAGAAATCAGTGCTGAAACTTCTGGATGCACATCATCGCAGTTAATATTTGGAAATACAAATTGTTCTTTAATTTGTACAACTGAAGCCACACATTCTATTGCTCCAGAAGCAGCCAAACAATGACCAACCATCGATTTTAAAGAATTAATATACGGAAAATTCGTTCCTGATCTTTGCAATGCCTTTGTCCAATTTTCTATTTCTAAAGAATCTTTAGAGGTTGCCGTTAAATGTCCGTTAATTACATCTATTTCTAAAGAAGATACCCCCGAATCTAACAACGCTTCTGCAATGCATTTCTGAACCGCTTCTGAATTTGGAGCCGTTAAAGTTCCACCATTTCGTTGTCCTCCAGAATTAATATTCCCTCCTAAAACTTCAGCATAAATAGTAGCATTTCGTTCCAAAGCACTTTCTAAAGATTCTAAAACCAAAGCACCTGCGCCACTTCCTGGAACAAACCCCGATGCAGACGCACTCAATGGTCTAGATCCTTTCTCTGGTGTTTTATTATGCTTGTAAGACATAACTCTCATTGCATCAAAACCACCCCAAGTATAGAGGCTACTGTCGCTAGAACTTCCCACAAGCATTCGTTTTGCTTTACCATTTTTAATTCGTTCAAAACCTAACAATAGGGCTTCTGTTCCTGTAGTACAGGCAGATGAATTTGTTGTGACTTGATTTCCAAGCCCCAGAATTCCGCCTAAATATGCTGAAATTCCACTTGCCATTGTTTGCACTACAGAAGTACTTCCTAAGCGCCTTACATTCTGATCATCTATTTTGTAAATAGCCTCTCTTAATTTTTCTATTCCCGAGGTTCCAGTTCCAAAGATTATCCCTGAATCATAATCTAATTCCGAATGTTCCTTTACAGAAAAGCCAGCATCTTTCCAAGCGTCAATTCCTGCCATACATCCATATAAAATAGAAGTGCTATTGAACCCTCGCAATTGTAAAGGAGTTAAATATTCTAATTTTTTTTCTTCTAAAATAGTTGGAACTCCTCCAATACAGCATGAAAAACCTTTGTCTTTTAAATTCTGGTGATAGGTAATTCCTGAAACTCCTTTTTTTATGGCATTGGTAAATGCCGGCAAACCCACACCATTGGGCGCCACAACTCCTAAACCGGTAATTACTACTCTTTTTTTAACTTCTGCTGATTTCATTACAATGTCTATTTTGCGATGATCATTCCAGAAATAGTTCCTCTACAAACCAATTCATTTTTAGAATTTATCATTTTCACAGTACACTTTAACTTGTTAAACCTAAAATATTCTTTTTCTGAAGTTACAATTACTTTTTCGTTTGGTAAAACGGGTAAATAAAAATCAATCTCATTTGATGTTAAAGCTATTGTAGGTTGTATCCTTGTTGAAATTTGGTCTTTTAATAAAAATATTCCCAAACAAACCACACCAATTTGTGCCATGGTTTCTGTTAGAATAACTCCTGGAGTTATTGGATTTTTCTTAAAATGACCTTCATAAAAAAACTCACTCTCTTTAAAGGTATAATTTCCTGAAACACCACTTTCTGAAATTTTTGTAAGTTCGTCAACAAACAAAAAAGGTTTTTGGTAGGGTAGGTTTTTTATAATTTGGTATTGATTCATTTTAATAATTTTACCACTCTAATAAAATTCGCTGTGCAGAAAAACCTGGACCAAAACTCAACATTAATCCTCTTTCTCCTTTCTCTGGTTTTCTATCCATAAATCGTTCTAAAACATATAAAACTGTTGCACTAGACATATTTCCGTACAACCGTAAAACTTCTTTTGTATCGTCTATATTCTTTCCTAAAACACCAAATAAATCTTCTACCGTTTGTACAATTTTCTTTCCCCCTGGATGAAAAATTAGATGGTTAATATCCTCAATTGTTATATTGTTTCTTTCTAAAAAAGGATGTACAATTGCAGGGAAATGATCTGAAATTTTTTGCGGAACCTCTTTGTCTAAAATCATTTGTAAACCGGTATTTACCAGATTAAATCCCATCATATTTGTGGCGTCATAAAAGTGATACATCGCTTCATCAATAATTGCTGGTCCGTTATCTTCTTCGTAGGATGATAAAATAACCGCAGAAGCACCATCTCCAAAAATAGCGGCACTTACAATGTTTGTCATAGAATAATCGTCTAATTGAAAGGTTGCTGTTGGTGCTTCAACAGCAATTACTGCTGCTCTTTTATTGGGATTCGCTTTTAAGAAATTCTTTGCATAAATAATACCTGAGACTCCAGCTGCACAACCCATTTCTGTAACAGGCAAACGCACAATGTCTTGTTTCATTTGAAGTGAATTAATTAAATATGCATCCATAGAAGGTATCATAATTCCAGTGCAACTCACCGTAATAATATAATCGATATCAGTTGCTTTTAAATTCGCTTTGTGTAAAGATTTTTTAAGTGCTTGTTCTCCTAAAGTTACAACCTCTCTAGCATAAATGTTGTTTTTTTCTTCGAAAGAAGTGGCTACAAAAACATCTACCGGGTCCATAATGGAATATCTTTTGTCTACCGCAGCACCTTCAAAAAGTTTGATCACTTTTCTCTGAAAACGTGTGTCTTGATCTTGCATCCATAATTTTACAAACGGAATAATATCTTTCGTTTCTCTATAATATTTTGGTAGTTGTTTTGCAACTGACGTAATCTTTACTTCCATTTATTTCTGAATTATCCACTGAAAACGAAATGCCCATTTCCAAGAGATTTGTGATTTTACATTTAATTTTTTCGAAATACTTTCTAAGTCTTTTCGTTTGAATCCTCTTAAAACAGAGGTTAACCCATCTTCGATTATCATAGTGTTTTTTATAAAAAGAGACAATAACATAAATAAATAATACGCCAATTTGTGACGATGTAAATCATTTACTACAATGGCTATTTTTGTTTGTTTTAATGTGTTTCCCAAGAAAGAAATTAATTGTTTTTCCTTAAAATGATGAAGAAATAAGGTTGCTAGAACCACATCAAACTTTCTATTTTTAAATTCTTCTGAAAAAATATCTTCTGTTTTAAATGTTAGTTCAGAGAATTCCGTAGATAATTCTTTCGCATAGGCAATAGCATTGGGGTTTGCATCCATACCTATCAATTTCATTTTATACCCATTTTTTCGTCCAAACTTAGCAACGTCTCGTAAAATATCTCCATGCCCACAACCGATATCAACAATGGTTAGTTCTTGTTCTTTTGGATGGTTCTTTAATGCTTTTTTGAGTGCCTTTACCGTTACCAAATTCCCTCCAAGCCAACGGTTAATTTTTTCTAATTTATCCAACGTATCACGTAACAAATTCCCACCAATAGAAAAATCATCCATGAGCTCTTCTTTATCTGTTCTTATTTTTGTGCTGACAAAAAAATCCATTATATTTTCATTGGTTTACCATGGGTTTGCTTAATTATTATTGGTAATAAAAAAGGAAGCTTCTTTAAAATTTGCAATAAAAAGGATGCAATTGTATCTTTTCTAAACAACATTGCAATAAAATGACCCGCTTTTAAGCGTAAACTAAACTTTCTATTCCACTGACTAATATATTGCTTTTCCAGTTCTTTTCGTGACTCAATTTCACCATTAAAGTAATTTAGAATCAGTTTTGACGCTAATTGTGCAGATTGAATAGCCATGCTCATACCATTTCCACATAGTGGGTGAATCATTCCAGCAGAATCGCCACACATTAGAATGTGCTTTTCCACTGGTTTTTTTGTTTCAAATGAAATTTGACTAATGCTTAAAGGTTTTTCAAAAAGAGCTTCAGAGTTTTGAAAAAGCTCTTTCAAATACTTGTTTTTAAAAATAACTTTTTCTTGAAAATCTTCTATGTTTTTATACTTTTTAAAAGTTGCATAATTTGTAATATAACAAAGGTTAATTGCATTATTTTCTACTTTAGAAACTCCACAATAGCCTCCTTTAAAATTATGAAGCGCTACCAAGTCTTGATTAAAACTTCCTTTTACATGAATTTTAACTCCTAAATAAGGTGATTTTTTTTTAATAAAGCTACGCGCCATTTTTACATCTAATAAAGATCGTTTGCCAAAAGCACCAATAGTTATTTTAGTAGTAAAACTATTTTTATTTTTAGTTTCTACTTGAAAAAAATCTTCTAAAAAAGTAACATTTAAAACAGTATCCTGTAAAATTACAACACCATTTTCTTTTGCCTTTTCGGATAAAATAAGATCCAGTTTGTAACGAGAAATTCCGAAACCACCCAAAGGCAACTTTGCAGAAATTAGGTTACTTTTTCTGGTTGATAATTGAAAATTGTTAATTTTTACAGCGCCAAAATCAAATGGATTTACCTCTAAAAAATTGAAATATGGCAATACTTCATTAGAAATATACTCACCACAAACTTTGTGTTTCGGATATTCATTTTTCTCAATTAGCAATACCTTTTTACCAAATTTAGATAGGTGAATTGCATTGCATAGACCCGCCAAACCTCCACCAATTGCAATTACATCAAAGGTTGAATCCGCTCTATTCATGTATTAATTCTGCTAGTTCTTTCCCTACCAAGCTACCAATTGCGACACCCATACCGCCCAAACGAACCCCACAAAACACATGCTCAGAGAGTTGTTTTACAATGGCTTTTTTCTGATTTCCAACCCCCATAATTCCACTCCACCTGTGATCAATTTCAAATGGAGTATTTGGTAAAATGGTTGTTTTTAAAATACTTTCTAATTCATTTTGAATAAGTGCTGTTTGTCCAAAGTCTGAAGTTTCTTCGGTTTTAAAATCAAGGTTTCTTCCGCCTCCAAATAAAATTCGATTGTCTATATTTCTAAAATAATAATACCCTTTATCTAAATGAAAAGTTCCTTTAATGTCTAAGTTTTTAATTGGTTTAGTAATGAGAACTTGCGCTCTTGCAGGCTGTACTTTTTCATTTAACAATGTATTCGTAAAACCATTGGTTGCAATGAATAATTTTTTTGTGTAAAAATCTAATCTGTTGGTTTTTATGTTAATTCTATTGCCTGTTTCAGCAAAACTTTCTACGGAAATATTGTTCAAAATTTTAATCCCTAATTGTTGTGCTGTCTGCAGTAATTTAAAGGCCATTTTCCCTGTATCAATCTGACCTTCAAAATTATTGACAATGTATTTTTGGTATACCTTTTGAAAGTTAAATGTATTCTCTGAAATCGAAAAAACATCGTCTTTAAAAATTGGTTTTAAAAGAGTATTTATTTCCTGTTTTTTAGAAATACAAGCTTCAAAGAAATCTTCTGAATCACATAATTCAAAACCTTTATTTTTCTGAAAATCGATGTTTTTATCTCCTAAATTACTTCGTAATAATTGCAATCCTTCCCAGCGTTTATAAACCAAATTAAAAACTTCTTCTTTTGAGTGGGAATTTAAATCATCTATCAATTCAGAAAGACTTCCAAAACAAGCAAAACCTGCATTTTTTGTACTTGCCCCTTGTGGAAGCATTCCTTTTTCAAGGACTAAAATTTTAGCCTTTGGATGTTCTTTTTGCAGTGCTAAAGCACAACTTAAGCCCACAATTCCGCTACCAACAATTGTAAAATCGATGTTTGTAAACCACTCTTTTAATTCCCAATAACTATACTCCATTTAAATATTTTTTTCAAAACAAACACTATTTTCCATACCTATATATTGCCCGTAATTTGGTATTACTTTATACTTACATTTTTTATAAAACACAATCGCTCTAACTTGTCTTATTCCTGTTTCTAATACACACTTTATATGCCCTAGCTCTTTTGCCCAAGCTTCCAATTCATCCAATAGTTTTTGCGCAATTCCAACTCCTCTATTTTCTTTTAAAACAAACATTCTTTTCACCTCAACAACATTATTGTCTAACTTTTTAATAGCCGCACATCCAACAGCAACTCCATCCAGATAAATTACAACAACTTCTTTAAGATGTTCTATACTATTAAACTGATTGTAAAAATCATGCTCATCTTCATCCGTAATTTTTAAGTAAGAATCTAGTTCTTTTACCAAACGAACAAAACACTTATTTTTAGAATTAGTTCGTATTATATTTATCATACGTTTCATCTACAAAAAGAATAAAACAATCTCATATTTTATATATAGATTAATACATTTCAACTATTTATAGTAGATTGTTCTCTCAGAATTCAAATTGTAATTGTACCCAGAATGGGGCAATTTTTTCAGTATTTAAGTTCCCAAAAGACAAGCCTAATAAACGAACAGAATTTACTAATTTATCTTGATATAAAAGCTCTTTTACCACAGGAAAAAACTCCTTTTTAGTCTGCATAAAAGTTGTCTTAGTTTTACTTCTGGTTTGTTGTGTAAAATCTGAATATTTTATTTTTAGAGTTATCGTTTTTCCTTTAGTATCTGTTTTTTTCATGCGTTTTTCCAACTCATCTGCAATCTTATCTAGCTTTTCTATCATAAAAATTTCTGAGGAAAGGTTTTCGCTGAAAGTTCTTTCTGCAGCAATAGACTTGCGAATTCTATTTGGTTTAACAGCACTATTATGAATGCCTCTGACAATATTGTAATAATGTGTCCCAGATTTTCCGAATAACGTTATTAGTTCTTCTAAAGATTTTTTCTTTAAGTCCTTGCCTTTAAATATACCCAAATTATACATTTTTGAGGCGGTAACTTTACCAACACCATAGAATTTATTAACAGGTAACGCTTCTAAAAACGAAAGCACCTCTTCTGGGTGAATTGTTTTTTGTCCGTTAGGTTTATTAATATCAGATGCTACTTTCGCTATAAATTTATTAATTGAAATACCCGCAGAGGCTCTTAGACCTGTTTCTATATATATACGTTCTCTAATTTCTCTGGCAATATCGTTTGCAGACGGATTCCCTTTCTTATTATCTGTAACATCTAAATAAGCCTCATCTAATGAAAGCGGCTCTACCAAGTCTGTGTAGTCATAAAAAATACTTCTTACTTTAGAAGAGATTTCTTTATAACGGTCAAAATCGGATTTTACAAAAATAAGGTGCGGACATTTTTTTTTTGCTAAGAAGCTACTCATCGCAGATTTAACGCCAAATTTTCTTGCCTCATAACTTGCTGCAGATACAACTCCTCTATCTTCACTTCCGCCAACTGCAATTGCTTTTCCTCTTAATTCTGGATTGTCTAATTCTGCTACAGATGCATAATAAGCATCCATATCTACATGAATAATTTTACGGAAAGGAGGTTTGAGTTCCATCCTTCGAAATTACGGAATTTGAATGTGAATCTATTTTAAAAACTCAATAGAAATATCGATGGCATTCTCTAGTTCTTTTGACAACCTTTTACCCTTCCATGGATGGGAAGTATTAAATACATGATTTGCTCCTTGTATAACTTCAAACTGACTATCAGAATTCCAATTATGTAATTTTTGTCCTTCTTTTATGGAGACAGAGGTATCACCATCTCCATGAATTATAAGCTGTGGAATCTTTAGTTTTCGGGTGGCATTTTCGATATTTAACCGTTCTTTATTTTTATCGAAATCTTCATAAAATTGATAAAAATGAGGCATTTCTTGCATCGTTCGTCCATTTTTCACGTAATAAACCCCTTTTTTAGACCATTCCTGGAAATTTGATTCTTTTGGAAACCTAGATTCATAATCTGAAACTCCAGCCAACGTAACTACCTTTTTAATTCTAACATCTTCGTTTGTTTTTAACAAAACGATACCTCCGCCTCTACTGTGACCTATTAAAGAAATATCATGAATTTTTACTTCATTTTTAAAATCAGAATTAGTAGAAATCCAATTAATTACGGATGCTAAATCATCTAATTCTTTGGAGTAATTGTTAGTGCCAAAAGCTTCTAAATCTGGAAAATCAATAGGTTGTTCAACAGTTCCGCCATTATGTGAAAAATTAAATTTGATAAAGAAGAATCCTGCGTTGGCAAAAGTTTCTGCCATTAAGTTCCAGGGGCCCCAATCTTTAAACCCTTTATAACCATGACAAAAAATAACTATTTTTTTTTGTGTGTGAGTCTCTTCGAAAAAAACATCTGTTATAATTGGTTTTTGATGTTTTCCAGCAACAATATAATTTTTAATAATTTTCATCATATGAAAAATTTTAGAAGCGTAAAAACAGCAACTATACCTGTTAAGAAACTTAAAACTAGATTAATATCTTTTGTAAACCTTCCTGACTTTTGTTGAATCATTTTTGAATATTTGATATATACAACCAAAATACAAAGTGTTCCAAGTGCAGATCCAGTTACAAAAAACAACGTGTTGCTTATATCAAATTGCATCCATCCTACAGCATCTAAAGTTGTTACTACTCCACAATAAAAAGGAACTGCAAACATGTTTAAAAGTGATAAAAAAACACCAACCTGAAAGCTGTTATTTCCTCGAACTTCCTCCTTTTTTACCTTCTTTTTTTGTTTTTTTGATTGACCATAAAAATAAATAGACAATCCAATAAAAATTACAACTGCTCCCTTTTCTAACCATTCAAGAATCATCGGATTTTCGAGAATATATTTTGTTAGCAAAACAGCAATATAGGCCTGTAATAAAACAACTAAAGAAACACCTGTAGAAAACCATATTGCAGCTTTTTTCCCTCTCTCGATACTCATTTTCAAAGCAGACATGTTTAACATACTTGGTGTTAAAGAGCCAAAAAAAGAAAAAATAAAACCTACAAAAAAGTGTGTTACTAAAGCCATTATTGAAGTGATGTTTTTAAATCCTTTTGTAAATGTAATAATTACAAAGCATATCTATTGAAATAAAAGAAGCGCATCAAATTGATGCGCTTCTTAATTATATATAACATGTATGATTATACGACCCCTTGATCTAACATTGCGTCTGCAACTTTAACAAAACCTGCAACATTGGCTCCTTTTACATAATCTACAAAACCGTCTGGTTGTGAACCATATTCAACACAAGATGCGTGAATATCATTCATGATTTGATGTAATTTTGCATCTACTTCTTCTCTTGTCCAATTATAACGTAATGAGTTCTGGCTCATTTCTAAACCTGATGTTGCTACTCCACCAGCATTGGATGCTTTTCCTGGAGCAAATAAAATTTTTGCATCCATAAAAGCTTCAATAGCCTCTGGTGTAGAAGGCATATTTGCTCCCTCAGAAACACAAATACAACCGTTTGTAATTAATGTTTTTGCTTCTTCTCCATTCAACTCATTTTGAGTAGCACACGGTAAAGCAACATCACATTTAATTCCCCATGGTCTTTCTCCAGCAAAGAATTTTGCGTTTGGATATTTAGTAACATATTCGCTTATTCTTCCTCTGCGAACATTTTTAATTTCCATAACATGCGCTAATTTCTCTGCATCAATTCCGTCTGCATCATAAATATGCCCAGAAGAATCTGACATTGAAACAACTTTGGCTCCAAATTCAGTTGCTTTTTCTGCAGCATATTGAGCAACATTTCCAGAACCAGAAATAACAACTGTTTTTCCTTCAAAAGAATTTCCATTGGCCTTTAACATGTTTTGCGCAAAATATACATTTCCGTATCCTGTTGCTTCTGGTCTAATTAAAGAACCTCCCCAACTTGCGCCTTTTCCTGTTAGAACACCAACAAACTCGTTGCGTAATTTTTTATATTGACCGAACATAAATCCAATTTCTCTTCCTCCAACTCCAATATCTCCTGCAGGTACATCTGTATTTGCTCCAATATGGCGAAATAATTCTGACATAAAAGCTTGACAAAATGCCATTACTTCTCTATCTGATTTGCCCTTAGGATTAAAGTCTGACCCTCCTTTTCCTCCACCCATTGGCAAAGTAGTAAGTGAGTTTTTAAAGACTTGTTCAAAACCTAAAAACTTTAAGATTGATAAGTTTACTGAAGGGTGAAAACGTAAGCCTCCTTTGTAAGGTCCAATAGCAGAATTAAACTCTACTCTATATCCTCTATTTACTTGTGTTTCTCCACGATCATCAACCCAAGGAACTCTAAACATAAGTGTTCTCTCAGGCTCTACCATTCTTTCTAACAATTTTTTCCCTTGATATTTAGGATTGTTTTCAATAAACGGAATTACAGTTTCTGCAACTTCATGTACAGCTTGTAAAAATTCTGGTTCATTAGAATTACGTAAATTAACGTAATCCATAAAAGCATTTATTTTAGACTCCATAATTTTAAATCTATTTTTTTATGATTTTGACAATTATTTTCGGCAAATATAATTAATTTCCATTTTGTTAAATTTAAATTTGCTCTTTTTTTTACTTTTTTACTGTTTTTCTCAATCGATTTCGTAAAACTGATTTTTGTAGTCGTTAACTCTTCTTGAAACCTACAGTCCTTTTCATTTAAAAACCATAAATTTGCAACCTAATTATTTCCGAAAAATAAGATGTTAGATAAAGTAAAAGAACTGATTGGTGACGTAAGAGCTTTTAAAGCGAACTCTAAAGAAGAGGTTGAAGCTTTCAGAATAAAATATTTAGGAAGCAAGGGGTTATTGAAAGATTTATTTGCAGAGTTTAAAAATGTTGACGCATCTATGCGTAAAGATTTTGGACAAGCTTTAAACAATTTAAAAAAATCTACCGAAGCAAAAGTTGCAGAATTGAATGAATCTTTAGAAAGCTCTTCTAATAAAAAACATTTATATGGCGATTTAACTCGACCGTCGGAACCCATTGAGTTAGGTTCTCGCCATCCAATATCATTGGTTAAAAATCAGATTATTGAAGTTTTTAATCGGATTGGATTTACCGTTTCTGAAGGTCCAGAAATTGAAGATGATTGGCATAATTTTACAGCTTTAAATTTACCCGAATATCATCCGGCAAGAGACATGCAGGATACTTTTTTTATTGATAAAAATCCAGATACTTTATTAAGGACTCATACTTCATCTGTACAAGTCCGTTATATGGAAGAAAATAACCCCCCAATTAGAACCATTTCTCCCGGTAGAGTTTTTAGAAACGAAGATATTTCTGCACGTGCTCATTGTATTTTCCATCAAGTAGAAGGCTTGTATATAGACACTGATGTTTCTTTTGCTGATTTAAAACAAACACTTTTATACTTTACAAAAGAAATGTTTGGTAAATCTAAAATTAGGTTGCGTCCTTCTTATTTTCCATTTACAGAACCTAGCGCTGAAGTAGATATTTATTGGGGATTAGAAACTGAAACCGATTACAGAATAACAAAAGGAACTGGATGGTTGGAAATTATGGGTTGCGGAATGGTTGACCCTAATGTGTTGAAAAATGCAAATATAGACCCTACAAAATACTCTGGTTATGCTTTTGGTATGGGAATTGAACGTATTGCTATGTTATTGTATCAAATCCCTGATATTAGAATGTTTTATGAAAACGATAAACGTTTCCTAGAGCAATTTAAATCTGTTATATAATGAATTATTTTAAACAGTTTTGGGACGAGGAAAGAGAGGATGAATATGCAAACTGGGGAACTTCTACGTGGTATTTTGAAACCAATGAATCCGATGAAATTAGTAAACAAATCACCGTTTATAACAACAATAAAGTTTTAAAGTACAGTGATAAAAATATCAAAGATCAATTTGGTGTTTTAAGCAGTCATAAATTAACCGTTGAAGATTGTGATGGTGAACTGATTTCTAAAGAAGAGTTTTATAAAATATGGTAATTACATTATGAAAAAAGATATACAAATACCAGAAGTTACAGGTTTAGAAGTTGCCGTTGTTTATGAATACAATGATATCTATAAAACAGATGACTGGAATGTGTATATTATCAACAAAAAAGATATAGATTTAGAAATGGTTGTAATTGTTACGCAGGGTTTTTCTGAGACAAAAACAACGTCATTAATGCGAAAAAAATTAGAGACTCTACCTGCTAATTCTTTTGCGAAAGTAGAGTTTATTCAGCCTGAATTATTTAAATTACACAACCGCTTTCAGGTCAGTTTTTTTGAAGGAAACACCTTGTTTGATAAAACCTTTCTCTTTGAAAAAAACACGATTAGAGAGAGTTCTCTTAACTTGATTCCTCAATTAAAAAAACGTGGGATTTTAGCAGAATAATTTTGTAAATTGTTGCTTCTATTTCACATAAAAGATGGCAAAAAAATACATTTTAGCTTTAGACCAAGGAACTACAAGCTCTCGTTCAATAATTGTAAATGAACAAGGGAACATTGTTGCAATGGAACAGCAAGAGTTTACCCAAATTTTCCCAGAATCTGGTTGGGTAGAACATGACCCAAAAGAAATTCTAGAATCGCAATTAACAACTTTAAAAAAAGTACTAAAAAAAGCGAATGTTTCACCAACAGATATTGTTGGCATTGGAATTACAAATCAACGGGAAACTACTATTGTTTGGAATAAAAACACAGGAAGACCTATTTATAATGCCATTGTTTGGCAAGATAAAAGAACCGCAAATATTTGCGAAAATTTAAAGCAAAAAGACTTAGAAAATTATATTAAAAAAACTACAGGACTAGTTATTGATAGTTATTTTTCTGCCACAAAAATAACGTGGATTCTAAACAATGTTGAGGGCGCACAACAAGAAGCTGACAAAGGAAATTTACTTTTTGGAACTGTTGATACTTGGTTGCTTTGGAATTTAACCAACGGAAAAGTTCATGCTACAGACTATAGCAACGCTTCAAGAACAATGTTATATGACATCAAAAAGTTGTGTTGGGATACAAAGTTATTGTCAGAATTAAACATTCCTGCATCCATGTTACCCGAAGTAAAACCATCTTCGCATCATTTTGGGAATTATGAATTAGAGGGAGCTCTTATTCCTATTGCTGGAATTGCTGGTGATCAACAATCCGCGCTTTTTGGGCAAGCTTGTTTTAATAAAGGTGAAGCAAAAAACACCTATGGAACGGGTTGTTTTATGTTAATGAATACAGGAACAGATCTTAAGTATTCTAAAAACGGACTATTAACTACGATTGCATGGGGAATTGATAACAAAGTGTATTATGCACTTGAAGGAAGTGTATTTGTTGCGGGCTCTGCAATACAGTGGTTGCGGGATGGATTACAAATTATAAATGACGCTAAAGAAAGTGAAGCGCTAGCTAGTTTAGGTAGAAGGCGATAATCCTGTGGTGGTGGTCCCTGCTTTTGCTGGCTCTGGGAGCTCCTTATTGGGATATGTATGCGCGTGGTGCCGTTTTTGGTTTGACACGTGATACAGGAAAAAACCACTTAATTAAAGCAACTTTAGAAGCCTTAGCCTACCAAACCAAAGATGTCTTAAATGCCATGCAAAATGACGCAGAAACTGAATTAACCGCTGTAAAGGTCGATGGAGGCGCTTGTAAAAACAACTTGTTAATGCAATTTCAAGCAGATATGTTAAACACAAAGGTTGAGCGCCCAGATATTACTGAAACTACCGTAATGGGAGCCGCTTATTTAGCAGGAATTTGTGTCGGTTTATGGAAACAAGAAGATGTGTTGAATAGAAGAAAAATAGACCAAGAGTTCATCCCTACTTTCACTTCTGAAAAAAGAGAAAAATTATATCATCGATGGCAAAAAGCGGTAGAACGCTCTAAAAACTGGATCGATTAATTTGATTGTATTCGAATTTTTAGGGCTATGGTTCACCGAGAAAAAAAGAGGGTTCATCTAAATTTCTTTTAAAAGATGTAAATCTATTCTTTATTTGTGGCAAATAATTATAAATTTGATACTCATGAAAAACAGAAATACCCTTTTAATTGCAGCTTGTATTCTTTTTTTAAGTTCTTGTGTTGTAAAATCATTAAATCCTTTTTACACTAAAAAATCTATTTCTTTCGATGAACGCTTTATTGGAACATGGAAAGACACTTCAAAAGGAGTGTGGACAATCATTTCATTTAAAGATGAAATGACAAAAGAGAACCCCATTAAAAAAATGAAAAAAGAGGATTTACAATTATATTCTGAATATAAGAACAGTTATTATATTGGTCGAGAATACAAAGGAGAAGAGTCTTTATTTTTAGCAACTCCCTTTAAAATTAACAATCAAACTTTTTTAGATTTCTACCCTTTAGATCTTCTTAATGGTAATGGCAATTTACTAGAAAATCATATCATTTACACCCATAGTTTGGTGAAATATGATGTGAATAACAAAGGAGAAATAGAAATACGATGGTTGGATGAAGATAAAATTGAAGCGCTCTTTAAAGAGAAGAAAATAAAGATGAAACATACCAAAGTAGGAGCCTTAAAGGATAAATATTTACTCACTGCTTCCTCTACAGAATTAGAAAAATTTATTGAAAAGTACATAAGTTCTAAGGATGAAGATAAGTGGGATACTTCAACAAAATACACATTAAGCAAAACAAGTGATACAGAATAAATCTCTTTTACAAAGAACAAACTCTCATAATGTAGCTCGATTTAATGCCACATTATGGGTATGTTCTTTTTTTATTTTATTATTTCTTTTTTCCGGAAGAACAAGTCCAGAAAAAATCGATTATATCTATACCATTTGCTTTATAACAACCTTAATAGTCCCTGTTTCCATCAATCTCTATTTTTTAATCCCAAGCTATCTTAAAAAAGAAAAAAACGTTGTTTTCTTAGTAGTTTTTTGTACTTAATCTGGTGGTTTTCTCTGAATTAAACCCCTTGTTTTTTGAGTTCATCATCACTACTTTTTTTAACGATTATTACTTTATAAGTTACCACAATAGCGTAGAGGTATACTTTATCTTTTTTCTCTTTTTTATACTTTCTACCTTTATCAAAATTAGCCGAAGATTGGGTGTATTTAAATCAGGTTGAAAACAAGGTTTTAAAAGCACAAAAGCAGGAAATAGAACATCAATTGTATTCTTTAAAAGGACAAATAAACCCTCATTTTTTATTCAATTCTTTAAATGTATTGTACTCTTTAGCCATTGATAAAAAGGAAGATGTTACCAATGCAATTTTGCAATTATCTGATATTTTAAGATATGTACTTTATGATATTGAAGCAGACAAAATTCCACTTTCAAAAGAAATCGATTTGATTAAGAGCTATATTGCTTTTGAAAAAAACAGACAGATTAAAAACTCAATAATCACTTTTGATTGTAAAGTTGATGAGCAAAAAGAAATCTATCCGATGTTGTTTTTACCGATGATAGAAAATAGCTTTAAGCATGGTTTAAAAAGTGGCGTTCAAAATCCTTATGTGAAAATTAAATTAACCGAAAAGGACAACAAATTAAGGTTTACAATCTCTAATAATTTTAAAACAGCCATACCCCTTGAAAAAAATATGTATAAAGGGATTGGTTTAAAAAATATTAAAGAAAATTTGGCCATCATATATCCAGAAAAACATACCTTTAAAACAGAAATTAAGGAAGATGTGTATATGGTAAAACTAGTTATAGATTTAAAACAATGAAAATACGCTGTATTATAATTGATGATGAACCCTCTTCGCAAAATGTACTAAAATCTTTTATCAATAAAATTGATTATCTAGATTTAAAACATGTGTGTAATAATGCATTGGAGGCTTTAGACTATTTAAAAAACAATGCGATTGATTTACTTTTTTTAGATATAAATATGCCTCACCTTTCAGGAGTCTCTTTTTATAGGTCATTACAAAACCCTCCTAAAGTAATTTTTACAACAGCATATTCTGAATATGCTTTAGAAGGTTTTGAATTAGAAGCTATGGATTATTTATTAAAACCTTTTTCTTTTGAACGTTTTGTAAAGGCAATTTCTAAGATTAAAGATATAAAAGACAATACAAATAATAGTATTGTAATAAAGTCTGAAAAAAAACTACATCAAATTAAAATTGAAGATATTTTATATTTAGAAAGCTTGGGAGATTATATAAAGGTTCACTTAGAAACTAATTTTCTAGTGGTTTACAAAACTTTAAAAAGCATGTATAATGAACTACCGAAATCTATTTTCAAGCAAGTGCATAAATCTTTTATTATCAATAAAAATAAATTGGAGTATATTGAGGGGAACGTTTTAGTAATTAATTCAACTAAAATACCATTAGGTCAGAAATTTAAAAAAGATTTTTTAGCTCATTTTACCTCATAACCATGTCAAAATTTTATACTAAAATAACGTCCAAACTTCAAAAATTTATAGAAGTACAAAAGATTTTCTTTGTCGCTACCGCTCCTGAAGAAGGGCGCATTAATTTATCTCCAAAAGGAATGGATTCCTTTAAAGTGATAAATGAAAACCGCGTTTTGTGGTTAAATGTTACAGGAAGCGGAAACGAAACTGCTGCACATTTATTAGAGAATAAACGCATCACCTTGATGTTTTGTTCTTTTGAAAAAGTGCCAAATATTTTGCGTTTGTACGGAAAAGGAAAAGAAATAAAACCAACTGATACCGCTTGGAAAGAGGTTGTTTCTTTATTTCCAGAAACACCTGGAACGCGTCAAATTTTTGATATTACTATTGATTCTGCTCAAACTTCTTGTGGTATGTCTATTCCTTTTTATGAATACAAAGGAGAACGAAACGATTTAAATGATTGGGCTACTGAACAAGGGAAAGAAAAGATTGAACAATATTGGAAAGATAGAAATCATACCAGTATTGATGGGCTACCAACAAATATTATAAGGAAATAAGTCGTCTACGATATGTAGACGACTTATTGTTGTGTTCGGTTTTTTTGTTAGATACTATTCTATAACTAACTTTCTTGTGGTTTGTTTACCTCCGTTAGTAATCTTAACAAGATACAATCCAGAAACTGCTTTATTAAAATTAATCTCTTCTGAAAAATTTGTTTGGGTATTAAAAAAGTTTTTCTGATTGATCAACCTTCCTCTTAAATCAAATAATTGTACTGAAACTTTGTCTGTATTCACAACTTCAAACTGTATGTTAAAATCTCCGTTTGATGGATTTGGATATAAATTAAACCCATTAAAAGAAAAATCTTCTATCGAAGCTGTGGCCTCATTTTCTATAATAAGGGTATAATCTTCTACCTCTCCATCAAAATCTGTAGAACATGTTGTTGCATCTGAATTAAACTTTGTAGTAATTCTCATTACAACATTTCCTATAACAGCGTCTGAAGGTATTGTAATTGATAAGGGGCTTAAACTTGGGGATTCATTCGTTACGTTTGTAACATCTCCCAAATCATATTGTTCTCCTTCATCATCAAAACTACAATTTTGGTTCCAGTCTATCCAAGCTACGGTATGCATTGAAAAATTACCTGCTGTATTTACCTTTACTGTTAAATTATGAGACTCATTCCTTCTAACTCGTGTATTGATTGATTTAAAATCACTATACCCTTCGTTCTCTTTGGTAGATGATTTGTCTATTGTGTTAAATTGAACCAACGTTGTACTTGAATCAAAAAGATTGTGACCAGATGATTCACAGGCAATACAACTTACTGTTCTAAAACTAAAAACAGAAGAATACGCTCCATCTCCACATTGATTCTTTGGTTGTATCCTCCAAAAATAAACGGTATCAACTTCTAAGTCATTTATGTTAAACATTGTTTGTGAAACTGTCCCTGTAAATAAAATTGTATCAAATGAAGAGGCGTCTGAAACTTCAATTAAATATTCTTGAGCATTCAGGTTCTCTTTCCATGACAGTGAAACTAATGAGGGTGATACTTCTTCTTGACCGTCTAATGGAAGTTCTAATTCGGATGCATACTCTGAAAAACTATCACTATAAATAAGAATCGTTACTTTTCTTGTCTGTGTTTCAGTACCATTATCTCCAACAATATTAATATCATAGGAACCAACTGCTAATGCTTCTAAATTACTAAACGTAACATCTAAAACACCGTTGGCATCTAGTGATTCTGTAGATAAGGTTCCTGTAACCCCTGAAGGAACTCCTTCTAGTGAAAATTCAGTTGTTGTTGCTATAGCTTGTCTGTATTCGAAATTAAAGGTAACATCAGAATTTGAACATGCTGGTTTTTTTGACGTGTTTGTTATAAAATTAAATTCTCCTGAAATTCCAGTAACAACCAAAGAAAAGTTTTGGTCTTCTGCTAAGGTCCCTTTATGAGTTACCGTAATCGTATATTCTCCTGATGCATTCTCTACATCTACTCTTTCAAAAGGATCAACTAAATTGTCTCCTTTTTCGTTGCTATAAACCCCCGTTAATCTCCATGGCATAAACTCTTCCGAATCTTTTGTAATTCTGATGTCTAAATCATTTACTAATGCCGGAGTGGAACTATTGGTTCCTGTGCTTAATTGTCCGGGTTTATCCGTCCACGAAATAGATGCTAATAAAGGATTAAAACCATCTGATTTTAACTTGATGGTAAATGTTTCTCCATTCGATAAACTTTCTTCTGAAATCCAAGATTCAAATCCTTTTTTTGTAATTGTTTCTGCTGCTACTTTTGTATTCATCAAACCCCATCCAACGTTTGGATCTGGACCTTCAATATCTACATCATCAGCAGTGTGTAAAGCCAACCCTTTTAGTGTCGAAGCAAGCATAAAGTTCCCATTCAAATTATTGTAGTGCTCTTGTAATAATAATAAAGATCCTGCAACATTTGGTGATGCCATAGAGGTTCCTGAAATTGAATTATAGGCCGTATTTGATGACTCATAGGTAGAAAATAAACCCGTTCCATTTCCCATAATGTCTGGCTTTACTCTAAGGTCGTCTGTTGGTCCTTCTGAACTCCCAGGATTTCTATCAACCGAAATTAATTGACCTTCATCATCTATATCAGCATCTTGACCATTGGCAACAATTAAGCTGTTCTTAGATGTATTATCTCCATTTAACTTATCAAAAGCGCTATTCCCTTCAAGAGGATCACCGTTCGCAGTGTTATTGTTACCGTCATTTCCTGCAGCTCTCACTTGTAAATAATAAGGTGCATTGTACATGAGGTCATCCCAATTTCTGGCTTCTCCTAAATAAGCACCGAAGGCTGAATCTGATACGTTATCTGTAATATAACCATACGAATGGTTAGAAACCAACATTCCGTTTGCTGCTGCCTCTGTAGCCTCGGATAAATCTGAATTCCAATCACTACCAACACCACTTGCCTTTGGAGCCATTCCTTTTGCATTTGCATTAACTCCTGAAGATATGATAGTTCCCATTACATGGGCTGCATGAAAATTCAAAGCGCTACTTGTATCTCCAATAGAAAACCTACTCTCTCCAACCTCTCCAACATACTCTTGATGTGAAGCCCTAGCCAAACCACCATCCCAAACATAAGCTGTCATTCCTTCTCCTTCAACATCTAGTCCTAATCCTCCTCCTGTATGTAAATAATTTGCGCGGGTAGAAATAGCTGCAGCTACATTATTGGTTTTATAATAAATGGGTATTCCTGTTTTTGAGACTCTAATCAATTCATGGTAAGAACCTGATCCATCGGTATAAGTAATATCCCAGCCATTTTGGCTTGCCAAGGATAATGCGTTGCTTTTTTCTCTTAAAAAATCTTTAGAAAATTTTTCTTGTAAAAAATTTAATTTTGCGAAGTCATATTCTTTTGTGATTTCTATAATCTCATTTGGACTCTGTGCAAATAAGGAAAAAGAAAACAATAAAAATAAATAAGTAAAATAGTGACCGTACTTGTAATTCATAATAGTAATTTTTCTAATTTTTGTACATAAAAATAATTCGACACCAAATATAGCACTTTAAAACTTTTTTTTATAAATTTTAACTTTTCCTATACGACTGTTTTAATACCTCAATAGAGATAATATTGTTAGCGATTAAATCATTGGAGTAAACTTTAGAACATCCTAAACAAATAAGTCGTCTACGATATGCAGACGACTTATTGTTGTGTTCGATTTTTTTGTTAGATACTATTATTCTATAACTAACTTTCTTGTGGTTTGTTTATCTCCGTTAGTAATCTTAACAAGATACAATCCAGAAACTGCTTTATTAAAATTAATCTCTTCTGAAAAATTTGTTTGGGTATTAAAAAAGTTTTTCTGATTGATCAACCTTCCTCTTAAATCAAATAATTGTACCGAAACTTTGTCTGTATTCACAACTTCAAACTGTATGTTAAAATCTCCGTTTGATGGATTTGGATATAAATTAAACCCATTAAAAGAAAAATCTTCTATCGAAGCTGTGGCCTCATTTTCTATAATAAGGGTATAATCTTCTACCTCTCCATCAAAATCTGTAGAACATGTTGTTGCATCTGAATTAAACTTTGTAGTAATTCTCATTACAACATTTCCTATAACAGCGTCTGAAGGTATTGTAATTGATAAGGGGCTTAAACTTGGGGATTCATTCGTTACGTTTGTAACATCTCCCAAATCATATTGTTCTCCTTCATCATCAAAACTACAATTTTGGTTCCAGTCTATCCAAGCTACGGTATGCATTGAAAAATTACCTGCTGTATTTACCTTTACTGTTAAATTATGAGACTCATTCCTTCTAACTCGTGTATTGATTGATTTAAAATCACTATACCCTTCGTTCTCTTTGGTAGATGATTTGTCTATTGTGTTAAATTGAACCAACGTTGTACTTGAATCAAAAAGGTTGTGACCAGATGATTCACAGGCAATACAACTTACTGTTCTAAAACTAAAAACAGAAGAATACGCTCCATCTCCACATTGATTCTTTGGTTGTATCCTCCAAAAATAAACGGTGTCAACTTCTAAGTCATTTATGTTAAACGTTGTTTGTGAAACTGTCCCTGTAAATAAAATTGTATCAAATGAAGAGGCGTCTGAAACTTCAATTAAATATTCTTGAGCATTCAGGTTCTCTTTCCATGACAGTGAAACTAATGAGGGTGATACTTCTTCTTGACCGTCTAATGGAAGTTCTAATTCGGATGCATACTCTGAAAAACTATCACTATAAATAAGAATCGTTACTTTTCTTGTCTGTGTTTCAGTACCATTATCTCCAACAATATTAATATCATAGGAACCAACTGCTAATGCTTCTAAATTACTAAACGTAACATCTAAAACACCGTTGGCATCTAGTGATTCTGTAGATAAGGTTCCTGTAACCCCTGAAGGAACTCCTTCTAGTGAAAATTCAGTTGTTGTTGCTATAGCTTGTCTGTATTCGAAATTAAAGGTAACATCAGAATTTGAACATGCTGGTTTTTTTGACGTGTTTGTTATAAAATTAAATTCTCCTGAAATTCCAGTAACAACCAAAGAAAAGTTTTGGTCTTCTGCTAAGGTCCCTTTATGAGTTACCGTAATCGTATATTCTCCTGATGCATTCTCTACATCTACTCTTTCAAAAGGATCAACTAAATTGTCTCCTTTTTCGTTGCTATAAACCCCCGTTAATCTCCATGGCATAAACTCTTCCGAATCTTTTGTAATTCTGATGTCTAAATCATTTACTAATGCCGGAGTGGAACTATTGGTTCCTGTGCTTAATTGTCCGGGTTTATCCGTCCACGAAATAGATGCTAATAAAGGATTAAAACCATCTGATTTTAACTTGATGGTAAATGTTTCTCCATTCGATAAACTTTCTTCTGAAATCCAAGATTCAAATCCTTTTTTTGTAATTGTTTCTGCTGCTACTTTTGTATTCATCAAACCCCATCCAACGTTTGGATCTGGACCTTCAATATCTACATCATCAGCAGTGTGTAAAGCCAGCCCTTTTAGTGTCGAAGCAAGCATAAAGTTCCCATTCAAATTATTGTAGTGCTCTTGTAATAATAATAAAGATCCTGCAACATTTGGTGATGCCATAGAGGTTCCTGAAATTGAATTATAGGCCGTATCTGATGACTCATAGGTAGAAAATAAACCCGTTCCATTTCCCATAATGTCTGGCTTTACTCTAAGGTCGTCTGTTGGTCCTTCTGAACTCCCAGGATTTCTATCAACCGAAATTAATTGACCTTCATCGTCTATAACAGCATCTTGACCATTGGCAATTGTCAAACAGTTTTTTGCCACTTTTCTTCCATTGATTTTGTCAAAAGCGCTATTCCCTTCAAGAGGATCACCGTTCGCAGTATTATTGTTACCATCATTTCCTGCAGAATTTACCTGTAAATAATAAGGTGCATTGTACATGAGATCGTCCCAATCTCTTGCGTCTTGCAGATAAGCACCAAACCATGAGTCGTTAATATTATCCGCATTAAAACCATATGAATGGTTAGAAACCAACATTCCGTTTGCTGCTGCCTCTGCAGCCTCGGATAAATCTGAATTCCAATCACTACCAATACCACTTGCCTTTGGAGCCATTCCTTTTGCATTTGCATTGACTCCTGAAGATATGATCGTTCCCATTACATGGGCTGCATGAAAACTCAAAGCACTACTTGTATCTCCAATAGAAAACCTACTCTCTCCAACCTCTCCAACATACTCTTGATGTGAAGCCCTAGCCAAACCACCATCCCAAACATAAGCTGTCATTCCTTCTCCTTCAACATCTAATCCTAATCCTCCTCCTGTATGTAAATAATTTGCGCGGGTAGAAATAGCTGCAGCTACATTATTGGTTTTATAATAAATAGGTATTCCTGCTTTTGAGACTCTAATCAATTCATGATAAGAACCTGATCCATCGGTATAAGTAATATCCCAGCCATTTTGACTTGCCAAGGATAATGCGTTGCTTTTTTCTCTTAAAAAATCTTTAGAAAATTTTTCTTGTAAAAAATTTAATTTTGTGAAGTCATATTCTTTTGTGATTTCTATAATCTCATTTGGACTCTGTGCAAATAAGGAAAAAGAAAAAAAAAAGACGAAATAAATAAAGTGTTGAACGAATTTGTAATTCATAATAGTAATTTGTCTATTTTTTGTAAATTTAAGTAACCAAATATAATGCTTTTTAACTTTTTATTATAAATTTTAACTTTTCCTATGCGCCAGTTTTCATACTTCAATAGAGATAATATTGTTAGCGATTTAGCATCTACAAATTTTGATGTATTAATAATTGGGGGTGGAATTACAGGAGCTGGAATTGCTCTAGATGCGGCTTCCCGTGGAATGAAAGTGGCTTTAATTGAGAAAAATGACTTTGCTTCAGGCACCTCTAGTAAGTCAACAAAACTAATTCATGGAGGTTTGAGGTATTTAAAACAATTCGATTTTTGGCTGGTAAAAGAGGTCGGAACAGAACGTGCAATTGTACATAAATTAGCACCACATTTAGTTATTCCAGAAAAGATGATTTTACCCTTAATTGATGGCGGAACCTATGGTTCTTGGTTAACATCAATAGGCTTAAAAGTCTACGACATTTTAGCTTCTGTAGAAGGAGAAGACCAACGTAAAATGTTAGACAAAAAAGAAACTTTAGAGAAAGAACCTCTTCTACCAGAAAAGGGTTTAAATGGAGCAGGCTATTATGCAGAATACAGAACAGATGATGCCCGGTTGACAATTGAAATTTTAAAAACCGCATTAGAATACAATGCAAAAACTCTAAATTATGTAGAAGCAACAGAATTTCTCTATAAAAACAATAGACTTGTTGGTGCAAGAGTAAAAGACAGTATTTCCAACAACTCTTTTGATATAAAAGCTAAATATATTGTGAATGCAACAGGACCTTGGGTAGATGATTTACGCCAAGTAAATAATTCGAAAATTGGGAAGCGATTACACCTTACAAAAGGGGTTCATTTAGTGGTTTCTCACAAAAAACTACCGGTAAAGCAATCTATTTATTTTGATGTTCCTGATGGAAGGATGATGTTTGCAATTCCGCGAGGAAATGTCACTTACTTTGGTACGACAGACACTAATTATCAAACAGATAAAAACAATGTGCAAACCAATTTAGTGGATGCAACCTATTTAATCTCTGCCGTTAATAATATATTTCCAGATATTAACTTAACACTTAACGACATTGAATCTTCTTGGGCTGGGTTACGACCTTTAATTCATGAGGAAGGAAAGTCTGCCTCAGAGTTATCAAGAAAAGATGAAATTTTTGTTTCTGATACGGAACTCATTTCTATTGCTGGTGGAAAATTAACCGGTTATAGAAAAATGGCAGAGCGTATTGTAGATGTAGTTGTTAAAAAATACAAACGCCGTTATGAAAAAAAGTTTAAGGACGTTCAAACAGAAGAAATTGTACTTTCTGGTGGAACCTTTTCTAATTTTAGCGAAGTAAAAAGTTATACAGATGCAATTTATAACAGAATTGCAGAAGTAGATTTTGATGAAAAAGACGCGCAATATTTAGTATATAACTATGGGAAACAAACGGACATTATCTTAAAGAAGTTTGATGAATTCATGGATGAAAATCAACAAGAAAAAATGATAAAAGCTGAAGTTTGGTTTACCATAAAACATGAAATGACCTGCACTCCTATAGATTTTTTTATGAGAAGAACCGGACGTTTATTTTTTAACTCTCAAAGTGTAATTTTGTATAAAACCTTTGTTGTAAGCTTGTTTAAAGAACACTTTTCTTGGGATGAAAAAACAACAGAAAGGCACCAACGAGAACTAGAAGAAAAATTAAAATCAATTATCACATTCAAATAAGAGCTTCTTAAAACTATAGTTTGTTGGAGCAAATTTATCAATATATTTCGCTAGTTTGATTTCATTTTAAAAGAACCATTAATTATAATTAGTCTAAGCAATTCAATTACTTACTTCAAATAAAAAAACAGATTTACGCTCACCAAAGATTCAAGAAACATCCAACCTTTATTTATTTTCGCTAGCTTCAATGTCTTCTGTTAAATCTAAATTTCTAATTGAAGGGCTAACAATACCTGTGGTTACAACTGTTATTAAAGTCATTGTTCCACCAAAAACTACAGCTGCAATAGGTCCTAAAATTTTTGCTGCCAAACCGCTTTCAAAAGCACCTAACTCATTCGAAGAGCCTACAAACATTGAGTTTACAGAAGACACCCTACCTCTCATATCATCAGGCGTTTTTAATTGTAAAATTGTTTGGCGTATAACCATCGATATTCCATCTGCTGCTCCACTTATAAATAAGGCTAAAATACTTACCCAAAATATTGAAGACAAACCAAAAGCGATAATGCTTAATCCAAAAATAAATACTGAAACTAACATTTTTTTTCCAGTATTTCTATTAATAGGAATATAAGTGGTTAGAATCATGGTAACAATACTTCCCATAGAAATAGATGCATTTAAAATACCAAAACCTTCTGGACCAACTTTTAAAACATCTTGTGCAAAAACAGATAAAATGGCAACGGTTCCTCCAAATAAAACAGCAATCATATCTAAGGTTAATGTTCCTAAAATAGCTTTGTTTTGAAAAACAAAGGAAACACCTGCTTTTAAACTTTCTGAAATAGGTTCGCCAATCTTTGTGTTTAAAATAGGTTTTTTCTTTATTTGAAAAAGTGTTATAAACGAGAGAACTACCAAAACAAAAATAATAGAAAGTGTATTGTCAACCCCAATCCAACCTATAAAAAATCCTCCACAAAGAGCTCCAGAAACTGAAGCTGTTTTCCAAGTACTTGTACTCCAGGTAGCGGCATTATGATATATGTTTTTGGGAACTAATAAAGCTACTAAAGAAAAAATTGTAGGTCCGAAAAACGCTCTTAAAAAGCCTCCAAAAAACACCAAGCCATAAATTAAATACAAGACTGAATTTACCGACATGTTAGCAATAACACTTTCTGTTGTTAATAAAAATAAACCCAAACTAATCAACGAAAAAGCAGCTGTGCAAAGCGCTAATAAATTTCTTTTTTCTTTTTGATCTACAATGTGGCCGGCAAATAAGGCCATTGAAAATGCTGGAATAATTTCCATTAACCCAATAATTCCAAGAGAAAGAGGATCTTTTGTAATTGAGTATACTTGCCATTCTATAACAATAAATTGCATAGACCAACCAAAAACAAGTAGAAACCTAACGAACAAAAATATATTAAACTCCTTTATTCTTAATGCTGCATAAGGATCTTGTTTCGTCATATAAAAAGGTGTGTTAACTTAATTTCATATCCATTAGAATAGAAAAAGTTTGATTGATATCTTGCTCTTTGACGACAATTGTCATTTCATTTGTTGTAGAAATAATTTCTTGCAGCGGAATATCTGCCCAAGCTAATTGTTTGAGAATAAAATAATAAATACCTGATTGTTCTAAATTTTCTTTCGGTAACTTTATGGTAATAGAAGCCAAGTTTCAGCATGGTGCTAATGATTGTTTCTTTCTCAAATATTTCTTCTACAAAGGGGTGTAAATTTTTGCTAGTCACAATGTTTGTTTCAAAAATACCTTGAGAAACCGTTAAGAAATAATCCGTGTTTTCTGACGATTTCGTTAATATTTTTGCAATTTCTCTTAATAATGAAGGGGTGTTTTTAAAAGTAAAATCACACAAGTCAGATCTAACAATTACGTCTCCTAGATCTAAGGCTAATTTTTTAATGTTTTTTCGGATACGAAGTTGGCTTGCAGGAGAAAGTCTATTGATGGCCATCATAACTGCCCCTACTTTTATTTCCTTTTTTAAAATAGTGGACACTTCTGGAAGAATAATTCTTGCTAAAGAGGAAACATTTATCAACTTTTCATTCAGCGCTTCTTCAATAAAAGGTGTTTTTCTAATAGTACTCTCTACAGCTTGTTGTATTGTTTTCATGCAGCTTGCTTATTAAGCTTAATATTTCTTAAAACTAAACAATTAATCTAGTTTACTGGTTAATTTTTTAAATTCTTTTTTAGCACTTTTATTCTGATACAATACATTAAAAACCGCATCTATTATGGGGGTATTTGCGCCATTTTCTTCTTTAATTTTAAACGCACTTTTTGTTGCGTAATACCCTTCTGCAATCATACTCATTTCCATTTGAGCAGCTTTTACAGTGTACCCTTTGCCAATCATATTTCCAAATTGTCTATTTCTACTAAAAACAGAATATCCAGTAACTAATAAATCCCCTAAATAAGCCGAATTATTAATGTTGCGTTTCATTTTATGAACTTTATTTATGAAACGTTTCATTTCACGAATTGCGTTGCTCATTAATACCGATTGGAAGTTATCTCCATAACCCAAGCCGTGAGCAACTCCTGCAGCCACAGCATATATATTCTTTAGCATTGCGGCGTACTCTGAACCAATAATATCGTCTGATATTTTAGTTTTTATATACCTACTTTTTAACGATGTACTCATAAGTCTAGCATTCTCTTCCTTCTGACAAGCAATTGTTAAATAAGACAAACGCTCCATTGCAACTTCTTCTGCATGACAAGGACCTGTAATTACTCCAATGTCTTCTAAAGGTATATTGTATTCTTTATTGAAGTGCTCTCCCACAATTAAACCTGTTTCAGGAACAATACCTTTAATCGCAGAAAAAATTATTTTTCCTGTTAAAGATTGCTTTAATTTAGCGAGCTCACTAACTAAAAAGGCAGATGGTATGGCGAAAATTAAAATATCATAAGTTGCTACGGTTTTGTTTATATCTTTAGATAGGTCTAATTGTGTAGGGTTAAATTCTACTGATCTTAAATATTTTGGATTGTGATGGTTTTTTTTAATATGCTCAACTGATGAAGAGCTTCTCATATACCAACCAACTACTTCAAGGTTTTCTGTCAACATTTTAACAATAGCAGTAGCCCAACTTCCGCCTCCAAAAACTGCTATTTTTTTCTTTTCATTCATCATTGTTATTTTTCTAATTTCAAATGTAATAAAATTAGTATCTTTTGATAATGCTTCCTTGAATTATTATCTTTGAAGTACTTAAAATAAAAAAATGACTGTACAAATAATTAATAAATCCAAACACGCAACACCAAGTTATGAAACAGAAGGTGCTGCAGGAATGGATTTAAGAGCTAATATTAATGCTTCAATACTATTAAAACCCTTAGAAAGAGCTATTATAAAAACAGGTTTATTTATAGCATTACCTGTAGGTTTTGAGGCACAAGTTAGACCTAGAAGTGGTTTGGCAGCTAAAAAGGGAATTACTGTTTTAAATTCTCCTGGAACCGTAGATGCAGATTATAGAGGAGAAATTGGTGTAATTTTAGTGAACCTTTCTAATGAAGAATTTAGAGTTAACGATGGAGAAAGAATTGCACAATTGGTCATTGCAAAACACCAACGTGTAGAATGGCAAAAAGTGGAAATTTTAGATGAAACAAAACGTGGTTCTGGTGGTTTTGGAAGTACTGGTGCGTAAGTATAAAAAAAAGCAGATTAAATTAGTGTCGTATTGTATAAGTAGGGTTGTGTTTGATATTACTTTATATAACTATTTTTCTAAATAAGAAGTTTATAAACTTGACTCATCTTTCTATATTTATCAAACATGTTTTCAAATTGTAAAAAAGTATGTGAGTAATTTTTATATCCTTGTTTTTTATAAAATTGAAAAGCTTGTTGTTGCTCATACATAGCGTCTAACCAGATAATATCAAAGTTTTTTTGTACTGCTTTATTTTCTAACCAAGAAAGTAGTTTCTTTCCAATTCCTTTTCCTTGGTGTTTATTGTGTAAATAAAGACGGTGTAACTTTACGTGTTTATCAACACTGAAACCTCTTAATTTTTCATTCCAAATAATTCTAAAATTTCCAATAATTTCATTCTCAAAAATTACAAAATAGTAGTCTGAATTTTCTTGATATAATTCCTTTAAGAAGTTCTCCTTCGAATATTGATAATTGAGATACCAATCACCATTATCCTCCCAAAAATGGCTGTAAGCTGGTGGATAAATTTCCTTCATCAAATTAAATAGCGTTGTATAATCTGATGATTTAATGGATTGTATTTTTAGTGAAGGCTCTATAAGTATCATTCAATTGTAAATATAAAAAACTGCTATAGAATTAGTATATCCACAGCAGTTTTACAATAATTAAAAAGCTTTAAATAATCTTATTCTTGATTTTCTATAGCATTTTTTATTTTACCTTCTAATTCTTCTGCTAATTCTGGGTTGTCTTTAATTAAACCTTTTACGGCATCTCTACCTTGACCAAGTTTTGTTTCTCCATAACTAAACCAAGAACCACTTTTTTTAACAATTCCTAATTCTACTCCGATGTCTAAAATCTCGCCAACTTTAGAGATTCCTAATCCATACATGATGTCAAATTCTGCAATTTGAAAAGGGGGAGCTACTTTATTTTTTACAACTTTTACTTTTGTGCTGTTCCCTATGACTCTATCTCCATCTTTAATTTGTGTTCTTCTTCTAATATCTAAACGAACAGAAGCATAAAATTTTAATGCGTTTCCTCCGGTTGTTGTTTCTGGATTACCGAACATTACTCCAATTTTTTCTCTCAGCTGATTTATGAAAATAACAGTACATTTCGTTTTAGAAATTGTACCTGTTAATTTACGTAAAGCTTGAGACATTAAACGAGCATGCAAGCCCATTTTAGAGTCACCCATTTCACCTTCTATTTCAGATTTTGGGGTTAATGCTGCAACAGAATCTATTACAACAATATCTATTGCACCAGAACGGATTAAGTTTTCTGCAATTTCTAACGCCTGTTCACCGTGGTCTGGCTGAGAGATAATTAAGTTTTCTATATCAACACCTAAATTTTCTGCATAATAGCGGTCGAAAGCGTGCTCTGCATCAATGAAAGCAGCTATTCCTCCAGCTTTTTGTGCCTCTGCAATTGCGTGTAGTGTTAATGTTGTTTTACCTGAAGATTCTGGACCATAAATTTCTATAACCCTTCCTCTTGGATAACCACCAACGCCCAACGCTAAATCTAAACCTAAAGAACCTGATGAAATTGCATCAATATCTTCTACAACCACGTCTCCCATTTTCATTACAGCTCCTTTACCATACGTTTTATCTAACTTGTCTAATGTAAGTTGAAGAGCTTTTAACTTT
>CAXYCO010000009.1:0-64245 GCA_964275545.1 uncultured Polaribacter sp.
GGAAAAAAGCGCATGAATTTAACTTAAATCAAATTATGTATAAATTTAGAGAAAGGGATAACAATAAGATAACAATGCAGATTGATAGAAATGGAAGGAAAATGGAATTTAAGTTTCGTCTAGAGAAAAAGATATAATTAATTTACAGAGAGCATACTTTTTTCTTTTTCTAAAGAAATACCTTTTGTAACATATCCTTTAATCCTCAACTTTTTTCTTGGGTTTTTAGCATTAGAAAAAATAGTAATCACTTTAGAAAAACCACCAGTTTTTTTTGTATCATAAGATACTTTAATTTCCCCTTTTTCAAAGGGCATTATTGGTTTTTTTGGAGTTTCAGGAATTGTACAGCCACAAGAAGATTGTATGTTTTTTATAAGAATAGGTTGTTTACCAACATTAGTAAAGATAAATGTTCGAACTCCATTTGCATTTTTTTTAATTTTACCATAATTAATTATTTCTTTTTCAAATTTAAACTCTTGAGCAGAAATTCCAAGTGAAAATAACAATCCAAAAACTAAAAAAAAACCTTTATTCATACTACAAATTTACAAAATTTTTATCAGTAAAAAATCAACTACTAATTTTCTCTTCATAATAGATAATTGTATTTTTGCCTATTAAATATAAAAAGGAGACCAAAGTATGACAATTCCATCGAAGTATGATGCAAGCCAAGTAGAAGACAAATGGTATAGTTATTGGATGAAAAACAATTATTTTCACTCTACACCAGACGAAAGAGAGCCTTATACAATTGTAATTCCACCTCCAAATGTAACTGGAGTTTTACACATGGGTCATATGTTAAACAATACGATTCAAGATGTATTAATAAGGCGTGCACGTTTATTAGGTAAAAATGCTTGTTGGGTTCCAGGAACAGATCATGCGTCTATAGCAACAGAAGCAAAAGTTGTTGCTAAGTTAAAAGAACAAGGCATTTCTAAAAGCGATTTAACACGTGAAGAGTTCTTACAACATGCATTTGACTGGAAAGATCAATACGGAGGAATTATTTTAGAGCAATTAAAGAAGTTAGGAGCTTCATGTGATTGGGAGAGAACTGCTTTTACAATGGATCCAGAAATGTCTGAATCTGTTATTAAAGTTTTTGTAGACTTATATAACAAAGGTCTAATTTATCGTGGTTATAGAATGGTAAATTGGGACCCTGAGGCAAAAACTACATTGTCTGACGAAGAGGTAATTCATGAAGAAAGACAGGGGAATTTATATTATTTAGAATATAAAATTGAAGGGTCAAAAGATACCTTAACAATTGCAACAACAAGGCCAGAAACTATTTTTGGTGATACTGCAATTTGTATCAACCCAAATGATGAACGGTTTACACATTTAAAAGGAAAGAAGGCTATTGTGCCTATATGCAACCGTGTTATTCCAATAATTGAGGATGAGTACGTTGATATTGAATTTGGTACAGGTTGTTTAAAAGTAACGCCTGCACACGATGAAAATGACAAAAATTTAGGAGACAAACACAAGTTAGAAGTAATTGATATCTTTAATGACGATGCTTCTTTAAACTCTTTCGGTTTGCATTACCAAGGAAAAGATCGTTTTGTTGTTCGAAAGGAAATTTCTAAAGAGCTAGAAGAAAAAGGTTTTTTAGTAAAAACCGAAGTGCACATTAATAAAGTAGGAACCTCAGAAAGAACCAAAGCAGTTATAGAACCAAAACTGTCTGATCAATGGTTTTTAAAAATGAAAGATCTAGCCAAGCCAGCTATTGATGCAGTTTTAGGTGAAGATGCTACTATTAATTTATATCCAAAGAAGTTCGAAAACACCTACCGCCATTGGATGGAAAACGTTCGAGATTGGAACATCTCTCGTCAACTTTGGTGGGGGCAACAAATACCAGCTTATTTTTACGGAGATGGAAAAGAAGATTTTGTTGTTGCAGCGAGTAGGGAGGAGGCTTTAGTGTTGGCCAAAGAGAAAACAAAGAATACTTTGTTGTTAGCATCCGATCTTCGTCAAGATAAAGATGCACTAGATACTTGGTTTTCTTCTTGGTTATGGCCAATGTCTGTTTTTGACGGAATTAGAAATCCCGAAAACGAAGAAATTAAATATTATTACCCAACAAATGATTTGGTTACTGGTCCGGATATTCTTTTTTTCTGGGTAGCAAGAATGATTGTTGCTGGTTATGAATATAAAGATGAAAAACCTTTTCAAAACGTCTATTTAACAGGTTTGGTTAGAGATAAACAAAGACGAAAAATGTCTAAATCTTTAGGAAACTCTCCAGATGCTTTACAATTAATTGAACAATATGGAGCAGATGGTGTAAGAGTTGGACTTTTATTGAGTTCTGCTGCTGGAAATGATTTAATGTTTGATGAAGATTTATGTCAGCAAGGAAAAGGGTTTGCAAATAAAATTTGGAATGCTTTTCGTTTGATTAAAGGTTGGGAGGTAGATGCTAATTTACCACAACCAGAAACTTCAAAAACTGGTTTAGCTTGGTATGAAGAGAAGTTTCAAAAAACCTTAGCAGAAATAGAAGATCATTTTTCTAAATATCGCCTATCTGATGCTTTAATGACAATTTATAAATTAATTAATGATGATTTTTCTTCATGGCTTTTAGAAATTGTAAAACCTGCATACCAAAAACCGATAGATAAGAAAACGTTTGATGCTATTATTCAGGTTTTAGAAAACAACTTAAAAGTATTACATCCATTTATGCCATTTTTATCTGAAGATATTTGGCAGTACATAACAGAAAGAACGCCAGAGGAAGCATTAATTATTGCAAAATATCCAATAGTTAAAGATTTTGATTCAGCAATAATTACAAATTTTGATTTTGCAACAGATGTAATTTCAGGAATTAGAACTGTTAGAAAAGATAAAAATATTTCCTTTAAAGATGCTGTAGAATTGTTTGTAATTGACAATGAAAAGATTACAAAAGGTTTTGATGCTGTTATTCAGAAGTTAACAAATGCTTCTGTTATAAACTATGTGTCAGAAAAAGTAGAAGGCGCATCGTTTAGAGTAAAATCTAATGAATATTTTGTTCCTATTTCTATTGATACTATGGATGTTGAAGCAGAGATAACCAAATTAGAAGCAGAGTTGAAAAGAGCAGAAGGTTTTTTATTCGGAATTTCAAAAAAGTTATCTAATGAGCGTTTTGTGGCAAATGCACCAGAGCAGGTAATTACTTTAGAACGTAAAAAAGAATCGGATACTCAAGCCAAAATAGAAATGATTAAAAATAGTTTGGCCTCTTTAAAATAAAGAATTAAAAATACTATTTAAAACAGGTGCTATAATTTTTATAGCACCTGTTTTTATTTTAGTGCTTCTTTTAAAATTGTAATTGGATGTTTTGCAAGGCGTTTTGTTCCATCAAAAATTTGATGTCTACAACTCGTTCCTGCAGCTACAATTTCTGTATCAGTACTATAATTTCTTACTTTTGGAAATAAGGTGTCTTCCCCCACTTGCATACTAACATCATAGTGTTCTTTTTCATAACCAAAAGAACCAGCCATTCCGCAACACCCTGAACTTATAATGGTTACAGAATAGTGTTCTGGAATATTTAAAATTTGAAAACTTGCATGCGTTCCAGACAATGCTTTTTGATGACAATGACCGTGAATTTTTAATGTCTTTGCCTCTGAAGTAAAAACAGAAGTATCTAAATTTCCTTTTTCGTTTTCTTTTGCTAAGAACTCCTCAAAAGTAAAAACATTTTTAGCAATTTTTTCTGCGGATTTTTTATCGTCTGCTAAACGAATATACTCGTCTCTAAAAGTTAAAATTGCAGAGGGCTCAACACCAATCAAAGGAGTTTCTTCAGTTATTATATTTTTAAAGGTTTCAATGTTTAAATTACAAACAGACTTTGCCTCCTTTAAAAATCCTTTAGAAATAAAACTTCTTCCAGATTCCTCATGATCTATAATTTGTAAACTATAGCCTAATTTTTCTAGTAGGTAGAAGGCATCTTTACCAATTTCTACATCGTAAAAATTAGTAAACTCATCACAAAATAAATAAACAATTTTAGTGTTTTTTGATTTTGCCTGTTTTTTATACCAACTCTTTAATGTCTTTGATGCTAATTTTGGTACACTTCTTTTTTGAGCAACACCCATAACAGATTTCGCTAAAGAGGTACTTAAAACCAAATTTGTAATTGAAGGAGCAATACTTCCTAGTTTGTTGTATTTTACATTGTTTGCAAATAATTTACTTCGAAAAGAATAGCCGTTTGTTTCTTGATATTGGTATAAAAACTCTGCTTTCATGGTCGCAATATCTACATTGCTTGGGCATTCTGAAGCACATGCTTTACAGCTTAAACACAAATCAAAAACTTCTTTTAATTCTTTGTGATTAAACTTATTTGCCTCTTCAGAATTTGTTAAAAATTCGCGCAACGTATTTGCTCTCGCTCTGGTGGTCTCTTTTTCGTTTTTTGTAGCTCTGTAACTTGGGCACATTGTTCCACCAGCTTCAACAGGTTTTCTGCAATCTCCAGAACCGTTGCATTTTTCAGCTAATTTTAGAATTCCTTCACTATCAGAAAAATCTTGAATGGTTTTTATTTCTGGCTCTTTTCTATCCACTTCATAACGCAAGTTTTTATCCATAGAAAAAGCATCCGTAATTTTGCCTTTATTAAAAACATTATTTGGATCAAAAGCTTTTTTAATTCGTCTTAAGAGTTGGTAGTTTTGTTCGCCAATCATTAACGGAATAAATTCTGCACGTACAATTCCATCGCCATGTTCTCCACTAAAAGAACCTTTATATTTTTTAACTAAGGCTGCTGTTTCTGTGGTAATTTTTCTAAATAATACTACATCTTCCTTTTTCTTTAAGTTTAAAATAGGGCGTAAATGAAGTTCTCCAGCTCCAGCATGGGCATAATAGACAGCACTTTGCTGGTATGTATCCATAATTTGGGTAAACTCTTCAATATAATTTGGCAAATCTTCTAGCGCAACAGCTGTGTCTTCAATACAGGCAACTGCTTTTTTATCACCCACCATATTTCCTAGCAAACCCAAACCTGCTTTTCGTAAATAATGAACTTTTGCAATATCGTTTCCGTAAACTTTTGGATGATGATATCCGAAGTTGTTTTTCTTTAAATCAGCAATTAAATGGTCTGCTAAAATTTCAGCTTCTTCAATAGTGTTTGCAGATACTTCTAACATTAAAACGGCTTCAGGGTCTCCTTGTAAAAAGAATCTATTTTTAGAAATATCTCTATTATTTTTAGTGCAATCTAAAATGGTTTTATCCATCAATTCACAATTGTACAAACTATGCTTCATTGCAGTAACGGTGGCTAATAAACTCTCATTAATACTTGTAAAATGAGAACATACCATAATACTTTCTGTGGGAGGCACATTATCTAATTGCAAAGTAATTGAAGTAGAAAAAGCCAGCGTACCTTCACTACCAGATAAGAATTTTGCAATGTTTATAGTGGGTTCTGTTCCACCAAATAAATCAGAAGTTAACAATTCATCTACAGCATATCCAGTATTTCTTCTATGGATAATTTCTTTTGGGAATTGTTCTTTTATTTCTTGTTGATTTTCTTCTAAAGACAGCTCTCTATAAATTGATTTGTATATTTTACCTTCTTGCGAGTTTTCTTTTGTTTTTTGTACGAATTCTTCTGAGGTTATTTCTTTAAAAACTGCGGTACTTCCATCGCTTAAAACAGCATCAATTTTTAAAACTTTATCTCGGGTTACTCCGTATTTAATAGAAGTGCTTCCAGAGGAGTTGTTACCAACCATGCCGCCCATCATACACCGGTTAGAAGTGGAGGTGTTAGGGCCAAAAAACAGTCCATAAGGTTTTAGAAAAACATTTAAAGAATCTCTAACAACACCTGGTTCTAAAGTAATTGTTTTTTGCTGCTCATCAAAAAGAAGAATATTTGTAAAATATTTAGAAACATCGACTATAATTCCATCTCCAACACATTGTCCTGCTAAAGAGGTTCCTGCTGTTCTTGGTATTAAGGTCGTTTTGTTTTGCGTAGCAAAATCAATTAAAAGAGTAATGTCTTTTTTATTTTTTGGAAATGCAACTGCAAGAGGAATTTTCCTATATACAGAGGCATCTGTAGCATATAACGTTTTGTGTAAATTATCGAAAAGGACTTCTCCTGCAAGAGAAGAATTTAAATGTTCTAAAGTAGAATTAAGTATCATTTTTTTATTTCATTAAGCTTATAGCTGCTTCTGCACATCGTTCTCCATCCATAGCAGCAGATACAATACCACCAGCATAGCCACCTCCTTCTCCACAAGGAAATAAACCTTCTATTTGTGTATGTTCTAAATTTTCTTTTCTTGGAATGTTAACAGGAGATGAAGTTCTAGATTCTACTCCAACAATATTTGCTTCGTTTGTATAATAACCATGCATTTTAGTTCCAAATGCAGCAAAACCTTTACGCAGTCTACTACCAATAATTTTTGGTAAAAGAGAGTGTAGTGGAGCCGATTTTAATCCTGGTTGATAGGAGGTTTCATTTAAATCCTTCGAAATTTTTCCATCCACAAAATCGACCAATCTTTGCGCAGGAGCTGTTTGTGTTCTTCCGCCAGCATAAAATGCTATTTTTTCTAAATCTTTTTGAAACTCTAAACCTTTTAAAGCTCCAAATTCTTCATATTTTTTAAAATCTTTATCAATATCTAATTCAACTACAATTCCTGAATTTGCAAATTTATTATTCCTTCGAGATGGCGACATTCCGTTTACAACAATTTCACCATTTGCGGTTGCTGCAGGGACAATAAATCCTCCGGGGCACATACAAAAAGAATACACACCTCTATTGTTTGCTTGATGCACTAAACTGTAGGCTGCAGCGGGTAATAATTCGTCTCGTTCACCAGGACAATGATATTGAATTTGATCTATTATTTCTTGCGGATGTTCTACACGAACGCCCATTGCAAAAGACTTTGCTTTTAACGCTATTTTATTTTTATGTAATAATTCATAGACATCTCTTGCAGAATGGCCTGTTGCCAAAATAACAGAATTTACCGTTATTTCCGATCCATTTTGTATTTGAATTGCTTGTATTTTATTTTTCTTAATGATAAATTCTTCAACTTTGGTTTCAAAATGAATTTCACCACCAAATTTTAAAATGGTTTCACGAATATTTTGAATAATCTTTGGTAGCTTATTGGTTCCAATATGTGGGTGTGCATCAATTAAAATTTGTTCTGTAGCTCCATGAAAAACAAGGTTTTCAAAGATTCGCCGAACATCGCCACGTTTTAAACTTCGGGTGTATAATTTTCCATCAGAATAGGTTCCTGCACCTCCTTCTCCAAAGCAATAATTAGAGTTTTCATTAACAATATGTTCTTGGTTAATTGCTTTTAAATCTCTTCTTCTGTCTTGTACATTTTTTCCACGTTCTAAAACAATAGGTTTGTATCCTAATTCAATACAACGCAATGCAGCATACATGCCAGCAGGTCCAAATCCAATAATATGAATTTCTTTAGCCTTAGAGACTTCTTTATAGTCAAAATGATATTCAGATTCTTCTGGAATGGTTTCTTGGATATATACAGCAACTTTATAATTAAAGATGATTTCTTTTTTTCGAGCATCTATTGATTTTCGAAGAACTTTTACTGCGGAAATTTCTTTTTTATCAAGGCCTAATTTTTTAGAAGCTTTGTACAAAAGAATATTTTCTTTGCGTTCTTCAATTAAATTTACTCGAATTTGAATTTCTTTAATCATAGTACAAAAATAGGTAAATTAAAAAACAGATTAAGAATAATTCTTAACCTGTTTTTATTTTTTAGACAGAGCCCCTAATCTCTATCTAAATCATGAAATAAATTACTTATCAGTGCTGTGATCTTTGTATTAGCATTGTTTTTGTAAAAATATTTCCATCTGTTAATACCTTCACAATATAAGCACCTTCTCTGAGTCTATAATAGCCCATTCGTACTTTATTTTGTCCGTATCGTACTCTAATATATTTTCTTTGTATAATTCTTCCGTAAATATTGTAAAGTAGAACAGTTGCATCTTTTTCTAAATTTTTAACTTCTACATTAAATATTCCTTCTGAAGGATTCGGGTATAAAGATAGTTCTACAGCTGGTTCAATTACGATATCGTCTTCAGTGATACAAGTAGCATTACAACCACCTATTGTAGCACCTCTTCTTAAATAGTAATCAACATAAGACTTCTTCACATCAACTTCTTTGTAAACGATAGTTCCATGCTTCTTTTGACGTGTACAAATTTTCACTTTATCTTTATTCCCATGATGCCCGTGATGGCCATGACGTTCTTTATATCCATACTGATTTTTGCTAGCTCTAGCATCTATCACACATACTTCAATTGAGTCAGAAGTAGCACATCCATTAGAGTTTGTTACAGTAACAGTGTACGTTGTTGTAAATTTAGGACTTACTTTCGGTAATCTTTCATTAGAGAAAACAGTTCCATTTTCGTCTGTCCATTCATAGGTAAACCCTTTACCACCTGTAACTACTGGACATAGGTGAACACTTTCTTTGTATCCCAAGAAAATTGTATTTTTCTTTTGACCATGAGCTAAAGTAAAGTCTTGTATACTAACTTTTGGTTTATCTCCTAAGACTGTAATTGTAACAGGTTTTGTTGTTGTATTTCCACTTTGGTCTGTTACCGATACATTTACAATATTTTCACCTAAATCATCACAACCAAAGGTATCCATATCTAAGGAGTAACTTTCTATACTACAGTTGTCGCTAGTTAGTATAGTTCCGTCTGGAACAGGCAACTTGTCACAATCTGTAATGTCTAAATTAAAGTCTCCTTGAGCCCATCTACCACGTCTGTTTTTATAGTAGAACCATCCGCTTAATCCTAAATTAGCGTTTTGTAAGTTAGCACCATCACCTACTTGGAAGCCATATCTTTTGTTAGAAGGTGCGTGATATATCATTGTTTCTTTACCCGCATTTATTCCTGCTCCTGTAATCTTACTCCCTTCTGCCATTTCATAATACATCCAATCTTTATATTTAGATCCAGTTCTCCATCTATTGCCTTTATAACGTCTTCCAAGAGCAGACCATTCTGTCCAGTTTCTTGCATTTTCTAAGTCTAAGGTAACAATCCATTTATCGTTAGGGTTTTTAGTATTTACTAAGGTTCCTGTAACGGTTGCTGTACCATCTAAATTTTTAACCAAGCTTCCTTGGTTTTGATCAAAAATAAATCGAGCACTTCTTCTATGATGTCTTTCTTGATTATCATCATCATGTTGAACAATATCCTCATTCTTAAGAATAGCATCATTTTCTTCTTTAGCATCAGCTTTATGATAATTGTTTGCATTGCCATAGTTGCTTAAATACATTGCATGATGTTTAGCTGCGCTAACAGTACATTGGTCTCCTCTTACAACATCATCTTCTGTTAATAATAAAACATCTTCTGGTGTTATTGTTGCAGCACCATTAGCATCCAATTCTACAGATATATTTCGAGTTCCAACTATAGGCGCAATGGTATCTACAACAGTTACAATTGCTTGTTCTAAGGCTGTGTTTCCGTTGTTGTCAGTAACAGTTAAAGTTACTGTGTTCTCACCTAAATTAGAACAATCAAAAGAAGCAATGTCTATTGCTATAGAAGCAATTCCACAGGCATCGTTTGAGCCATTGTTTATTGCTTGTGCAGTAGTAGTGCCTTCTCCGTTTTCATCCAAAGAGACTGTAATTGCTTGTGTTAGTACTGTTGGTAGCGTAACATCATTTACAGTTACCATTGCGGTTGTAGATGCTGAGTTTCCACTTGCATCGGTTACCGTTAAAGTTACCGTGTTTTCTATACCAATATTAGCACACGTAAAGTTTACCATATCTAAAGATGTTGTGAAAGAACAATTGTCTGAAGACCCACTGTCTATCATCTCAGGAGTGATTGTTGCATTGCCTGTTGCATCTAAATCTATAGAAATGTTTTGAGCAACTGCTACTGGAGCAATGGTATCTTCTATGGTTACTGTTGCATCTATTGTAGAAACATTTTCATTGGCATCTGTTACTGTTAAGGTTACTGTATTTAGACCCGTATTAGAACAGTCAAATGAAGTTTTACTAACTACTATACTAGCAATGCCACAGGCATCGTTCGATCCGTTGTCTAACTGAGCTGCTGTAATGCTTGCGTTTCCATTTGCATCTAATTGCACCGTAATGTCTTGAGCAATTGCTACTGGAGCAGTCGCATCTTCTACGGTTACAATGGCATCTATTGTAGAAACATTTGCATTGGCATCTGTAACTGTTAAAGTTACTGTATTAGCACCCACATTAGAACAATCAAAGTCTACTTTGCTTAGTGCTAAAGTAACACCACAGGCATCATTAGAACCATTGTCTATATCTGAAGGCAGAATACTTGCCACTCCATTCACATCTAATTGCACCGTAATGTCTTGAGCAATTGCTACTGGATCAGTCGCATCTTCTACGGTTACAATGGCATCTATTGTAGAAACATTTGCATTGGCATCTGTTACTGTTAAGGTTACTGTATTAGCACCCACATTAGAACAATCAAAGTCTACTTTGCTTAGTGCTAGAGTCACACCACAGGCATCATTAGAACCATTGTCTATATCTGAAGGCAGAATACTTGCCACTCCATTCACATCTAATTGCACCGTAATGTCTTGAGCAATTGCTACTGGATCAGTCGCATCTTCTACGGTTACAATGGCATCTATTGTAGAAACATTTGTATTTGCATCTGTTACTGTTAAGGTCACAGTATTTGCACCCACATGAGAACAATCAAAGTCAGATTGACTTACCGCTAGAGTCACACCACAGGCATCATTAGAACCATTGTCTATATCTGAAGGCAGAATACTTGCCACTCCATTCACATCTAATTGCACCGTAATGTTTTGAGCAACTGCTACTGGAGCAATGGTATCTTCTATGGTTACTGTTGCATCTATTGTAGAAACATTTTCATTGGCATCTGTTACTGTTAAGGTTACTGTATTTAGACCCGTATTAGAACAGTCAAATGAAGTTTTACTAATTACTATACTAGCAATGCCACAGGCATCGTTCGATCGTTGTCTAACTGAGCTGCTGTAATGCTTGCGTTTCCATTTGCATCTAATTGCACCGTAATGTCTTGAGCAATTGCTACTGGAGCAGTCGCATCTTCTACGGTTACAATGGCATCTATTGTAGAAACATTTTCATTGGCATCTGTTACTGTTAAGGTTACTGTATTGGCACCCACATGAGAACAATCAAAGTCTACTTTGCTTAGTGCTAAAGTCACACCACAGGCATCATTAGAACCATTGTCTATATCTGAAGGCACGATACTTGCCACTCCATTCACATCCAATTGCACCGTAATGTCTTGAGCAATTGCTTCCGGAGCAGTCGCATCTTCTACCGTTACAATGGCATCTATTGTAGAAACATTTGTATTAGCATCTGTAACTTTTAAAGTTACTGTATTTGCACCCACATGAGAACAGTCAAAGTCTACTTTGCTTAGTGCTAAAGTCACACCACAGGCATCATTAGAACCATTGTCTATATCTGAAGGCACGATACTCGCCACTCCATTTACATCTAATTGAATCGTAATGTCTTGAGCGATTGCTACTGGAGTAATATTATCTTCAACAGTTACGATTGCATCTATTGTTGTAACATTTGTATTTGAATCAGTTACTGTTAAGGTTACTGTGTTTGCACCCACATTAGAACAATCAAAGTCTACTTTGCTTAGTGCTAGAGTCACACCACAGGCATCATTAGAACCATTGTCTATATCTGAAGGCAGAATACTTGCCACTCCATTCACATCTAATTGCACCGTAATGTCTTGAGCAATTGCTACTGGATCAGTCGCATCTTCTACGGTTACAATGGCATCTATTGTAGAAACATTTGCATTGGCATCCGTTACTGTTAAAGTTACTGTGTTGGTACCCACATTAGAACAATCAAAGTCTACTTTGCTTAGTGCTAGAGTCACACCACAGGCATCATTAGAACCATTGTCTATATCTGAAGGCAGAATACTTGCCACTCCATTCACATCTAATTGCACCGTAATGTCTTGAGCAATTGCTACTGGAGCAGTCGCATCTTCTACGGTTACAGTGGCATCTATTGTAGAAACATTTGCATTGGCATCTGTTACTGTTAAGGTCACAGTATTTGCACCCACATGAGAACAATCAAAGTCAGATTGACTTACCGCTAGAGTCACACCACAGGCATCATTAGAACCATTGTCTATATCTGAAGGCAGAATACTTGCCACTCCATTCACATCCAATTGCACCGTAATGTCTTGAGCAATTGCTACTGGTGCAATATTATCTTCAACAGTTACGATTGCATCTATTGTTGTAACATTTGTATTTGAATCAGTTACTGTTAAGGTCACAGTATTTGCACCCACATGAGAACAATCAAAGTCAGATTGACTTACCGCTAGAGTCACACCACAGGCATCATTAGAATCATTGTCTATATCTGAAGGCAGAATACTTGCCACTCCATTCACATCTAATTGCACCGTAATTTCTTGAGCAATTGCTACTGGAGCAGTCGCATCTTCTACGGTTACAGTGGCATCTATTGTAGAAACATTTGCATTGGCATCTGTTACTGTTAAGGTCACAGTATTTGCACCCACATGAGAACAATCAAAGTTAGATTGACTTACCGCTAGAGTAACACCACAGGCATCATTAGAACCATTGTCTATATCTGAAGGCAGAATATTTGCCACTCCATTCACATCTAATTGCACCGTAATGTCTTGAGTAATTGCCACTGGAGTAGTCGCATCTTCTACCGTTACAATTGCATCTGCTGACGCTGAATTACCATTGACATCCGTTACTGTTAAGCTTACCGTATTTGGACCTATATTAGAACAATCAAATGAGGTTTTACTAGCCACTATACTAGAAATGCCACAGGTATCGTTACTCTCATCATTTATGTCTGAACCTGTAATACTAGCATACCCATTTTCATCTAAAGTTATTGTTATTGGTTTAGTAAACACCTGAGGTTCTATTTCATCCATCACATTTACGGTAATACTTCTTGTAATGGTGCCAAAACCACAAGTACTTGATGAAGAAATTGGATTGCCTACCACTGTATACACAGTATTAGATTCTGGATTCACAATAACTGAGGAACCTGATGTAGGACTAAGATCTCCTCCAGACCATGTCCAAGTATAATTATTAATATTGCTAACACTTAATGTTACTTGATTACCTGGGCAATTAGTATATGAATCTTCAGATGTAATGTCTACTTCACCAGCGAAAAACTTCGCTTCAGCAGTAGCATCTAATGCATCAGTCAACTCATCTTGACCTAGAACATAAGCATATGTCAATTTAGTTTCTTGTTCTGGAGCAAGATTACCAATATTATATGCAATAGAAATAGCTTGATCTGCAGTTAATGATCCTGATTGACTTAAACTAACTCCATTCCAGATGTTACTTGCACTTCTGTTTGCAAAACCACCGAATGTTACCTTTGCTCTGGCATCCTTGGTACCCAACCCAAGATACATACCAAAATTGGTACCAACAGCTTCTACCAATCCAGTATTACAATTTGAATTTGGAGGCTGCTGTATAATAGAATTCCTAGTTGAATATCCACCTCCCCAACGTTGTTCATTATCAGGGTCTACATTTCTCATATAGTAAATTCCTGGAACTGTGCTGGTTGAGGTGTTTTTAATTTTTACTTGAATAATAAAATACAAGGCGTTTTTTGGGAATGAAACAGTCTGCGTGATTTCAAGACCATTTTTGTTTCCTGTCCATGTGGCTGATACATCTGTAGCGGTGTTAGAATAATTTACGATACTACCAGCAATATCTTGTCTAGATACTCTTGTTCCATTAAAATAGTCTGCACCATTAATTGTTAGACCCCAACCTTCTTCTGGACTACCCGGAAGGAAAAAATCACCAGTATATGATGGGCTTCCAACATTAAATCCATCACGAGCAGGATCAGCTACAAAACCCAACTTACCATTAACATTAGCATTGTATCCTGAAGGTGCTATACCTTCGGTACCGAAGCTTCCGCTTTTCGCAATACCAACCTCTAAATATTGCCCCTTTAGAAAAGCATCATTACCTACTTGCTGAGCAAATATATTACTGAAGGACATTAAGTTTAAAAAAAATAAAACTTTTATACAAATAAAATGTTTTTTCATGATTTCAATTTTTAATAGTTATGTAATTTTTTGATTTCTGCTTGAAAAACTCATTCCAATTATCTATGTTCCATTCAGAAACATAGGTAATCTTGATATTAATTTTGACTAAATTTTTATCAAAATCAACTACAAAACTTACAAGATTGTCCATAAAACCACTAAAAAGCTCATTTGCTGTATTTTCGTCAATAATATTAAGATCTTTAATGCTTGCTTGATAAGAATTTTTAAGAGGATTATCTTTGTCAAGTTCGATTAACATGTCTTTATTAATATTTGCTGTCCCTAAATCACTCTGATACTCACCATGCACTGATGAAACTTTTGAAAGAATAGGTTTCAATAAATGTATTGTCGAGTTTGTTTTATGAATTAAGGAGCTATTTGAAACATCATAATGAGAATCAGCTTCTTCGAGAACTATCCAGTTTTTTGGAACTTCGGACCCTGACTGAGCAGAAAGTGTAATTGAAAAAAATAATGTCAATACAAAGTGGACATTTTTTAAAAAGTTGTTTTTGCACATAATAATTAAGTTTGGTTAGTAATATTGTGATTTTTTTTCTATACAATTGATTTTCATACAAGTATATAACTAAAACAGCTGCGATAAATACCTGTTTTTAAAATCGGGGGTATGTACCTAATGAGTAATTTTTGTTCGTAATTTTAGTTGTTAATATATGTCTGGATAAATATCTATTTAAAGTTATTTTCACATAACGTTAAATGGGGGGTACAAAAAGAATAAAATTTTCAGGACAATTGCTAGGGTTTGCTCTTTGAGGTAATGGAGATAAATTCATTTTTCATAAAAATTTACAAAGTACTAGAGGGGTAGTACTTTTAGTTAGTTTCGTTGGTTTTGTTTCTTATTAAAGCAAATGAAGATTTCATTTTAAAAAATCTAAAAACCAAAATCAAGTGTTTTTATGGTTTTAAAAACAGGGTTCTTTATTCACTTTGATACACCTGTAAAACTCGTGATTAAAACAGCTCTTTCCTAAAAAGAGGTGGGTAGTTTTTCCTACCCTTAAGTGTTAACTAACTGATTTTCAATGATTTTAATATTATTATTATTATTAAATAATTTTTCTTTTAATTCAGTTCTGCTGTTTACATCAGCTTTAGTATAAATGTTACGAATGTGATATTTTACTGTATTTTTTGAAATAAATAGTTGCTTGCTAATTTCAGTATTATTAAGACCTTCACAAATTGATTTTAAAATATCTAGTTCTCTTAAGGTTAGTGGTTGAGTGATTAGTTTATTTTCTTTAAGAAGGTTAAAATAAGAGTCTATTAATTTAGGTATACTTTTTGAAGATGAGTTGGTTTCATAAGTTTGTAATTGGTTTTGAAGCTCTATTATTTTTTTATCATTTTTATCTATATTATTTTTCATTTTTAAGCTAAGTGCATAGGTGAAAACAAACATGTCTAACCAACTTGAAATTTTTATAATTAACATCTCACCGTTTACCTCCCAAAAACCAAAAGGAAAGCCAATCATAAAATACACTGCCAAGGGAATTAACAATACATAGCCAAACACATAAAACTTAGCATAGGGTATTTTTCTTATGTAATAAATGCCAAATGACCATAAAATAGGCAAAAGCATTATTCCGAAAGCGTCGGCAATAGCACATATTATATACTTATTAGAAGCAAAGTAAAATGTATATAAAATAGTTATTACTATTGGAAATAAGTAGAGTATTTTAGTAAAAATAGGATGCTTTTTCTTAAGATTTAAAAAATTTACAGAAAATAATAAAAACCAAACTGCAGCAGATATATGAGTGAAAACTTCTATTTTATAATAAAAAGAATTGCCTCTAAAAAGAGTTATTAATGAACCATCATATAGTAAAAAAATAAACATTAGAGAACTAATAAAAAGCAGGTAGAATAAGTAGCTTTTGTCTTTAAATTTTAAAAAGAAAAGGAAATTAAAAAAAATGACTATTACACAAGATCCATAGTAAATACTGTTTACTATTTGCTTGTTGGAAACATAAGAGATAAAACTTTTCTCTGGTATAATCTTTAATGGGAAATTTGCTTCTTTAGGAAAATTTACTTTTAAATACAGTATTAACTCGTCTGTATTACTCGTATTAATTTTAAAAACTGGGAACTTATAATTTACGGGAAGTTTATCTACAGCAACATCATTTCCTGTCGACGAAATATATTTTAATTGGTTATTTATATTTTGATAAATGTCAATTTTACCGATATTGTGTGTTGGTATATAAGCAACTAAATTTTTATTACTTACTGTTTTATTTACAATTAATTTTAACCAATATTTACCATTATTAAATCCAAAGCTATTACTTTTCGGCATTGTTTTAAAATCTGCACCTAGTATGTTTTTATCAAAGTTATTCGTATCAATTTGATTGTAAAACAATGTAAATTCTACTTGCTGATTTTTATTTTTTTGGTTTTCATAATTATTTTTAGCATTGTTTTTTTGAAAAAAAAGAATATTAAAAATTATAACTAGAAACCATATTTTTTTATTGTAACTCAAAATTGGGGGATTCAAAATTATTATAAATGGATACATTCTACTTGAACTGAAATCTTTGAAATACCAAAGGTTTTAGAGGTGTTTTTTTAGAAAAATAATAATAAATAGTTACGGATTAAAAATAAATAAGGAGTGGGGTTTTTTGTTTTCTATAGGGTAAAAAAGTTTTCATAGGTTTTAAAGTTTAGCCATGGTAATATTAATATAAATTAAGTTTTGTTAAAAAACGTTAAATCAGGTATTTGTACTTATGTTTTTGTTTTTTTTATTTTCAAAAAAAAATATTAATTAGTACAAGAATACAGTGTGTGTTTTTTTAATATCAACCTTAGCTTGAATGGTTGGTTTAAAATTAAAACCGACAAGAAAAAGGGTAGTCACTAGAGTTTTCTTTTTTGATTGTTACGATGTAAAACTAAATCTTATAAAGACGTTTTACACTACGTACTATCCTACATAAATTACGTATGGGTTCGTAATTCATAAAGTATTTTTGAAAAGTTATTTAGTTTCTTCTACTAAATTTGAATTGATTTTTAAATATAAAGTAATTTTTAGATTTTGTTTTTGTAATTTCTAAACATCTACAATAAATTAGCAGAGATCATTATTTTTTTTATTCTGATGTAAGCTCTTTTTTTAGAACCTCTAGAAATTTCAAATGGCAATAAAATAAAAAGCTGTATAATTTTTAAAATTTGTGATAACTTGTACATTATTATTTATGGTTATAAATTATTTGTATCAAAATTATCTTTTTAAATATTATTAGACAATAGGGTCTAGTACCTATTGACTGGTGTTATTTTTTTTTGTAATTAAACAAAATGATACTCATTTTCACCAAACCAATACATTAACTGCTGTTAGGAGTGTTTTTGGTTTTTTAGTAGTCCCCTAAATTTGATGTTTTTTAGAAATGGTGTAAAACCCAATTTTTTACGAAAAGGCAGTTTTAAAGTTGTAAGTATCTCTAATCTTTAAAAGTTTATAAAATCTAAATGCTACAATAACACATAATTTTATGCTATTTTTTAGATATATGAATTAGGCGTTTAAAACACCTTATTGCTAGTGTAAAACTTACTTTTAACATGATAACTTTTAAAATGTTGCTGTGTTTTTAAGGTTTTTTGGTCTTGCAAAAGCATTTTTATGTTTTTGTACAAATCAGTTTCTAAATTTTGAAGTACTAAAAAGTCAAATCCAAACTTCTTAGTATATTTACCATAAACCCTATACCATGCATAAATTAGTCTATATCGCTTGTTTTTTATTCTTAATTTCTTGTTCAGAAAAACCAAGATTTACAGAGGTTTCAAAAATACAAATAGCAAGAGATTCTTTTGGAGTACCCCATATTATTGCAAAAACAGACGCCGGTGTTGCTTATGGATTGGCCTGGGCACAATGTGAAGATGATTTTAATACCCTACAAGAATTAATGGCTGCTTGTAAAGGCCTCCTTGGAGAGATTAAAGGAAAGGAAGGCATTACGGCAGATTTTGCCATTAAATTTATGGGTTTAAGAGAAATTGCCGAACAAAAATATGCCAATGATGTAAGAGGTGATTTTAAAGTATACCTAGAAAGCTTTGTAAAAGCAGTAAATAATTATGCAAAAATACATCCTGAAAAAGTTATTTTAGATGCTATTTTCCCTTTACAAGGGTCAGATATTATTACGGGTTATTTGCTTGGTAATTTAGAGGTTTCTCATGCGGGAAAAGACTTAATGAAAATTCTAGAGGGTGGTATTATTAGAGATTTAAAATCAGAGGTTCCCAAAGGATCTAATTCATTTGCTTTTTCTAAGACCAGCACCACAGACGGTAAAACCTATTTGGCAATTAATTCTCACCAACCTTTGGAAGGATGGTATTCTTGGTACGAAGCGCATTTAATCTCTGAAGAAGGGTTGAACATCTTAGGAGGTACATTTGCAGGAGGTATCTGTATTTTTCATGGAGTAAATGAATATTTAGGATGGTCTCATACAGTAAACCATGCCGATTTTTCGGATGTATATCAATTAGAAATGCATCCTACCAATACAAATCTTTATGAGTTTGATGGTGCTTGGTTGCCCCTTGAAGAAAAGAAATATACTTCTTGGTTACAATTATTAGGTCCCATTAAAATACCTGTGTTCAGAACAATTTATAAAAGTGTGTACGGTCCTACATTTATGACAGATGATGGGGTGTTTGCATGGCGATTTATGGTAGGAAAAAGTATAAAAATGGCAGAGCAATGGTACCGGATGAACAAAGCTACAAATTTTAAGGAATTTAAAAAAGCACTCGAAATACGTGGGTTAACTTCTTTAAACATTGTTTATGCAGATAAAGAGGACACCATTTTCTTTATTAGCAACGGACGCTTTCCTTTGAGAAACCCGGAGTATGATTGGCAAAAAGTATTACCAGGAAATACTTCGAAGACCTTGTGGGGTTCAGAGATTATTCCCTTAGATAGTTTGCCTCAAGTACTAAATCCTACAAGTGGTTTTGTTTTTAATACCAACAATTCTCCTTTTTCTGCATCAGACAGCTTAAACAACCCAAAAGAAACCAATTTAAATAAAATAATGGGCTACCAAAGTGTTGGACTAGAGAACAATAGAAGTTCAAGGTTTTTAGAATTAATGACTCAGTACGACTCCATTTCATACACCGATTTTAAAAAGATAAAATACGATAGTCAATATCCCTCGAAATTAAGAACACCCCAGGCAACCAACTTAGAAATAATGCTACATTTAAACGAGCAACGATACCCAGAAATTGCAGACGCTATTGTACTCTTAAAAAAATGGAATCGAACATCAACCAAAGACAACACTATAGCTCCTTTGTTTATATTGTCTTATATGCATCTTGATGAAAAGAGAAAAGAAGAACATAGAATTGTTCGTTATGGAACGGTAACCATAGAAGATTGCGTTTATGGTATTGCGAAGGCAAAAGAAGAGTTGCTCTCTAAATTTGGTAGTTTGGAAGTAAAATTGGGCGAATTTCAAAAACATACCCGAGGTAATGTATCGCTTCCTATTGGCGGTGCACCAGATGTTTTAGCCGCTATCTATAGCAAAAAGCAAGCCGATGGGACTTATCGGGCATTTGCCGGTGAATCTTACATAGAACTGGCTAGGTTTGGTGAAAATGGTGTAGAAATTGAGACCATAAACTCTTACGGTTCTAATGCAAATACAGGCGATGAACATGCTACTTCACAAATGGAGTTGTTTGCCAATAAAAAACTTAAAAAAATGACGCTAGACAAAGAAGAAGTCTTAAAGAATGCCGTAAAAATATACCATCCTTTAGAAGTTGTGGAATAGTTTTTTATACTTTTAGACCATAGATATCTAATATAGATTGAAACTTTACACCCCAAATTATCATCATTAAATAGAAGCCTTTAGGATGCGATCTTTACCAAATAAGTCTTTTTTTAGTTGAATGTCTTTAAAACCTTTTAGGACTAGTAAATCGATCATCTCTTTGCCTAAGTATTCATTTATTTCGAAGTATAGCATGCCATTTTTACGTAGGTATTTCTTTGCTAAATTTGCAATTTTATCATAAAAAATAAGTGGATTGTTATCTTCTACAAATAAGGCTAGATGCGGCTCATTTGCAAGAACGTTGTTTTTAATTGCTACTTTTTCTAAGGCTCTTACATAAGGTGGATTTGAAACAATGATATCAAATTTTTGAGCTAATATTTCTGTTTTTAAAATATCTTCTTGAAGAAAATTAATAGCAACATTGTTTCGTGATGCATTCTGTTTTGCAATAGCCAAGGCTTCCTTGGAAACATCAATAGCAAAAATAGTTGCCTTTGGTAGTTTTTTTGCTAAAGAAATAGGAATACATCCGCTTCCGGTTCCGATATCTAAAATTTGTAGCGCTTTAAACGCATTTGCTCCTTCTAAGATAGTTTCAACCAATTCTTCTGTTTCTGGTCTGGGAATAAGCGTGTTTTTATTCACTAAAAACGAAAAGCCATAGAATTCTGTTTTTCCTAAAATGTATTGTATGGGTTCTTCATTTTGCAATCTTTGTAGCGCTGAATTTAGAAGTGATAGTTTGTTTGTGGTTATTAAAAACTCTGGTTTTAAAACCGTATCAATTCTCTGTAAATCTAAATATTCTTCAACCAAAATAAAGAAAAATGTATCTATTTCTGTTTTCGGATATTTTTCTGAAAGTTGTTTTGAGAATGCTTCTTTAAACTCTTTTAAAACCATAAATTTAGTTTGTTTTTTAGAACTGTTTTAGCATCCATACATTACAAGAATAGTGGCCTGTATCTCCCATGGGTTTTTCTAAGTTAACAAAACCATTTTTTTTATACAACGCTTTTGCTGCATGCATGTAAGGCATGGTTTCTAAATAACAATTTTTATACCCTAGTAATTTTGCTTTTTCTAAACAGGTTTCTATTAGTTTAGATCCCAAACCTCTTCCTCTTGTAATTGGTAAGAAATACATTTTTTGAAGCTCACAGGTATTGCCTTTAAAGTTGTCTAGTTTAGCAATTCCGGCACCACCAACCACAGTATTTTTATGCTCAATTACGTAATAAATTGAGCTTGTTTTTTGAAAGTTTTCAAACATTTTATCAGTTGCTTTGTCTTCATAGGCAGTGCCTACTTTTGGTACATCCAATTCAATAAGTACGGCTCTAATTACTTTTGCTATTTGAGAGTTGTCTTTTGGCTCAATTTCTCTAATGATAAAACCTGCAGTTGTCATTTATTCGCTTATTTTTGCAGTAGCAAGATATTAAATTTTAAACTTTTGTAAATGAAAAACCTAGTATATTTCTCTATTTTATTTTTGTTGATTAGCAGTTGTGCTGTTAATAAAAAACCAGTCTTTATAAAGGTAGATAATTTAGAAGTTGTCTCTATTGGATCAGATACAATTCGCTTAAAAGCAGTGGCTTTTTTTAAAAATCCAAATGATGTTGGAGGTTCTATTTCTTCAGAAGGAATTAGAATTGTTTTAAATGGTGCAGAGATTGCAAATGTGTCTTCTGAGGAGTTTGAAATACCTGCAAGAGAAACGTTTGAAATCCCACTGAATATTGTTATTCCAGCCAATAAAGTTATTGAAAACAACAAAAGTAGTGGTATTGGTGGATTGATGAATTCGATTTTAAACAGGTCTATTAAAGTACAATTTAAAGGAGATTTAACATATAAAGTTTTAGGATTTTCTAATGTGTACCCTATTGATAAAACGGAAGAAATTAAATTTTAAACGCAAGGTATCAATCACAAATTTTACATACAAAGATGTTTGCAATTAGCAAAAAAGGGTCTTGGAACTGCGCGTCCAAACCCTTCTGTAGGAGCCGTTGTGGTCTATCAAAATAAAATTATTGGAGAGGGGTTTACTTCGCCTTATGGAGAAAGCCATGCAGAAGTAAATGCTATTAATTCAGTTAAAGACAAAGCACTTTTAAAAGAAGCAACAATATATGTAACTCTAGAACCTTGTTCTCATTTTGGCAAAACACCTCCCTGTGCAGATTTATTGGTAAAGCATCAATTTAAAAATGTTGTGATTGGATGTGAAGATACCAATGTTTTAGTTGCTGGCAAAGGAATTAAACGGCTTAAAAATGCAGGAATTAATGTGCTTGTTGGTGTTTTAGAAGAGGCTTGTTTAGAGCATCATAAGCGTTTTTTTACGGTTCAAAATAAAAAAAGACCTTATATTATTTTAAAATGGGCAGTAACAAAAGAGGGGTATATTGCTCCAGAATTTAAAGAAGAACAAAAGCCTATTTGGATTTCTAACCACTATTCTCAACAACTGGTTCATAAATGGAGAAGTGAAGAGCATGCCATTTTAGTAGGAACTAATACGGTTATTGCTGATAACCCTCAATTAAATGTTAGAAGTTGGTCTGGTCAAAGTCCTGTTAGGATTGTGTTGGATAGAAATTTAAGAATTCCTTTGGATGCTCGTGTCTTTGATGCTACCGGGAAGACGATTGTATGTACAGCCTCTTTAAACAATGCTCAAGAAGTAGGAGGAAATATAATTTTTGAGGCAATAGATTTTTCTAAAAATCTAGGAAGTCAAATTTGTAATGTTTTACAAAAGCATAAAATTCAATCTGTAATTATAGAAGGAGGAGCAACAACCTTACAAACTTTTATTGATGAAAATCTATGGGATGAAGCAAGAGTTTTTAGGGGTAATATTGAGTTGGATTCAGGATTAAAACCACCAAATTTTTCAGGAAAACTCTCATCAGAAAAGAATATTAAAAATGATGTTTTAAAAATGTATAGGAATGATTAAGAATATAATTTTTGATTTTGGAGATATTTTCATCAATTTAGACAAGCAAGCCACATATAATGCAATGGCAAAATTAGGGGTTACTAAAATTTCTAAAGAAATGATTGGTGTTTATCATCAATACGAAAAAGGACTTATTTCTACCGATGATTTTGTAGAATTTTATCATCAAAAATGTACAATTGGTAAAGATGATTTGGTTTCTGCTTGGAATGCAATTTTATTAGATTTTCCAGAAAAAAGACTAACTTTTTTGAAAGAGCTGTCAGAAAGTACTAAATACCGACTTTTTTTATTGAGCAACACCAATGAGTTGCACATTTCTCATATTAAAAATAATTGGGGAATGAAACGATATACAGCATTTAAAAGTTGTTTTGAGCAGTTTTATTTATCACATGAAATTAATTTTAGAAAACCCGATAGAAACATCTATGAGTTTGTTTTACGGGAGAATAATTTACTTGCAGAAGAAACTTTATTTGTAGATGATTTAAAAGAAAATACAGAAGCAGCAAAAGAACTAGGGGTAAAGGTGTGGAATTTAATTCCTGGTAAAGAAGATGTTGTTAATTTGTTAACCAGAAAAGAATTTTTAGTTTGATTTATTTAGTGTTAAGCATTCTAGTCTCTAGCTTTTTATTTGTAATTTTTAAACTGTTTGATGTTTTTAAAATTAACACCTTACAGGCCATTATAGTGAATTATATAATTGCATTTTCTTTTGGTGTATTCACTTCAAATACAGCGGTTTCAATTATAGAAATACCCTCACAAAATTGGTTTTTTGGTGCTTTCTGTTTGGGTTTTTTGTTTATTTCTATCTTTAATGTTATGGGAATTACTGCACAGAGAAACGGATTATCTGTAGCTTCTGTAGCGGGTAAAATGTCTGTAGTTATTCCTGTTGTTTTTGGAATTATAGTATACAATGAAGGCCTTGGTTTTATAAAAGTTTTAGGAATTTTAATGGCATTAATTGCGGTGTATTTGTCCTCGGCAAAAAGCGATACAAGTACCGTTAAATTTAAAAATTTATTTTTTCCGTTACTGCTTTTTATAGGGTCTGGCCTGCTAGATACCGGATTGAAATATGTAGAAATGACCTCTGTTTCTGATGGTGAAGAGCCACTGTTTTTAGCCACTATTTTTGGCTGTGCCTTTGTTTTAGGTGTTTTTGTATTGATTGTCCAAATAATAAATGGCAAATTTAAATTTCATTGGAAAAATATTTTAGGTGGAATTGTATTGGGTGTTCCCAACTATTATTCGATGGAATTTTTATTAAAAGCTTTTAAAACAGATATAGAAAGTTCTACGTTATTCACCATTAATAATGTGGGGATTGTAATTCTTACCACTATTTTTGCCTTATTATTTTTCAAAGAAAAACTCATCAAAAAAAATTGGGTGGGAATCGCTCTGGCAGTAATTAGTATTGTTCTAGTTTCTTTTGCATAGCCTATGGAAATAAAAGATACCTACAAAACCATTGATGTTCCTTCTGTAGAAACACTATTTAAAGATAGAAACAGTAAGTTTTTTGGCTATGCATTTCCTGTTTTTAATGAGGATGATGTAAAGCATTCCTTAGAAATTTTAAAAAAGAAACATCATACGGCAGGTCATTTTTGCTATGCATGGCAATTTGGAACAGATACTATTCGTTTTCGTGCTAATGATGATGGCGAACCCAACAATTCAGCAGGAATGCCAATGTATGGTCAAATACAAGCCTTTGAAGTTACTAATATTTTACTGGTATCAGTAAGGTATTTTGGAGGAACAAAACTAGGTGTTGGTGGTTTAATACATGCGTATAGAACTTCTGCAAAACTTGCTTTAGAAGCTTCTGATATTATAGAGAAAACGATCGATATTCAGTATCAATTAAATTTTGGGTACGATCTAATGAACAAAGTAATGCGAGTAATTAAAGAGAGAAATCTTAAAATTACGAGCCAAAAATTAGCGCTGGAATGTCAATATGTAATTGCTGTTAGAAAAAAAGAGGCGCAACGTATTTTTGATATTTTCAACAGCATATACAAGCTAATAATTAAAGAGGTGAATTAAAATTTAGTTGAAAGGAACTCATTTTAATTCATTTTACTGGTGTTAATTTAAGCTACATCATTATAAATTTATTCAGTAAAAAATAAAGATATTTATTTTAGAAATATTCTTTTTTGCTGGTATTTAGTGTGTTACAGATTGGCTTCGATATATTTTTAAAACATCAATTTTTCTAATAAATAATTTGGACATCGAGTAGGTTTATTTCTTTTCATATCAATGAAAGCTAAAGAGGTGTTTCCTGTGCTAATTAATTCCTCGTTTTGATTTATAATTTCATAATCAAATTCAATCTTAACCATTGGCTTTTTTTTCAAAAAAACATGGATTGTTAAAACATCATCATAGAGTGCAGATTTTTTAAAAATACAATTCAAAGAAATTACGGGCATCATTATTCCACTATTTTCCATATCTTTGTATGTAACCCCTAAAGAGCGTAGCCATTCGGTTCGTCCTATTTCAAAAAACTGCGCGTAATTTCCGTGATAAACTACGCCCATTTGATCCGTTTCAGAATACCGAATTCTAATTTTTGTTGAGAATTTTTTCAAAATATTTAAACAATAAATTTCGATAATGTTACGCAAAAAATAATTATAAATCAATAGCAAATTCATTTTTTTATACTGAATTTTATTCACACTTTTGTAGAACCCTAAACGTTGGTTTAAAAGCATGTTTTTTAAATCAAATTTAATAATCTAGAAGTACCCTCGATAGCAAATGACTTTAACCGCTGATATAGTTTGGAATGAATGTTTAACTTTTATAAAGGACAACATAAAACCACAAGCCTATAAAACTTGGTTTGAACCTATAAAGCCAGTTAAAATTTCAGGAGAGGCATTAACCATTCAAGTTCCAAGTAAATTTTTTTATGAGTGGTTAGAAGAACACTATATTAAATTATTAAGAGTTGCTTTGGTAAAACAATTAGGCAGCGATGCAAAATTGATTTATGATGTGCGTATGGAAAATACATACAGCAGCAACAGACCTCAAATAGTAAAAATACCAAGTTCTAATAGAGATCCATTAAAACCTCAAAAAGTAACCGTTCCCTTAGATTCTGGAAAAAGAGAATTAAGAAATCCATTTGTAATTCCGGGATTGCAGAAAGTTAAAATAGAATCTCAATTAAACGCCAATTATAATTTTGTAAATTTTGTTGAAGGAGATTCAAATAGACTTGCTCGTTCTGCAGGGATGGCAGTTGCAAATAAGCCAGGAGGGACCTCTTTTAACCCATTGTTAATTTATGGTGGTGTTGGATTAGGAAAAACACATTTAGTGCACGCTATTGGTGTTGATATTAAAGATAAGTACCCAGACAAAACAGTTTTATATATTTCTTCGGAAAAGTTTACGCAACAATTTATAGATTCAGTAAAATCCAACACTAGAAATGATTTTATTCACTTCTACCAAATGATTGATGTGCTAATTATTGATGATGTTCAGTTTTTATCTGGTAAAACGGGTACTCAAGATGTGTTTTTTCATATTTTTAACCATTTGCATCAAAACGGTAAGCAAGTAATTTTAACTTCAGACAAAGCTCCAGTAGATATGCAAGACATAGAGCAGCGTTTGTTATCTCGTTTTAAATGGGGGTTGTCTGCAGAATTACAAGCACCAGATTACGAAACCAGAATTTCTATTTTACAAAATAAATTATACAGAGATGGTGTAGAAATGCCAGAAGATATTGTAGAATATATTGCTAAAAATATAAAATCGAATGTTAGAGAATTAGAGGGTGTTATTATTTCTATGATTGCACAGGCTTCTTTTAATAGAAGAGAATTTTCATTAGAGTTGGCAAAACAGATTGTAGATAAGTTTGTTAAAAACACAAAAAAAGAAGTATCAATCGATTATATACAGAAAGAAGTTTCTAAATATTTTGATATGGATGTAGCTACATTGCAATCAAAAACTCGTAAACGTCATATTGTTCAAGCCAGACAATTGGCTATGTTTTTTGCAAAACGACTTACCAAAACATCATTAGCAAGTATTGGAAACCAAATTGGTCAAAGAGACCATGCTACCGTTTTACATGCTTGTAAAACAGTAGATAATTTATCTGAAACAGATAAACAATTCAGAAAATACGTAGACGATTTAACCAAGAAGTTAACGTTCTAAACCTTTCTTTTTAAAATGAAAAAAATACTGATGGTTTGCTTGGGGAACATTTGCCGTTCACCACTAGCAGAGGGTATTTTACAATCTAAAGTATCGTCAGAAATTTTTGTTGACTCTGCAGGAACCGCTGCATATCATGTTGGGAATCTTCCAGATAAGCGCTCTATAGAAGTTGCTCTTAAACACGGAATAGATATAACCACTCAAAGAGCACGAAAATTTACAGTAAAAGACTTTGATGCTTTTGATGTAATATACGCCATGGATGAAAGTAATTTTCAAAATATAGTATCTTTAGCTACAAATGAAACTGATGCTGGAAAGGTAAAACTGATTTTGAAAGAATCTCAATCCAATAAAAAAGTATCAGTTCCAGATCCATATTATGGAGGCAATCAAGGTTTTGAAAAGGTATATGACATGTTAGACATAGCTTGCGAATTTATAGTTAAAAAATATATATTATGATGGGTAAGCTTTATTTAATACCTACAACTTTAGGTGAAGAAACAGAACCTTTAGAGGTTATGCCTTTATCTGTTAAAAAAGTAATTGAACAGGTTGATTATTTTATTGTTGAAAATGAAAAATCGGCGAGAAGGTTCATAAAAAAAATATCGCCAAAAAAATCGCAACCCTCTCTACAATTAATGTTGTTAGATAAATATGCAGAAGAATTAGAAACTTCAAAATATTTAGATGCTTGTAAGCAAGGTATTCATGTTGGGTTGTTGTCTGAAGCAGGTGTTCCTGCAGTTGCAGATCCTGGAGCAAGTATTGTAAAGTTAGCTCATGAAAAGGGCATCCAAGTAGTTCCTCTAGTAGGGCCTTCATCCATATTAATGGCTATGATGGCCTCTGGAATGAATGGACAAAATTTTGCTTTTAATGGATATTTACCAATCGATAAATCTGATAGAAAAAAAGCGATTAAAGATCTGGAAAGAGTATCAAAAGATAAGAATCAATCGCAAATTTTTATAGAAACACCTTATAGAAATGATAAATTATTTACAGCTTTAAAAGCTGTTTTAACACCATCAACTCAACTGTGTATTGCAGCAGATATTACATTACCGTCTGAATACATAAAAACATTTGAAGTGAAAGATTGGAAGCACCAAAAACCAGATTTACATAAAAGACCTGCTATTTTTATTATCCAAAAATAATTAAGCTTTTGCTTTTCTGTCTGCTATAATACTAGAAACATCATATCCAGCAAACTTTTTCAAGTAGGATTGAATACTTGCACCGTAGGCGTCTGAAAAACGTCTTGTGCCATTGGTTCTTAAAAACTTTTTGACATTTCCTGCACCACTTAAATGTGCTGCTGCTAAAATACCAGATTCAGTAATTTTGATTCCATTTATATTTTTTCCAACAGAACGCTTAATGTCTTTTCTTAAAATCCATTTATTTACTTTACATAAAGCAACAAATGCTCTTTCTTGTAATTCGGGGTTTTTTAAAAAAGCTTTGGTGTTATAAATTCTAAATCGCTCTAGAGTAGTGCTACCAAATTGATATTTCCCTAAATAACCTAGCGTGTTAACTGCATTATATTTTCCTTGAGATTCTTTAAAGGCAAGTGCTTCTTTGAAACCAATAAAATCTTTTTGTAAAAATGGAGTATAATAATTTTCTTGAATAGGAAAAGGGACTATTTTTTTTATATCTGTTTTTCTTGTCAAAGAGTAGGTGCTAACAAATACTAGAAATGCGCTTACTAAAAATAAAAACTTTTTGATAAATTAAATCTTTCTATTATGCGAGTACAAAACTACAATATAATTTAAATGTTCTGATTGTCAATATGTTAAATTTTATTAAAAATATAAATAATGAAATTTAATTCTCCCTTTGGTATCAAATTCTAATGTTGGTGAAGGAATTTTTATGAAATTAACAACAGAAAATACGGTTTTTAGGAAATTTGATTTTGTTTTAATTTTAGTCAAATCTAGATCTAAACTTAGGTAAAATTGCCTGTATGGATCTTGTAGAATTAAATTTGATACTGAGTTTTTTCCGTATAACATTCCATCTGCTCCATAACCAACAGCCACATTTAACCACTTAGGGAGATTACTTTTTTTATTAAAAGACCAAATATTTGCAGAAAGCCAATAGGTTTGTCCGTTGTAATCCTTTAAGGCTTGTTGCATATAGTTTTCTCCTAAAATAGTTGGTCTTTGTTTTGCAAAACCAGTTTGGTGAAAGGAATATTTTACAGTAATTCTCTGTTCATTCCACAGCAATTCTTGACCAATTAAAAAACCAGTTCCTGCTGCATTAGCGATGATATCTCCTACTGACGCCCCCCATCCTTTTGAAAAGCCATCTAAAGTTTCCACTGCAGTTAAGAAGGTAAAGCCCAGGGTTGCGCCATAAATTAACTGATTTTTTTTAGAAATTCCAGACCAATCTAATACTTCCATACCCACTTTTCCTAAATAATAAGAAGTCATAAAATGACCCACTTTGTCCATTTGCTTCCATTGGTTGTTGTCATTTATAAAATGAAATCCCGAGCGTTTCTGATCTTTGTACCAAAGTTCATTCAATGCAACTAATGCCCCTGTAGCTAGGGCACTTTCAGAAATAATTATAGCATTTCTTCTTTTCTTATGTAAGGTGTCGGATTTTTTATAAAAGTTGGATGTTTGTGCAATTGAAGGTATGATTACTAAGAGAAAACCAATATATAAAATAAGATTTTTCATTACCTGTTTACTCCTTGTCTGTTTAACCATCTATGATATTTAGCGGCATTTCTATTGTGTTGCCTCAGAGTTTTTGCAAATGCATGATACCCTAATTTATCAACATTCACACACATGTACATGTAATTGTGTTTTTCTGAATTTAAAACGGCATCAACAGATGAAATATCTGGCATGGCAATGAGCGTAGGAGGTAAGCCTATGTTTTTATAGGTATTATATGGTGAGTTAATTTCTAAATCTGCAGTCAATACTCTTCTTACAACGTAATTCTGACCTTTAAGCTCCCTAATACTATATATAATTGTTGGATCTGCTTGTAAGGGCCATCCTTTTTTTAACCTATTTAAATACAAACCAGCAACTGTTGGACGTTCCTTTTTTTGAGCAGTTTCTTTTTGAACAATAGAAGCTAAAGTAACTACTTCATCTATAGATAGGTTTATTTTTTTTGCTTTATCCAAGCGACTTTTGTTCCAAAAACGGTGGTACTCGAGAAGCATTTTATTTCTAAACTTTTCAGCAGAAGTATCCCAATAAAATTCATAACTATTGGGTATAAAGATTTGTAAAATTGACTTTTCTGTTAAGTTGTTTTTTGATAAAAAAGATTTGTCTTTAAATGAATTTAAAAGCGAAGTTGTATCTGTTTCTAATTGTTGAGCAATTCTATTGGCTAACTTTTCTAGAGTATCTTGATTATTAAAAGTTACCTTTATTGGTGTTTGATTCCCGCTTCTTAATAGATTTACAATATCATTGTTAGACATTCCTTCCTTAAGAATATACCTACCAACCTTTGGTTTTAAGAAGTTTTTTTTTGCCGCAACAAACAAAAAACTCTGATTTTTAGAAACACCAACTAAATTGTTTTCAATATCATTTAAAGTATCCGTTGAGTTTACGAAAAGAATGGTTTTTTTTATAATGGCTTCACCAAATATTTTTTGATAATAGTTGTATCCTACAATTCCCCCAATTAAAACGACTATTATTATAGCAGTGTATATAAATTTTTTACTCAATTTATTTCGGTTTTTAACAACTGTAAAATTAGTCTTTTATCAATTGAAACAAAACTTCATCTGTAAATTTTCCATTCAATAAATTCCAATCTTTTTTTATTCCAGCTTCTTTGAAGTCATGTTTTGTGAAAAGTGAAATGCTTTTAATGTTATCTGAGGATATGTTTGCATACAACTGATGCAAATTCAAATGAGAAAAACAATAGCTAATTAAATTAGATAAAGCCTCAGATGCAAAACCATTTTTTTGAAATTTAGGATGAATTAAAATACCAATTCCTGCTCTCTTATGAATGGGGTTAAAATCAAACAAGTCAATCATTCCTATTTGTTTTCTAGTTAATTTTTCTTCAATTAGTAAACGTAACTGTTTTGCTTCAAAAATATCTAAATGTGCGTTCTCTATATATTGTTTCAAAATATATTTTGAAAAAGGTGTATTTGTATGACTTACTTGCCAAAAAGATTCATTGTTTTCTATTTGATATAGAAAGTCTAAATCTTCTGGTTCTAGAGCTCTTAAGTTAATATGTGTTCCTTTTAGAGTTTTCATAATACTTCAAAGCTTCCTTCATAAACATATTTGGCAGGTCCTTTTAACCACACATCTTTATAAATTCCATTATCTTCTCTAAATCTTACTTCTAAAACACCTCCCTCTACAGGTAAATTTACAAAGTTTGATGTTGTTTTGTTAATTTTATGCATCGCTATAGCAACTGCTGTAACTCCAGTTCCGCATGCTAACGTTTCGTTTTCAACTCCTTTTTCATAAGTTCTAACTCGAAATGTATTTGTATTAATTTGTTCAACAAAATTCACATTACTTCCAAGTTCAGGGTATGAGTACCTTATTTTTTTGCCTCTCTCAACTACAGGAAAATTATCTAAACAATCAACCATCTCTATATGATGTTGAGTTCCTGTATTTGCAAAAATTGACTTTTCACTCACAATTACCTCTTCAACATCGATCATCTTCAGAGAAACAATATCATTTACAATTTCGGCATGATGCAATCCATCAAAAGCAATAAATGTAGTTTTTGTATTTATAAGTTCTAGTTTTTCTGCAAAAGCAACAGCGCATCTACCACCATTACCACACATTGTTTCGCTTCCATCTGCATTAAAATAAATCATTCTAAAATCGGTTTCAGTATCATTTTCTATTAAAATAATTCCGTCTGCACCAATTCCAAAATGCCTATCACAAATCTGTGAAATAATATTAGTATTCTCTTTTGGAAAGGTTTTTGTTCTGTTATCTACCATAACAAAATCATTTCCTGTTCCTTGATATTTATAAAAAATTAAATTCATGACGCACAAAGATAACTATTTTCATAAAGAAAATATGATTGTTAAAAAGTGGTTAAAGTCCGTTAAAGTCAAGTTAAACAGATTTAGTAGAAATGTTAAAATTGTATATTTGAGTTATTAAAAAGATAATATTATGAAGAAATTTTTTGGTCTATTAGGAATTGCAATCTTAGGAGGGGTATTAACGCTTGGAGGATATAAAATGTTATTTAATGAACACGTGGTTTTAGAAACTATAGTCGAGCAACCTGTGCAAAGAGTTAATACTCATTTTGCTTCTTCATTAAATACAGACATTACAAGTGCTATTTCTACAGATTTTACAGTGGCAGCTGAAAGGTCTGTTCATGCTGTTGTTCATGTTAAGAACACAGCTATAAGAACACAACAAAACCGATTGGATTTATTTTTTGGTAACGGAAATGGCTCAAGAAAATATGAACAGGTTGGAACTGGAAGTGGTGTTATTATCTCTTCTGACGGTTATATTGTAACTAATAACCACGTAATTGAAGGAGCGAGTGAGTTAGAAATTACCCTAAACAATAAGAAAAAATACAAGGCTGAATTAATAGGTAAAGATAAAGTGAATGACATTGCTCTATTAAAAATAGAGGTAGATTTTGATTTACCTACAATACCCTTTTCAAATTCAGACAATTTAAAAATAGGTGAATGGGTTTTAGCAGTTGGTAATCCTTATAATTTAACCTCTACTGTAACTGCAGGAATTGTTAGTGCAAAAGGAAGGGATTTAAAGGGAAATGTAAATGTAGAATCATTCATTCAAACAGATGCTGCTGTAAACCCTGGTAATAGCGGTGGTGCTCTTGTAAATACAAGGGGAGAACTAGTTGGTATTAATACAGCAATATCCTCTGGCACAGGTTCCTTTATTGGGTATTCTTTTGCTGTACCTTCTAATATTGCCAAAAAAATCATAGATGATTTATTAGAATTTGGTTCAGTTCAAGAGGCAGTTATTGGTATTCGTTATAATTCTAGAGAAGATGATAAGATTTCTGGAGTAAAAATTGTAGGTGTTGAAGATGCAGGAGGAGCGTCAAATGCTGGTCTCGAAAAAGATGATGTAATTGTTAAAGTTAACGATGTAAATATTACTAAATTTTCTGAATTAAGAGGACAATTAACAGCTAAAAGACCTGGTGATTTTGTTCTTGTTACAGTTGATAGGAATGGGAGTTTATTAACAAAGAAAGTAACGCTTGGAAAGAGAGTAAAAAGATTTTTTTCTGAATCTTTGGGCTGGGAATTAAAAAATCTAACGCAGAAAGAGTTAAAGAAGAGAAAGATATCTAATGGAGTTTTAATTTTAAGGTCTAATGAAAGAAATTCTCAAAATACTCTTGACAATTATATAATAACAAAGGTAAATGGACAAAATGTTTTTAATGCAGAGGAAGCATTACTATTAATAGAAAGATATTCTAGAGGAAACTATGCTTTTTTAATAGACCTATTAAACACAAAAGGAGAAAGAGAGCGGTTTAGAATTAAATAAAATCTAATAATCAACCAACAAATATAATTATCATAAAATATTTACGATATCGATTTCGTTATCTCAAAAAAAGAAATACTTTTGCAGCGAAATTTTTAACTTTAGTTCTATACAATCATGTCAACATTAGTAAATTACGAAAAAGAAGTTTTATCACAAGCTCAAAATAGAAGAGTAACTGTAGAGTTTATTAACATTGTTAATAATTTGTGGTATGATAAATCTATTGAGTTAGTATTATTTAGAAATCCTTTAGTAGACAAACGCGCAAGCGAAGTTTTAAACCTAATTAACTATGCTAAAGAATTTGTAGCAAAACCAATTACAATTAATGATGCTTTAGAAATTGCCAAAGCAATTCAACAATTAGATTTACCAGCATCTAAATTGGATATTGGTAAATTAGCTTATGAATGTTATTTAAGTCCTGGCAAGTGTGAAGATAAAGTAGCCTTTGTAAAGCATCAATTAAGAGATGTAAAGGAGGCTAAAAATGTTCAGCCAAAAGATGTTGTTTTATACGGTTTTGGTAGAATAGGTCGTTTATTAGCCAGAGAGTTAATGACAAAAATGGGGAAAGGTTCTCAATTGCGTTTACGGGCAGTAGTAACACGAGGTGCAATTAATGCAACTGTTTTAGAAAAGAGAGCTTCATTATTAAGTGTAGATTCTGTTCATGGAGACTTTTTAGGAACTGTTCAAACAGATGAAGATAATGATGCTTTAATTATTAATGGAACAACGGTTTATATGATTTCTGCAAATAAACCAGAAGATATAGATTATACAAAATATGGTATCAATGATGCATTAATTATTGATAATACAGGAGCCTTTAGAGATAAAGAGGCGTTAAGTAGACATTTAGTTCCCAATGGAGCAAGTAAAGTTTTGTTAACTGCGCCAGGAGCTGGAGTTCCAAATATTGTTCATGGAGTAAATCATTTAGAACACAACCCAGATACAGTAGATATCTTTTCTGCTGCATCTTGTACAACCAACGCGATTACACCTGTTTTAAAAGTTTTAGAAGATAATTTTGGAATTGTAAAAGGACATTTAGAAACAATACATGCATATACAAATGACCAAAACTTGGTAGACAATATGCATAGTAAATACAGAAGAGGAAGAGCCGCCGCTTTAAATATGGTAATTACAGAAACAGGAGCTGGGAAAGCTGTTGCAAAAGCATTACCAGCATTAGCAAACAAATTAACTTCTAATGCAATTAGAGTTCCTGTTCCAAACGGTTCTCTAGCTATTTTAAATTTACAATTACGATCAGAAACTACGGTAGAGTCTATTAATGCAATTATTAAACAGTACGCGTTAGAAGGAAGTTTGGTAGAGCAGATTCAATACTCTATAGATAATGAGTTAGTATCTACAGATATTATTGGGTCAACAGCACCATCAATTTTTGATAGCAAAGCGACTATTGTAGACAAAGAAACAATTGTAATTTATGTATGGTATGATAATGAATATGGATATTCTCATCAAGTAATGCGTTTAGCAAAACACATTGCAAAAGTTAGAAGATTTACATACTATTAATAAAGTATTACATACACTTATTTTAAGATTTAAACCCGGAGCAATTTTTTGTCTCGGGTTTTGTTTTTTAATCGCTATTTTCTATGTTTTTCATGATATCTTTATTTGAGTCCTCAAAAAAGGGTCTCGTTTTAATCATCGTTTGATTTTATTTACAGATTAGTTTTTTAATACATCAGAATTAAATTTTAAACCGAACTAAGCAATGTTTATATGTTAACTTAATAAACTTCAGATAGCCATCATTATTTTAAATAGCATATTATTACCATTCTAAAAAATACTTTAATCAACCTACAGATATTTTAGACACCCATGATTAAGACAGTATTTTGTTCCGTTTAATCTATAAAAAAAACCGAAGCAACTTGCTTCGGTTTTTTTTATTCTGTAATGTTTATATGAATTAGTCAAAGTCAGCAGTTTCTCCCATATGCACTTCTTGTACATTGTAAATATCATAATGAGGAGAATTTACATGATCTGTTCCAAAATAATCAGTAAATGTTTTTGTGTATGTGTTTCTTACGAATGCAATAACTTTTAATTGGCTCATATCGTCAATATTACTCGGTAAAGTTAATCCTGTAAATGTTCTAGTGTAATTAGATGCTATTGAAATACTTCCTGCGGGAATGTCATCTCCATATTTATCAGTATATACTTCACGTAAAACATCTTTATGAACATAATTAACCCCTTGGCTAGAACCAGCTTGAGCAGAATTTGATGTCACATTGTTTTCAACTAGGTAAAGCATTAATTGTAATTCCTCTGAAGGGATTTTGTTAAATGCGACATTAATTTCAACATTTAACAAACCACCCACAATTTCAGCACTCAAAGCTAATCCTAAGGTTGCATCTTCATTTAACTCGGCAGTTACCTCAGCTGGTGAATTATAATTCCAACGAGTATCTGGACCATTTACATAAACAGTAGGGAATCCAGTTACATTATAATGACTGGTCCAATCTAAGGTTTCAGTAATCTCCATTGGATCATTGTAGTGGTAACCAACACCAAAAACATTTGGATCACCAGCTACAGCATTTAAAACTGCAGCAGCGGCAGGAGGACAATTAGGACACCATGTTCCTGTAAAATCTTCTAACAGAGCTTTTTTAGTGAAGCCTCTTGCAACCGTAATTGTTTGGGAGTCAGTAAATCCGTTGTATGCTGCTTCAACCTCATAATCGCCAGTTGCAGTAAACATATAGGGATTAGAAATTTCAGAAGAGCCAACAGAAAGCGTAGTAGAACTAGTTACATTATTACCAAGATTATTGGTAACAACAAAGTACGCCATCTTATTTTCTACTGGTGGATTAGGACTGTAGGTTAACGTAATGGATTCTTCTTGATCAATGATAATGTTTAAGGTATTTGAAGTTAAATCAGAATAGGTTGCAACAATTCTGTAAACTCCTTTTTGTGAAAAAGTATATGGGTTTGAAGTCAATGCAGAACCATCGATAGTAATTGATGCTTCAGAGGTAATATTATTTCCTCCATTATCTTCTACAATAAAAGTAATTTCGTCATTAACGATTCCTCCATTGGCACTGGCTGATAAATTAATTGAAGTTATTTGGCTTTCCGCACTTTCACTAGAGCTGCATGACATGAATAAACTAGTTACCATGAACAACGTCAATGTTAAATTAATAAAAATACTTTTATTTTTCATTTTGTTATTAAATTTGGTTAATTTTACGAAGGTAATATATTTTGTTTAAAAAAAATGTTACCTATATTCTTTTTAAAAACAAACCCCATATCATGAAAAAATTAATTTTGTTTTGCGCATTATTAATAACTTTTTCTTCATTTTCCCAAGATCAAGTGTTAGAAACTTCAGTCAAAACTCTGAAAGGAGAAACAACCTCTCTAAAAAAGATTATTTCTCAAAACGACCTTATTATTTTGTCCTTGTGGGCTACCTGGTGTGTTCCATGTATAAATGAACTAGACGCTATTACTGATGTTTATGAAGATTGGCAAGATGAGACCAATGTTGAACTTGTAGCTGTTTCTGTTGACGATTCACGAACAGTTAACAGAGTTAGACCTTTAGTAAATGGAAGAGATTGGGGATTTAAGATACTTTTAGATACAAATAATGATTTAAAAAGAGCGTTAAACACAACTACAGTTCCGTTAACGCTTATCATTAAAAATGGAGAAATTGTATTCAGACATTCTGGTTACACTCCAGGAGCAGAAAACGCTTTATATGAAGAGCTAAAAAAGCATATTTAGCATACTAAACCATCCAAAAACTAAACGACCAAATGAAAAAAAAGTACTTTCTAGTACTTATGGCAGCATGTTGCTATAGTGTTACTTTTAGTCAAAATACCGAAACAAAATCAACTAATAAATCATCTTTTAGTGAACTAATAAATAATTTTTCAGGAGCTTTGGAGAGTAATGCTCAATGGTATTTAGATGACCCAAAAACGGGCGATTTTGAGGAGGAAGAAAATATTAGAGCCAATAATTACTTAAGAATTAATGGTTTTTTTCTAAAGAATTTTACAGTTGGTATACAAGTAGAAAGTTATGCCCCTAAACCGCTATTAAATTATGACAGAGAGTTTGACAAGGAACTAAGTTTAGCACAATATTTTATAAATTACAAGACTACCAATGTTGATGCGACAGCAGGATATTTTTATACGCAGTTTGGTAGTGGTTTAATTTTACGGGCTTGGGAAGACACTGCACTAGGTCTTAATAATTCAATACGAGGTGGAAAAGTAATTTATTCTCCTTTTGATTTTCTTGAAATTACCGGACTATATGGAAGTCAAAGACGTGGGTTAGATGTTTCAGATTCAGATATTATGGCGTTTAACACCGAATTGAACATTGATAATTTATTGAAATCTGATTTTTTTGACGAACTTTCCCTTGGGCTAAGTTACTTAAATCGTAACCAAAAATATATTAGTACAAATGACCAAGAAAATCAAGATATGGTTCATATTCCAAGAAATGTTGGATCATTCTCTGCTAGATTAGGTGTTTCATTTAAAGATATTTACACAAATATCGAGTATGTATATAAAGGCAAGGATACCCGATTAAATAATGTTATTCCAAATGTAGTTTCTTTTTCAGAAAACAAATTATTTGATGGAAATGCTCTGCTTTTCAATTTGGGATATTCTGCAAAAGGCTTCGGTATTAATTACACGTTTAGACGTCTAGAAAATATGAGTTTTTACTCGCAACGTGAAGATGGTAATTTAATTAATAATCCTACCAATAGAGCTACACTTAATTATCTTCCAGCATTAACAAAGCAACATGATTATACTTTAGCTAACATTTATTTGTATCAAACTCAACCTGGTTTGTCTGTTGAAAACTATGAATCTCCAAGAGTTAAAGCAGGCGAAATTGGAAATCAAATTGATGTTTTTTACAAAATCAAAAAAGGATCTGCGTTAGGTGGAAAGTATGGAACTAAAATATCGGCTAACTTTTCATATTGGGCTGCTTTAAATGTAGAGGTTAGTGATCCTGATGGTATGCCATTTTTTAGTAGTGACAATTTAACTTATAAGAGTGATTTTTTTAATTTCAAAAATAAATTATTTACAGATTTTAATATAGAAATTAAGAAAAAATGGTCGCGTAAATTTAGTTCTATTTTTACGTTTATTGATCTATACTACAACACAGATTATTTAGTTGAAGCTAACGGAACAAACATAAGTGCATGGATAGGTGTAGCAGAAAGCACTTATAAGTTTGGAAAAGGAAAATCTATTCGTCTTGAAGCACAGCACCTTGCAACTAATGATGATGCAAGAAATTGGGTTGGTGGAACTTTAGAGTTTTTCTTTAATTCAAATTTTGGCCTATACTTTAATGATTCCTATAATTATGAAGATAGTCCTGTCGAAGAAAACAGAAAGATTCACTTTTTTAATGTTGGGGGAAGTTTCACTAAAGGAGCTACTCGAATCGGACTTAACTATGGTAGACAACGCGGTGGTTTAATTTGTGTTGGTGGGGTTTGTAGGCCTGTAAATAAGAATACAGGTATTACATTAAATTTAAATACTTCTTTTTAATAAAAAAATTAACATAGTTAACTGCTTTCGGCAGAAAAGTATCTAAAAGGGTGCAAAATGAATTCATTACTAGTAAAATGAGTAATCTTAATTTATTTTTTTAAAAAATAGTGAAAGTAGAATTTTGTATTTCCTTTCGAATAATAGAGAAGACAAACTTTTATTTCCTTAGTCTCAGTTTATTTATATAGTTAATAGGGGTACTAAAACGGATGTATTTATGAAAAAAATGAAAAGAAATTGTAGCATAAACTTTTAAAACTTTCCTTAAATTAGCCCGATAACTATATGATATGAAATATATACTTTTTTCAATTTTATGCTTCGTATTTATGACAACGCAAGCACAAGAAAAGAATGAATTGCCTTATTATGAATTAGAAGAGGAAGCTACAGAATATAGTGCTGGTAGGGTTGCAAGTAGAATGATAGATGGTTTGGGATTTCGTTACTATTGGGCTTCAGAGGGGCTAACGGAAAAAGACTTGGCTTTTAAACCAAACAAGGAAGCAAGAACAGTTTTGCAAACGATAGACCACATTTTAGGATTATCTCAAATTACCTTAAATGCTGTTTTAAACAAAGTAACCAAAACGTTAAATGTAGATATGACTTTTGCTGAGAAACGAAGAAAAACATTAGAAAATTTTAAAAAAGCGAGCGATATTTTACGAGTTACTAAAGATATTTCACAGTATAAGATGATTTTGGGTAACAATGAATTTCCCTTTTGGAATGTTATAAATGGTCCGATTGCAGATGCACTTTGGCATACAGGACAGGTAGTTTCTTTTAGAAGGTCTTCCGGAAATCCATTTTCAAAAGACGTAAATGTTTTGACTGGAAAAGTGAAAAAGCAATAATGACAGTTCAACAAGAAATAGAACAACTTCGAGACGAGTTAAGAGCTCACAATCATAATTACTACGTATTAGATAACGCAACAATTTCTGATTTTGACTTTGATATAAAACTCAAAGAACTAGAAAAATTAGAAATTGAAAATCCAGATTTTTTTGATGAAAATTCACCAACACAAAGAGTTGGGGGAAGCATCACTAAAAACTTCGAAACGGTTACACACAAAAATAGAATGTATTCTTTGGACAATTCATATTCAAAAGAAGATTTATTGGATTGGGAAAAACGAATTCAAAAAATGTTGGGTGTAGATGAAATTGAATATACTTGTGAATTGAAATATGATGGTGCTTCCATTAATTTAACTTTTGAAAATGGTCAGTTTATTAAAGCGGTCACTCGTGGAGACGGTTTTCAGGGAGATGATGTTAGTAAAAATATTAAAACAATTCGGTCAATTCCACTAAGTTTAAAAACAGATTTTGTTCGCAATTTTGAAATGCGTGGAGAAATTGTTTTGCCTTTAGAAGGTTTTCATAAAATGAACGAAGAACGGAGAGAAAATAAAGAGGAAGAATATAAAAACCCAAGGAATACCGCAAGCGGAAGTTTAAAATTACAAGATAGTACTGAGGTAGCTAAGCGTCCTTTAGATTGTTTGTTATATCAAGTTGTTACTGAAGAACGTAAATATAAAACACATTTTGAGAGTTTAGAAAATGCAAGAAATATAGGATTCAAAGTTCCAAAAACAATCACATTAGCAAAAACAATTGATGAGGTTTTTAACTTTGTAAATTATTGGGATTTTAAGCGTCATAATTTACCTTATGAGACCGATGGAGTTGTAATTAAAGTAAATAATTTGCAGCAACAAGAAGAATTAGGTTATACTGCAAAAGCACCAAGATGGGCAATTGCATATAAATTTAAAGCAGAACAGGTTTCAACACTTTTACACAAAATTACCTATCAGGTTGGTAGAACTGGTGCAATTACGCCAGTTGCTAATTTAGATCCTGTTCAATTGGCTGGAACTACCGTAAAAAGAGCTTCTTTGCACAATGCAGATCAAATTGCTAAGTTAGATATTAGAATAAATGATACTGTTTTTGTGGAAAAAGGCGGAGAAATTATTCCTAAAATTATTGCAGTAGATTTTACAAAACGACCACTCAATTCAGATCCAACAGTTTATGCAACAAATTGTCCTGAATGTAATACTGAATTGATTAGAACTAAAGGTGATGCAAAACATTATTGTCCAAATGAATTTGGTTGTGCTCCACAAATAACGGGAAGAATTCAGCATTTTATTAGTCGAAAAGCCATGGATATTGATGGTTTAGGTGGAGAAACTGTAGATTTATTACGCAAAGAAAATTTGATTTCTAATTATGCAGATTTGTATGATTTAACAACAGAGCAGCTAGTTCCTTTAGAAAGAATGGCAGAAAAATCTGCACAAAATATAGTGGCGGGAATTGAAAAATCAAAAGAAATTCCGTTTGAAAAAGTACTATTTGCTTTAGGAATTCGATTTGTTGGAGAAACAGTTGCTAAGAAATTAGCAAAACACTTTAAATCTATTGATAAGTTGATGACTGCAGATTTAGAAACTTTAATATCTGTAGATGAAATTGGCGATAGGATTGCCCAAAGTATTATTGATTTTTCTAATGATTTAGGAAATATTCAGTTAATGAATCGTTTACAATATTATGGGGTTCAATTAGAAGTCTCTGCGGAAAGTTTAGAAAATCTAACAGAGTTGTTACAAGGACAAATATTTGTAGTTTCTGGTGTTTTTTATCAAATGAGTAGAAATGAACTAAAGAAAGCAATTGAGGATAATGGCGGAAAAGTAAGTTCATCAATCTCTAAAAAGACAAATTTTATTATTGCTGGAGATAACATGGGGCCAAGTAAATTAGTGAAAGCAAAAGATTTAGGAATTACTATAATTTCTGAACAAGATTTTATTCATATGATACCATAAATTATGATTAAACAAACTAAAATAACAATGCCTTCAATTTTCTTTTTAACAGTTGTTATTCTTCATCTTTATGGGCTTGTTTCAAATACTACGATTGCTTTTTATACCAAGCCTTTTTTAATGATTTCGCTCGTTATTGTCTATTTAACGTCAACTAGATCTCCTAGCTTTTGGTATGTATCTGCGTTATTTTTTTCCTTCTGGGGAGATGTTTTATTACTTTTTAAAGAATCTTTATTTGTATATGGTTTAGCGTCCTTTTTGCTAGCTCATCTATTCTTCATAAAAGTAACATTAGGTTTTTTACAGAAGATATCACTAAAGCAAGTTGTAGTAAGTTCATTTCCGTTTGTGATTTTCCTTTTTGGATTGCTCTATCTAATTAAAGATAATCTTGGAGTAATGTTAATTCCAGTTGTGGTATATGGAATTACAATCTCGTCTTTTGGTGCTGTAGCGTTATTAAATTATATCAATAAAAAAACTACAGAAAATTTGTGGCTTTTTTTAGGAGCTGTTTTTTTTATTGCTTCAGATGGAATGATAGCGATTCATAGATTTTATGAACCTCAAGAAATCTATTCAATATCAATTATGATCACCTATATTGTTGCACAATATTTAATTTGTAAGGCAATAATTGTTAAAAACCCTAAACATTAGAACTCTTTATCTAGTGCTTCAAAGGATACTTGCACAGATATGAGTGCGATACTAGTTGCAGTATAAAAAAAGTACTATCATTATAACTTAAATCAATATTTAAATTAGTTAAATGGGATATAATTTCACCTACTATTTGACATAAATAGAAACTAATATTTTAGGAATTCATAATAGCATAGCTATTGTTTTAAATACATTAATTTTTTGTTCTTCTCCGAGACAACATTTAACTCATAAAGTTTTTAATTTAAATAGAATAGCTATAACCAACACAGATTGAATAAAAACGTATTTATATGTAGATTAATTTTATAGGAAACTTTTTTTTCAACTTTCAAAAAGAATAAAAAAGATAACTTTGTCGAAAATTATATTAAATGAAAAATTTTATTTTTGGTGCATTTTTACTTTGTATGCTAGTTGGTTGTAAGAAAGATTCTAAAATAAAATTAAAATTTTTAGATGAATATGTTTTAACAGATTCAATTCAATTTAAGAATACCTTAATAGGAGGGCTTTCTGGAGTATGTTATACAAACGGAAAATATTATTTTGTGATTGACGATGCCAGAGATCCACGGTTTTTAATTGCTAGTATTTTAATTAAAGAAGACACCTTTTATTCAGTTAACTTTAAAGATGTAATCCATTTAAAAGATTCTACAGAACTTTTTTATAACGAAAATTCTTTAGATTTAGAATCTATATTTGTTGATGAAAGCACAAATGAAATTCATTTTACAAGTGAAGGTTCTATTAGAAATGGACGTAAACCTACAGTTTTTAAAACGGATTTAAGTGGAAACTTTATAACGGACTATAAACTACCAGTAAGTTTCAAAAATATTTACAATATTGAGCATAATGCTGTTTTTGAAGCGTCAACAAAAAGTATTGATAAAGAAGGGTTTTGGGTAGCAATGGAAGGAGTCTTAAAATCAGATGGAGCAGCACCAAGTTTTAGTAGTACATCATCACCCATTAGAATTACTTATTTTGATAAAAAAACCAATTCAGCAACAAAGCAATTTGCTTACGAATTAGAACCTATTTATAAGCCTGCAAAGGGAAATATAAATCTCAATGGAGTTACTGCAATATTAGAATACAAAGAAAATAATTTTTTTATTATTGAAAGAACTTATCAAAATGGTTATGGCTTTAATGGAAATAGTATACGAATTTTTGATGCTTCTATAAGTGAAAAAACTACCAATATTATAACTACTGAGTCTCTTAAGGAGACAGCTTTTATTCCATTAGAAAAGAAGTTAATTTTAGATTTTTCTGATATTAAATACAATTTAACAGAAGAAATTATAGATAATATTGAAGGAATTACTTTCGGACCAAAACTTTCTAATGGAAATAAATCTTTACTATTGGTTTCTGATGATAATTTTCAGGTGTATGGAAAGCAGTTAAATCAGCTTATTTTGTTAGAAATAACAAGTAAATAATTCTTATTTTTACAAGAATAAATTTACTAAGAATTAATGAAGTTTACGAAACTAAAACAAACAATCTTAAAAAAAAGATTTGATAAATCTTTATCTGAGAATATTAAAAATAGAATTGTTTCGCAAAAAGAAATCCAATCTGTTGGTATAATAACTACAGAAAAAATAACTTCAAAGATTAATGTTCAAAAGCAGATTGAAACTATTTTAGGGGTTAGAAACTCTAAAATGTATAGCTTTAGAAATTTTAATAAATTAGATGAACTTTCTTACAAGCATTTTTCTGAAAATGATATTAATTGGAATGGTCAGTTTGTAGAGCCAAGTTTTCAAAGTTTTTTAGAACAACCTTTTGACTTATTAATAGGTTTTTATAAGAATAGTAATCTTTATTTAGAAAATGCCATTTTACAATCGAAATCTACATTTAAAGTAGGTTTTTCAAATGTAAATCCTTCCCTATATGAGATAGAAATATCAGGGGACACAGATAACATTAATGCATTTTGTAAAGAGTTGAAAAAATATTTAGTGGTTTTAAAAAAACTAAAAAATTAAACTTTATCATCAATGTTGTTTATTCTTTTTAAGATTGACTTTTTTACGTTATAATAAATCTTAAAATTGTAATTTTACACATCTAAATAATTAAAAATGCAAAAATTTATTGGAACAGGAGTTGCTTTAGTGACCCCCTTTAAAGAAGATTTAAGTGTCGATTTTATTGCTCTGAAAAAGTTGGTAAATCATAACATAGATAATGGAACAAATTATCTAGTAATAAATGGTACTACAGGAGAAAGTGGCACAATAACTGATGAAGAAAAGCAAGAAATTATTGCAGTTATTGTGGCAGAAAATAAAGGGCGTTTGCCTTTGGTTTTAGGTGTTGGAGGCAACAATACAGCGAATGTTGTAAAAGAACTGCAAACTAGAGATTTTTCTAATATCGATGGAATTTTATCCGTTGCGCCTTATTATAGCAAGCCAACACAAGAAGGGTTTTATCAGCATTTTAAAGCTATTTCAGAAGCTACAGAAAAGCCAATTATTTTGTACAATGTTCCCGGTAGAACTGCAAAAAATATGGAGCCAGCAACAACAATACGATTGGCAAATGATTTTGAAAATATTGTAGCAGTTAAAGAAGCAGGTAACAATCAACAGCAATATTATGAGTTGATAAAAAATAAACCAGCAGATTTTTTAATTATTTCTGGAGATGATGATTTAGCTCTAGGGATTACTTTAGCTGGAGGATCTGGTGTTATTTCTGTCATTGGTCAAGCATACCCAAAGGAGTTTTCTAAGATGATTCAATTAGGTTTACTTGGAGAAAATAAAGATGCTTTTGATATTCATTTTAAAATGATGGATATTGTGGATTATATTTTTGTAGAGAATAATCCTGCAGGAATAAAAACAGTTTTACAAGAATTAAATATCTGTTTAAATAAAGTTCGTCTACCTTTAGTGAAAACTTCTGAGGAACTTCAATCAAAAATCGCTAATTTTGTAACCAATTTCTAATTTAAAATTTAAAACATGTTATCAAAAAGGATAGAAGACGCATTAAATAAACAAGTAACGGTAGAAGCAGAATCTTCACAGGTCTATTTAGCCATGGCTTCATGGGCAGAAAATCAAGGATTTGAAGGGGTTTCACAATTTATGTACGCTCATTCAGACGAAGAACGTCAGCACATGTTAAAAATGGTGAAATTTATTAATGAACGTGGCGGGCATGCAAAGGTTTCTCAATTGTCTGCACCTCCCATAGAGTTTGGTTCGTTTAAAGAAGTATTTCAAACACTTTTTAATCATGAGGTATTTGTGTCTAAATCAATCAATGACCTAGTTCATATTACTTTAGAGGAAAAAGATTATGCGACCCATAACTTTCTTCAATGGTATGTTTCAGAACAGATAGAAGAAGAGGCGTTGGCTAGGAATATTTTAGATAAAATAAACTTAATTGGTGACGATAAAAGTGGTTTCTATTTGTTTGATAATGATATGAAACAACTCATTAGTGCTGCACCAATACAGCCTTAAGATTAACAAACATTTAGTAAGATAAAGCATTGCCATCTTGTCTTTTTATTGGATTATTGTAGGGTACAATTTATAGTGTACAAATTCGTTTTATTAATTCATTATTAATCACTAATTTTGCCAAATGCAAAAAATTAAAAATTTAGCGTATTTATTGATGTTAAGCCTATTGTTATTTTCATGCGGCGAATATCAAAAAGTATTAAACGATGGGACATCAGAAGAGCAATATAAAATGGCTGTTAAGATGTATGAATTAAAAAAATACAGCAAAGCTTTACGTCTGTTTGAAAAAATTACACCTTCATACAGAGGTAAACCACAAATGGAACGTATTCAATTTATGGTTGCACAGTCTAATTTTAACGAAAAAAACTATACTACTTCTGGGTATTACTTTGATCGTTTTTCAAAAAATTATCCCAAAAGTTCTAAAAGAGAAGAAGCGGCTTTTCTATCTGCTTACAGTTACAAATTATCCTCACCAAAGTTTAGTTTAGATCCAACAGACACAAATAAAGCATTAGAATCTTTTCAAAGTTTTATAGATACCTATCCTAACTCTACAAAAATTGAAGAAGCAAACAAACACTATAAAGAGTTGCGTTACAAACTAGAAAAAAAACATTTCGAAATTGCCAAAACGTATTATAGAACGGCTGATTATGATTTAAGAAATTACAAAGCATCAATTCAAGCTTTTGATAACTTACTGTCGGACTATTTGGGCTCTGAATTCAAAGAAGAAGCGTTATTTTATAGATTAAAAGCTGCTCATGATTTTGTTTTAAAAAGTTACGACAGAAGAAAACCAGAACGTATTAAAGATGCGATTGAAGCGTATCAAAAGTTAAAAAGAAACTTTCCTGAATCTAAATTTATGGAAGATTCTGATAAAATGTTAGTAACTTTACAAGAAGAAGATAAACGAATCAAAGCGATTATTACTGAAATTAGTGCAATAGAAGAAACAACAACGAAATAACAAATTATGATGGACTATAAAGATACAAATGCAGCTGCAAGTACTATTACTTATGATAAGAATGAAATTGAAGCTCCAACTCAAAATATTTATGAAGCTATTTCTATCATTGCTAAAAGAGCAACTCAAATTAACGGAGATTTAAAAAAGGAGTTGGTTGATAAATTAGACGAATTCGCAACTTACAATGATAGTTTAGAAGAAGTTTTTGAAAATAAAGAGCAAATAGAGGTTTCTAAATTTTACGAAAAATTACCCAAACCAACAGCAATGGCAGTTGAGGAATGGTTGAATAATAAAGTTTATCATAGAACTCCAGAAACAGAATAATGTCTGTTTTAAGCGGTAAAAAAGTTCTTCTTGGTATTACAGCCGGGATCGCCGCTTATAAAACGGCTAGTTTAGTTCGTTTATTTATAAAATTAGGCGCAGAAGTCAAAGTTATTATGACTCCTGCGTCTAAAGATTTTATAACACCTCTTACACTTTCTACACTTTCTAAAAACCCTGTTCATTCTGCTTTTTATGATAAAGAGGATGAAAATGAATTATGGAATAATCATGTAGATTTAGGTCTCTGGGCAGATTATATGTTAATTGCTCCAGCAACAGCAAATACGCTGTCTAAAATGTCAAATGGAGCCTGTAATAATTTATTATTAGCCACCTATTTATCAGCAAAATGTCCAGTATATTTTGCTCCAGCTATGGATTTGGATATGCATATTCATCCATCAACAAAAATAAGTTTAGAGAAATTACAAAATTTTGGTAATGTTCTAATTCCTGCAACTTCTGGTGAATTGGCTAGTGGCTTAGTTGGTGAGGGAAGAATGGCTGAACCTGAAGATATTATATCGTTTATAGAGAGTGATATACGTTCTAAATTACCACTTCGAGGTAAAAAAGTTTTAATAACAGCTGGCCCCACATATGAAGCTATTGATCCTGTAAGATTTATAGGAAATCACTCATCGGGAAAAATGGGATTTGCCTTGGCTAAAACAGCTGCAGATTTAGGAGCGCAAGTGTATTTAATTTCTGGACCAAGTCACCAAAAAATAAAACATTCTTCTGTACATAGAGTTGATGTGAAATCTGCCGACGAAATGTATGTTGAAGCACACAAATATTTTAAAGATGTAGATATTGCCATTCTTTCTGCTGCAGTTTCAGATTACAAACCTTCTTTTATATCGGATCAAAAAATAAAAAAGAAAGATACTTTGTTAATTTTAGAATTAACAAAAACAAAAGATATTTTAGCATCATTAGGAAAGATAAAAAAACATCAATTTTTAGTAGGTTTTGCTTTAGAGACTAACAATGAAATAGCGAATGCAAAAGGAAAGTTACAGCGTAAGAATCTTGATGCAATTGTGCTAAACTCTTTACAAGATAAAGGTGCTGGTTTTGCTACGGATACAAATAAAATTACGATCATAGATACCAATTTAAATGAAATAACGTTTGAACTAAAGTCTAAAACAGCCGTTGCTAAAGATATTATGAATGAAATTATCAAACAAATAGATGCATAGAATTTTTTTTATCTTATTATTTATGTGCTCGGTTATCACAGTAAATGCTCAGGAATTAAACTGTTTGGTTACTGTAAATTCTGAGCAAGTTACAGGTTCTAATAAGCAGGTTTTTACAACACTACAGAATTCTATATCAGAGTATATTAATCAAACTAAATGGACGAATAAAGAGGTTGCTTCCGAAGAACGAATTAATTGCGCAATGAATATTATTATAACTTCTAGAGACAATAATAACTTTGATGCGACCATTCAAGTTCAATCTACAAGGCCTGTTTATGGTTCTTCGTATACAACACCAGTTTTAAATATAAAAGACAATGACTTTTCATTCAAATACAACGAATTTGACCCTTTAATTTACAACACGAATTCTTTTGATAGTAATTTAGTTTCTACTATTGTTTTCTATGTAAATATTATTTTAGGATCAGATGCAGATACATTTAAAAAATACTCAGGAGAAACGTATTTAAAAGAAGCTCAAAACGTCATGTTACAAGCACAGCAAAGTGGTCTTTCTTCATGGCAAAATCAGGTTGGGAAGCTGAATCGTTTTTCTCTTATAGACAATATATTGTCCCCAAAATTAAAGAATTACAGAAATGTTTTATATGATTACCATAGAAAAGGTTTAGATTATTTTTATACAGACAAGGATGTTGGAAAACAACAGATAGAAGACAGTTTGTTGTCCATAGAAAATATTTTCAATATATCGATTGGGAATAATCTAATTCGCATATTTTTTGATGCAAAATCAGATGAAATAGTTAGCGTTTATTCAGACGGACCAAAAACTAGAAATGCACAAAGAGTTGTGCAAACCTTGCGTAAAATATCTGCAAATAATAACAGTAAGTGGAGTGAAATTGAATGACTATTTATTAGTCAACTATAAATAAAATTCACTATTTTTATTTTTAAATAATTTTTTTTGCTAACAACTTTATCTATAAATAACTACGCATTAATCAATCAGTTATCGATTGATTTTTCTTCAGGATTGTCAATAATCACTGGTGAAACTGGTGCAGGAAAATCAATACTCCTAGGTGCTTTAGGATTGGTTTTAGGGAACCGAGCAGATTCATCAACCTTAAAGGATGCCTCAAAAAAATGTATTGTAGAAGCAAAAGTTGCGATTTCCAATTATAATTTAGAAAATTTTTTCGAGGAATCAGATTTAGATTATGATGCAGAGACTATTATTAGAAGAGAGATTTTGCCTTCAGGAAAATCGAGAGCTTTTGTAAATGATACACCAGTTACACTTTCGGTCTTAAATGAACTAAAATCTAAATTGATAGATGTGCATTCTCAACATCAAACAATGCAGCTTTCTGATCCTAATTTTCAGTTTTCTATTTTAGATGCTTTAGGAAAAAATAAACAAAAAATTGCTTCTTACAAAAGAGGGTTCAAAGAGTTAAATTCTTTACATAAGGAGCTAGAAATACTTAAAAATCAACAAAGAGAGGCAAATCAGCAATACGATTACAACTTCCATTTGTATACTGAATTGGTAGAAGCAAATTTAAAAGACAATGAACAATCATCTTTAGAAGAACGATTAGAAAAATTAAATAATGTAGAAGAAATTAAAGTACATCTTTCTGAAGCTCTACAAACTTCAATGAATGACGAGCTTGGTGTTCAAGATTTATTAAATTCTTTAGAATCTAATTTTCAAAAAATAAGTCGGTTTTCTAAAGAATATGAAGATTTATACAATAGGATTTCGAGTATTAAAATTGAATTTGATGATGTCGTTGCAGAATTAGAGAATGCTTCTGAAAATATTGAGTCTAATCCGAATGATTTAGAGGAGCTAAACGATAGATTGCAATTGATTTACAATTTGCAAAAGAAACATTATGTACAAACCATTCCAGAATTATTAGAAATTAAATCTCATCTAGAGGAAAAGGTCAACCATGTAGAAAATGGAGAAACAATTATCAATAAAAAACAAGATGAAATACTTACAGTTGCCAAAAAGTTAGATGAAGTTGCAATTATGATTTCTAAAGCAAGACAAAAAATAATTCCAAATTTAAAAACAGAATTAGAAGCTTTATTGACAGATTTAGGAATGGAAAATGCCCGTTTTTCTATAAACATACATCCTTCAAAAAAATATTTTTTAAACGGTAAAGATGAACTAGAGTTCCTTTTTTCTGCTAATAAAGGCGGAACCTTTGGTTTGCTAAAAAAAGTAGCATCTGGAGGTGAATTATCAAGAATAATGTTATCAATCAAGAAAATTTTATCTGTAAACACCCAACTTCCAACGATTATTTTTGATGAGATAGACACTGGTGTTTCCGGGGAAATTTCTAATAAAATTGCAGCTATTATGAAACAGATGAGTAATAATATGCAAGTAATTACAATCACACATTTACCCCAAATAGCAGCAAAAGGAAATCAACATTATAAAGTTTATAAAGAAGAAATAAACGGAAATACTACCACGAACTTAAAACAATTACACACAGACGAACGAATTGTGGAAATTGCTGAAATGTTAAGTGGAAAAGAACTTTCTAATAGTGCTATTATTCATGCAAAAGAATTGCTGAATTAATCACCTACTGCTAAAGTATATTTAAATGCAATTAATAGATCTTAGAATACTATTTTTTGCACTATTTTTACCACTATATTTAATCATTATATATGGGTTTTTTTAAGAAAATTAACAAAGTACTTGTTTCATCAGAAAGTTTTAATTTGATGAACAGAACTGAGGTAGACGTCCAAATTGAACAAAATATTAAAACAATAGGCATTCATAAGTTTGCAGAATCTGATTATGCAGACTTGTATCTAAGGGTTAACGAATTAGGAGGTTTTTTAATTTTGGAAACGATTATAGTAAGTGCGACCAATTTGAAAAGTAAAAAAGGAAGCATACTTACTTTTATGAAACCAAATGATACCTTTAAACTAGAATCAGATGAAACTAAAATTGAATCTGACTTTTCTAATTCTGTTAAAAAGTCCATTACTAAAATAGATTATAATATATCGAACGAAGATGCAGAAAAATTTAAAGCAGAAAAATTTAACCAAGTTTGTTTTGAAATTAACGGTAATCAGATTTTATTCTCTGTTTTAAAACCATAAATATTGAAATTAGCATTCTCCATTATAATTCCTGTTTACAATCGTCCAAATGAAATTGATGAGCTGCTAGAAAGTTTATCTCAACAAGATTTATCTGCCAATTTTGAAGTGCTAATTATCGAAGATGGATCTAGCATTAAAAGTGATATAGTTGTTGAGAAGCATAAAAATAAGCTGAATTTAAAATATTTTTTTAAAGAAAATACTGGAGCAGGAGCAAGTAGAAATTTCGGAATGGAAAAAGCCTCAGGAAATTATTTTATTATTTTAGATTCAGATGTTATTGTTCCAAAACAATATTTGTTAGAAGTAAAAAAAGCATTAGAGACTAATTATACAGATGCTTTTGGAGGTGCAGACGCCGCTCATTCTAGTTTTACCTCTTTGCAAAAGGCAATCAATTATTCTATGACCTCCATTTTAACAACTGGTGGAATTCGAGGTAATAAGAAATCACTAGGTAAATTTCAACCTAGAAGTTTTAATTTAGGAATCTCCAAGAAAGCTTTTGAGAAAACAAACGGTTTTTCTAGAATGAAAAATGGAGAGGATATAGATTTAACGTTTCGCCTTTGGGAACATGGTTTTGAAACACATTTAATAGAAAAAGCCTTTGTTTATCATAAACGAAGAAGCTCTATAAAACAGTTTTTTAGACAAACTTTTGGCTTTGGAACTGCAAGACCAATTTTAAACAATAAATATCCAGAGAGCTCAAAAATCACCTATTGGTTTCCAAGTTTCTTTATTATTGGATTTGATATTAGTATTATTTTGACAATTTTTGGTTTTCAACAATTTTTATACTTCTATGGAATTTATTTTCTTCTGATTTTTATAGATTCTCTATTTCAAAATAAAAACCTGTATGTCGCTTTTTTAAGTATGATTACATCATTTACCCAATTTTTAGGATATGGATTGGGGTTTTTAGAATCGAAGTTTTATCCCAAAAAATAGTCTATTTTCCACCATCAGATAGATGAGTTAATTGCAATCTAATTGGATGCTTATGTTTTCTAAGATTTGCTTATAGAATTTAAGGTTTTTATTTCTAAGTCATCCAGCGATTCCAGAGAATTTAATTCAGTTTTAAACTCTATAATTTTACTTTTATTGGGTAATAAGTCAAAGAAATTATCAGAAAAATGACCTTTTGTTTCTGTGAATAAAAATACATCCTTCTGAACTACCTCGCTTTTTAAAGTGATTGAAAATCCATCTTTTGTTTTTTTTATTTTCTGTTGAATATCTCTTTTTGGTAGGTTCAAATCTTTAGGTCTTGAAAAATAAAAGGTTGATGTTTCATTTTGAAAACCAACGGTAAGCATCGTGTTTTTTTTATTAATTTTATCGAAACGAAAACGATAAAACTGTTTACTACTATTTGCTAAAACCTGCACTTCTTTAATATCGGACCAAATTTCTTTTCCATGAAAGTCGATAACTCTCAATTCTAAATTTCCATTCAGATTTTTAAATGTATCATTTATTATAAAGGTGTTTACACTATTATTATCTATGGTAGATGAAATTAAAACATTTTTAAAAGCATTTTTAGCTTTGTATTGTAAGGCTTTCCAATTACCAAAATTATCGATACTCGACCAGGAAATTGCTGGCCAACAATCATTTAATTGCCAATACAAAGTTCCCATATTATAAGGCTTTGCTCTTCTTTGTGCTTCAATACCCATTACAATTCCTTTGGCCTGTAGCAATTGACTTATGTATACATAATCTTCATCATTTTTAGGGGTTTTATAATCACGCAACATGTATTCTTTTATAATTTGAAAACCTCTATTGTGTTTTTGATGCGATTTTATAGCAGCTGTTTTTAAATCAATTTTTTTAGATTGATTGATATATTCTATTGTTTCAAAACTTGGAAAAGATTGAAATCCGAATTCGCTCATAAATCTTGGAACATTATTTTTGAAATGCTCAAAAGGATATCCATCGTGCCAAACCCACCAATCGTGTGCATCTCCTTCTGTTTTGTATTTATAGTTTCCTCGTCCGTATTTTGGTGAAGTTTCCCAATAATTTGTTTCACTAAATTCAGCAACAGCCTTCGGTAAAAGAGTATCAAAAACAGTTAAATAATCGTTCCAAATATCTTTTTTCTCTTTTTCTGTTCTATCGTTTTGCCATCCCCAACGTTTCCATCCTTCGGAGTTTTCGTTGTTTCCGCACCACAAAGCAATAGAGGCATGATTCCGTAACCTTTTTATTTGAAGTTCCGCCTCTTCTTGTATACTAGCTAAGAATTTAATATCTCCGGGATACATTGCACAAGCAAACATGAAATCTTGCCATATTAGAATTCCTTTTTCGTCACATAAATCATAAAAAATATTATTTTCATAAATTCCTCCACCCCAAACACGCAACATATTCATATTTGAATTTACAACATCAGATAATAGTTTTTCATAATGAGTATTAGTTACTTTATTCTGAAAGCTATTTTGTGGTATGTAATTAGCACCTTTCATATAGACCGGTTTTCCATTCAATTCAAAATAGAAAGATTCGCCAATAGAGTCTTTTTTAGTGATGAGTTTTATGGTTCTAATTCCTTTTTTTATTGATTTTTCATCTTTAATTTTCCCATTATAAATTAACTGAAAATTAAAATTATATAAATACGGTTCGCCTAAATTATGTGTCCACCACAATTTGGGGTTTACAATTTCAATTGGAACTTTATAGGTATGTTTTCCTTTTTGTAAAGAAATAGCAGAAGAAATAATTTCGTTGTTAATTCGTGTAAAAAGGTTTGCATTTTTAGTTGAAGGACTTTCAATAACTATTTCAACAGATAAGCTTGCTTTTTTGTTGTTGATTTCTTTTTGTTTGATGAAAATATTTTCAAATTTAAGATCATCCCAAGCAGTTATAGAAACGGTTTTCCAAATTCCGGAAGTATTTAGTTTTGGTCCCCAATCCCAACCATATTGAAATTGTGCTTTTCGGGTGTAGATTCTATTTCCTTCGGGTAATTTATACGTTGAATTTAGTTTCGCTGCATTTTCAAACGTTTTTGCTTTTTGAAATACAATTCTCAATTCATTTGACTTTCGTAATGGAATATCTTTTAATGATATCGAATACTTTCTAAAGGCATTATCTGTATCTAACAGATAATGTCCATTAATATAAATTTTAGCATAGGTATCTAATCCCTCAAAATTAAGTTCGATATGTTCCTTTTTTAAAACAGCACCTGAAAGCGTGAAAGTTTTCTTATACTCCCAACTTTTATCTGAAACCCATTGTACTTTTTCTTCATTATTTTTAATAAATGGATCTTCGATTATTTTATGTGATATTAAATCTGTAAATATATTTCCAGGAACACTGGCAGACCTCCAATCTAAAGTATCAATTCCTTTAAATTGCCAATTATCAATTAATATTTTTTTTATTGGTATGTCTTTTTCTAATGTATTGCACCCAAGAGCAAACACGATTAATATTAAGGAGAGTAGACTACGCATTTTTAATTACTTTTAGAATATCTTCAATAGTTTCGATATCTGAAACTGTTTGAGGTGTTTTATCAAAAAAAACACTTGAACTTTTTATAATTTTAGAAGCTGAACTATGTATTTCTTTAAAGCCAACGTTTTTGAAGAGATGCACATTTTTTTGATTAATACCGCTAGCTGGAAGAATAATCAAGTTGTCTTTTGCTATTTCTTGCAAATCGATCAGTAATTCAATTCCATTTTCTGCTTTTTCTTCTAAACCAGAGGTTAGCACTCTATCAATTCCCATGTCAATCATTTCTAGTAATGATTTTTTTGGGTTTTCAGCACAGTCAAAAGCTCTATGAAATGTGAAAGATAATGGTTTCGAAATAGTGATTAACTCTTTTGTTCTTAAAATATCAATGCTGTTATCTTCATTTAGAACGCCAGAAACAATTCCGTTAAAACCAAATTCTTTACAGATTTTAATATCTTTTTTTATCTGCTCAAACTCAATAGTAGAGTAATAGAAATCACCACTTCTGGGTCTAATTAAAACATGTACAGGAATTGTAATATTTTCTGAAATCTTTTTTAGTAAACCGTAAGAAGGTGTAATTCCTCCGACAGAAAGTTCAGAGCAGAGCTCTATTCTATCTGCTCCCGCTTTTTGAGCATTAATTGCAGATTGATACGAGTTTGCGCATATTTCTAGTTTCATATTTTTATCTTCGAGAATAGTAATGAATTAAAAAGACTACTTATAAATACCATTATTCTTATTATAATAGGTATTTATTCAATGATTATTTCATCAATAAAAGTCCAAGCTTTATGACCTGCGCCTTGTTTACCTTCCTCTATAACTCCGTAATTAGGAATTGTTATTTTTAATTGAGTTGATTTTATTTTTTCTTCTTTTGGATATAACTCTGAAATATTTAAATTAAAGTTCACCAACAAATCAGTTCTACTTTTTATGATATTTTTTGATGAGATACTTTTTCCATTTTCTAATTTTAATTCTAAATTAAATATTTTTGGTGCATATATCCACTGTCCGTTTCCGTTGTAAAATCGTGTAGAAATTGAATTAATTTCTGTTGGTCTTTCAAAGTCAATTGTAATTTCTACATCATCACCATTAAAGCCTAACCATTCTTTATCTCCGTATCGTTTGTTATTTCCTGAGACCCCATTAATTAAGGCTTTTTTTCCTCCCGCATTATAAGCTTTATTAGGATTTACATTGAGAGATATCTTTTTACCAACAGCTTTGTGTAGGTTTATCTTTTGCTCGAAAATACTTCCTAATTGTTTTCCTTTAGAATTAAAAATAGCAGCTTTAATAGTCAAACTTTTTTTAATTTCTATTTTATCAGTATAAACATTTGAAGAACTATTTGGTTTAGAATTATCAGTTGTAAACCGTATACTTTTCCCATTTGTTGTTGTTTCTAATTGATAACTAATTTGTCCGTTTTTATTAATTAATTCGCCAGAAACTTCATATAAATGATTAGCGTAATTAACATTCATAACATCCAGTCTTTCATTAAAAAACTCTAATCTTTCAACAAAATTATCATAATTTTTAGTGTCAGAATTCGACCAAACAACTTCACTCAAAGCAATCATCCTAGGGAAAGCCATATATTCAACCTTATCTGAAGTTTGCATATATTCTGTCCAAATATTTCCTTGAGCTCCTAAAACATATTTAGCTTCTTCTTTAGAAAGTTCTTCAGGTATTGGATTAAAACTGTATACTTTTTCTAGTGGAAGAAATCCGCCAATTGCCAGTGGTTCATTTTCACTGTCAGATTGATAATGATCAAAATAACAATGAGATTGTGGTGTTAAAATTACATCGTGTTTTTGTTTAGCAGCTTGAACTGCACCATCAATTCCTCTCCAAGACATTACAGTTGCGTTTGGCGCTAAACCACCTTCTAATATTTCATCCCACCCAATAATTTGTTTCCCTTTGGAGTTGATATACTTTTCTATTCTAGTGATAAAATAACTCTGCAAACCATGTTCGTCTTTTAAACCTTCCTTTTTAATTAATTGTTGACAATGTGCACATTTTTTCCAATTTGTTTTTGGAGCTTCATCACCACCGATATGAATATATTTTCCTGGAAATAACGTAATTACTTCATCAATTACATCTTCTAAAAATTTGAATGTATTTTCTTTAGGACAATATATTTCATCGAAAATGCCCCATTTTGTAGCAACTTTAACTTGTTTACCTGTACAACCTAATTCTGGATATGCAGCAATTGCCGCTTGCGCATGACCTGGTAATTCAATTTCTGGAATTACTGTTACATGCCTTTCTGTAGCATATTTAACTACATCTTTAATTTCTTTTTGTGTATAGAAGCCTCCATATTCTTTACCATCAAATTTTTGAGGTTGATCATTATAATGTCCAATTAATGTCTCATTTCTAAAAGCAGCAATTTCTTGTAGTTTAGGGTACTTCTTTATCTCAATTCTCCACCCTTGATCTTCTGTTAAATGCCAATGAAACGTATTCATTTTTAATAGGCTTATCATATCAATGTATTTTTTGATAAAATCAACAGGAAAGAAATGCCTACCAACATCTAAATGCATACCTCTGTATATAAATTTGGGTGCATCCTCTATGTCTATATTCTGAATAGCTATTGAATTCTTTTCATAACTTCCATTTTCGAAAAGAACAGGCAATAATTGTCTTAAAGACTGAAAAGCATAAAAAGCACCTTTTGCTGTGCTTGCAGAAATAGCAATTTTATTCTTGGTAACTTTTAAACGATAGCCCTCCTCATTTGTGATGGAAGTGTCTTTTTTGAAAACTATTTTATGAGTCGATTTAGTGTCTTTTAAACGTAAAGAACTTCCACTTTCAATATAGCTTTTAAAGAAAGTAGCAACAGATTTAAAATCAGCATCAAAGGCTAATTGCGTATTGCTATCCATTATGAAAGTTCCTTCATTTATGGTTTGAGACAGAGGAATAGGAATTATAGCTGGCTTTAAAGGAGTTGTTTTTGTGTTGTCGCATGATGTCTGTAGAATGATCAATACGGTATAGATTAAAAATCGTGTTGTTTCTTTAAAAGTACTCATTTGCAGATAGGCTAATTATCGTTATCTTGCTAATTTAAACAAAAAAACAAACTCACATTCATAATGAAAAAATATTTTTTATTTGCCTTATTATTCAGTGCTTTTTTTATTATTTCTTGCAACCAAAAATCAGAAATTTCTGTAGCTAAAAAAGAAAGAAAACTAATAGAATATGTCAATCCTTTTATTGGTACTGGTGGTCATGGGCACACATATCCTGGCGCAACTATGCCTTTTGGAATGATGCAACTCTCTCCAGATACACGATTAGAAGGCTGGGACGGATGTTCAGGATATCATTATTCGGACAAGGAAATTTATGGGTTTTCACACACACATTTAAGTGGAACAGGAGTTTCTGATTATGGAGATATTTTATTAATGCCTACAAATAAAGTTGTTTTTAATAATGGATCTGATGGAAACGAAGGCTATAAATCTGCATTTAGTCATGATAAAGAAATTGCAGAACCGGGTTATTATAAAGTACATTTAGAGGATACGAATATAGATGTAGCTTTAACAGTTTCAAAAAGAAGTGGAATGCATAAATATCAATTTCCTTCTGAAGTAAATCAGGTTGTAATTTTAGATTTATTACACAGAGATAAAGTTTTAAAAGCAAAAATCGATAAGATTTCTGATACAGAACTTTCGGGATATCGTTTTTCCCAAGCTTGGGCAAAAGATCAGCGTTTATTTTTTACGATAAAAACCTCTCATCCTTTTAATGAAATATTACAATCTCCCTCTAAAAAAGGAATGCCCGCAGCTCAAAAAATGGCTTTGACTTTTATAAATCCAAATAACGAACCAGTTTTTATTAAAATTGGAATTTCAGCCGTAGATGTTGAAGGAGCCAAAAAGAACTTAAATCATGAAATTGGAAACAAGTCTTTTGAAGAAGTAAAAAAAACGGCGCAAGATTTTTGGGAGAAACAATTAGAAAAGATTGTTTTAGAAGATGCAAATGAAGATCATAAAACTAATTTTTACTCTTCGATGTATCACGTTTCTATTGCGCCAAATTTGTACAAAGACATAGATGGAAGATATAGAGGAATGGATATGAAGATTCATGAGGCTAAAGATTTTGATTATTACACAGTTTTCTCATTATGGGATACTTACAGAGCTGCACACCCATTATATACAATTATAGAACAAGAAAAAACCAATGATTTTATCAATACATTTTTAGCTAAATATGATGAAGGTGGTATCATGCCAATTTGGGATTTATCGGCAAATTATACAGGTTGTATGATTGGTTATCATGCAGTTCCAGTAATTGCTGATGCTTATTTAAAAGGGATTAGAAAGTATGACGTAGATAAAGCTTTTGAGGCAATGAAGCATTCGGCTACTAGAGATAGATTAGGGCTAGACTCTTATAAAAACTTTGGATTTATTCCTGTGGAAAAAGAAAGTGAATCGGTTTCTAAAACATTAGAATATGCTTTTGATGATTGGACTATTGCTCAAATGGCAAAAGCTTTAGATAAAAAAGAAGATTTTAAAACCTATACACAAAGGGCACAAAACTATAAGAACATCTACGATCCTACATCTCAGTTTATGAGAGGTCGTTTTAGAAACACATGGTTTGCACCTTTTGACCCCTATGAAGTGAACTTTAACTATACAGAAGCCAACTCTTGGCAATATAGTTTTTATGTACCTCAAGATGTTTCTGGATTTATTAATTTATTAGGAGGGAAAGATCAATTAGAAGCACAGTTAGACAAATTATTTGTAGCAGAAGATAAAACTTCCGGTCGTAATCAAGTAGATATTACGGGTTTAATTGGTCAGTATGCTCACGGAAATGAACCGAGTCATCATATGGCGTATTTGTATAATTTTATCAATAAGCCAGCCAAAACTCAAGAGAAAATCCGACAAATTTTAACGGAACTATATACCAATGAACCAGACGGTATCTCCGGAAACGAAGATTGCGGACAAATGAGCGCTTGGTATATTTTTTCATCTTTGGGCTTTTACCCCGTTACCCCAGGGAGTAATCAATATATTATAGGAAGTCCTCTTTTTGAAAAAGCAACGATCAATTTAGAAAACGGAAAATCATTTACAGTAGAAGCAAATAATCAATCTACAACAAATAAATACATAGCATCTGTAACATTGAATGGGAAAACATATGAGTACTCTTATATCAATCATCAAGATATTATAGATGGTGGGAATTTAGTTTTTGAAATGACCAATACACCCTCAAATTGGGGTACAAAAGACCAATTTATACCCTCAACAACTATTAAAGAGCACTTAATTGTTGCAGCCCCTTTTATAGCAAATGGAAAAACAGCATTTAAAGGGAGTACAAAAGTTGAGTTGCAATCTGTTCAGAAAGATGTAGAAATTTTTTATAGCTTAGATAAAGAGTTTCAGAAATATCAAAAACCTTTTGTTATTTCAGAGAAAGCTACCTTAAACGTTTACGCTCAAAAAGGAGAAAATAAAAGTGCTATAATTAGGACAGATTTTAATAAAATTGATCCAAACATTACTATTGATTTGAAAACCAAATATGCTAATCAATACAATGCGGGTGGAGACAATGCTTTAATTGATGGCATCAAAGGAACAGAAGATTTTAGAACCGGCACTTGGCAAGGGTATTGGAATGAGGATGTAATTGCAATCGTAGATTTAGGCAAGCAAGAATTGATATCTAATGTGAATGTTTCTTTTTTAAGAGATCAAAGGTCTTGGATCTTTTTGCCCAAAGAAGTACAAATTTATACTTCTTCAGATGGTGTAAACTACACCAAAGGCTCTGATTGGAAATCGAGAGAACCAATCAATACAGAGGAAGTGAAAATAGAAACAATTAATATCTCAAAATTAGGGAAGGCAAGGTATATAAAGCTTGTTGCAAAAAAATTAGGAGAACTACCTAAATGGCATTTAGGCTACCCTTATGATGGTAGAAGTTGGTTGTTTATAGATGAAATACAAATTAGATAAGCATGAAAAGAAGAAATTTTATAAAAAAAGCATCTGTAACAGGTTTAGGTTTGGTAGCAGTTTCATCATCAATAATAGGTTGTGACGATACCACTGAAAATAAAAAGGCAGTTGTAGCTCGAACATTAGTAACTTTTAAACCATTAGTAATTGCAACGTGGAAAACCGATTTAGCGGTAGAAACAGCAGCAAAGATTTTAGAAAAAGGAGGATCTGCATTAGAAGCCGTAGAGCTAGGGTGTAGAATAGAAGAAGCAAATGAAAAAGGGCAATCTGTAGGCAAAGGAGGGTTGCCTGATAGAGATGGAGAGGTTACTTTAGATGCCTGTATAATGAATGAAAAAGGAGATTATGGAGCTGTTTTAGGGGTGAAAAATATAAAACATGTAATTTCTGTAGCAAGAAAAGTAATGGAAGATACACCACATGTGATGTTGGTTGGTGAGGGTGCAGAAAAATTTGCCGTTTCAAAAGGTTTTAAAAGAGAAAATTTATTGACTCAAGCATCCAAAAAAGCTTGGGAAAAGTGGAAAGAAAAATCAGAATACAAACCGATTATTAATATCGAGAATCACGATACCATTGGCATGTTAGCCATTGATCAACAAGGAAATATTTCTGGTGCTTGTACGACTAGTGGATTGGCCTATAAAATGGCGGGTAGAGTAGGAGATTCGCCAATTATTGGTGGCGGATTATTTGTTGATAATGAAATTGGTGGCGCATCTGCCACAGGTTTAGGAGAGGAAGTTTTAAAAACAGTTGGTAGCTTTTTAATTGTTGAATTAATGCGACAAGGTAAAAGTCCGCAAGAAGCTTGTGAAGAGGCAATTGGTAGAATCGTAAATAAACCAGGTAAAGATTTTAAGAATTTTCAAGTTGGTTATATTGCAGTGAATAAAAAAGGAGAAACAGGCGCATATTCCATCCACGAATGGTTTAGTTATAATGTTTACAGAGAAAAGGAAAATAAAAACATCAAATCAGATTATTTTAATAAAGCGTAATTTATGTCAAAAACAGCCAATACATCTTATAAGAGTGCCTTTGTATTTTTAACTATTTTATTTTTCCTTTGGGGATTTATAACTGTTTTAGTAGACAGTTTAGTACCAAGGTTAAAAGATGTTTTCGAAATGTCTTATGCAAAAACAGTCTTAGTTCAGTTTGCTTTTTTTGTAGCTTTTTTTGTATTCTCTTTACCAGCGGGATGGATTTTATCAAAAATTGGTTACAAGAAGGGGATTGTTTTAGGTTTATTAACCATGGCGTTGGGTTGTTTGTTATTTTACCCGGCGGCATCTTATAGAGCCTTCCCAATATTTTTAATTGGATATTTTACATTGGCAGGAGGAATTACAATCTTGCAAGTGGCTGCTAACCCGTATGTTGCTTTGTTGGGAAATGAACAGGGCGCAAGCAGTCGTTTAAATTTATCACAGGCATTTAATTCTCTAGGAACTACTCTTGCTCCAGTAGTTGGTGCTTTGTTTTTATTGAGTGATTCTGTAAAGTCATCTACTGAAATAGCGGCATTGTCTGAAGTTGAAAAGAGCAATTATTATATGTCAGAAGCGGCTACGGTTCAAACTCCATTTATAGTCATTGCTATTTCCATTGTTGTGTTGGCCTTAATTTTTGGATTTATAAAATTACCAAAAGTGATGGAAGTGTCTCCAAAAGGAGGATATGTAACATTGCTTAAAAATAAAATGTTGTTAATGGGAGCTCTAGGAATCTTTGTCTATGTAGGAGCAGAGGTTGCGATTGGAAGTTTTCTGGTCAATTATTTTTCTGATATGAACTTAGCGGCAATCGTTTTACAAAATGAAAGCATGATGGGTATTGCCAATACCATTGCGAGTACTTTTAATAAAACATTTACAGGTTCCGATCCAAAATCTTTATTAGGGATATTTGTAATTTTCTATTGGGGTGGTGCAATGATTGGTCGTTTTGTTGGCGCGTATTTGACAAAAATTATGGCTCCAGGAAATGTATTGGCTATATTTACAAGCATTGCAATTGCATTGATTTTAATCTCTATAAATACAACAGGGTTACTTTCTATGTGGTCTATTTTAGCCGTTGGTTTATTTAATTCTATTATGTTTCCAACAATTTTTACATTGAGTTTGGAGGGCTTAGGGAATTTAAAAGCACAAGCTTCTGGTCTGTTGTGTATGGCCATCGTAGGAGGCGCAATTATTCCTTTTATGTTTGGTAGTTTAATTGATGGTTTTGGCTTTAAAACAGCGTTTCTATTAA
>CAXYCO010000010.1:0-79858 GCA_964275545.1 uncultured Polaribacter sp.
TCTTCTTATGGGAACGGAAAGAGAAGAGGAATAAACCATGATATTATTTAATTGTCTATCTGAAACCTCTGGGTTTCCTCCATTTTTTTCACTATTACAATCTTTTTGAGGAGAAGGACAATTTTTATTAGGAAAAACTGAATTTGTTAATCCTATGTCACCACTAAAAGCTGAAGCAACTTGTTGTAATAATGTTGGTTCGTTTGCTTTCCAACCAAATCGACCAACTTGAGTTTTATTTGTTGAAAAATTCCATACTAGATTAGCTTTCCCAGAAATACCATCATTATTAGAATCAAATTCATCTTGATTAATTAAAATATCTTCTACAGCTAATGCATCAATTAAGCCAAGACCTATAACTTGTTGACCAACTCTTGGAGAAGTAAAAACACCTTGTAAAGAACCAAATTGTTCATCAATAATAGAATATATTGGTTTTCTTAACTCGTAAGGTTCTCCATCATCAAAACTACCAGAAATAAATTCATAATTTACTTCAACATTGGCTTCAATTGAAATTCCTAAATTAGATCTTTCTTGTATTTGATTTCCATAGCCATGGACTGGTTTAGGGCCTCCATATATATTTTTACCAGGTTTGCTTATTCTGAGAAGAAAACCCTTTGGAAAACCTTTGCCCAGCTTCTAAAGGCTTACCTCTTCCAACTTTTCTATGACATTCACTACATGCATTTGCATTGAATGTGGGGCCTAAACCATCTCTAGCAGTAGTAGATCCTCCAGATCTTATCCAACTTTGTTGAAACAATGAGTTGCCCACATAAAATAACAAATCTTCATTTAATGGCAGGTTTGGAACTGCATGATTGAAGGCGTTAGATCCAGAAAGCTTATTGGTTAATAGGCCAACAGAGAGTTCTTCACCATTTTCGTATAAGTTTTTAGGGTAATATTCTTTTGCTTTTTTACAAGAAAAGAAAATTACAAAGATTGATACATATGAGAATAGCTTCATAAATAAAAAAAACCAAGTAATTAATTAATTAAAATAATTACTTGGTAAATTTAATGTTTTTTTAAAAAATTTTAAACACTAGGATCAATAGTGTTTCCTGTGATTGATTTTCCAGCTTGAGCTAATATATCTCCTTGTTGTCTTAAAGATAATACAGAGGACATAATAGGGTTATTAAAATTATCTATTGTTTCAGTCATAATTTGGTTATCAAAGTACTTGTTATCAGATATAACTTTTACTTTTGCCATAACTTCGATAGCTTTAATTCTAAGATCATCTGCTTCAGTGCTATTTACAAGAGTTAAAATATCTAATAAAGAAGTCCCTGAAATTGACGTACCATCCACTTTAGTATAAGATCCGTTAATGATGTTATTAATTGACTGTGCATTTAGGTAAACATCTCTGTGCGTGTTATCAGCAAAACAAGAGTGTTCGTCTTCTTGATTTTGGTTTTCTACAGAAGTAGCCATTCTTTCTCCAGCTAATTCACCTTTACTTAGTTTGGCAGCTCCAGTTACTATTCTTGTTATAGCTTCATCAACTTGAAGATTTAAAAATTCATTTCTGTATGAAGCACCACTTTTCCATTGATCTGTAACAGATTTTAAATCTTGAATAAGAAGATCGGTAACAACTCTTAAGTATTGCCCTCTTCTTACTGCGTTTTCTTTTGTAGTATAATCAGTGTAAGATCTCTCCCCTGATCTCAATTCAGAAGGATCAGAACTATCTTGACCCCAAAGTAAAAATTCGATAGCATGAAACCCTATTGTTACATTCGATTCATTTTCATCATAACCGATAACATCTTTTAAACCATCAATTGAAATTATTGGATATTCAGTTAAATTATTTATTATATTTTGTCTACTATCTGAAGGGTCTTCACCTCCCGTTCCAGAAATAACATAATCAATAAGCGCTTCATCTAAAGGCCAAGCGTTTATATAACCCTCTGGCTCTCCTTCTGCGCCATCAATTGGTCCATCATAAAAACGATATGCTTCAGTCTGACCATATGGTTCTCTAGAGGCTTTCCATGCATTTCTTGCTGCCTGAAATTTTCCAGCTTCAGGATTATCCACAAAATTGTCTACAGCTACTTTTAATTCATTCAGTTTATTCATTGAATCTTCATAGCTTGCCAGTACAATATTCGCATAGTTTTCTACAAATTCCCCTTTTTTCGCATCAATTGCAATTTGTGGGTCTATAGGATTATCATCATTATTATTATCATTATTACAACTAATAACAAAAAGAGCAACACTCAATACTATTAAAGACGTTTTAATTAAATTTTTCATTTTAAATTAATTTAGATTTATTAAATATAGTGCAAAAATAAATCCTTTAATTTTAATTACAAAACTTTATTTAGACAAATTCTAAATAAAAAAGTTTCACTATTTTTGCAATAAATTAATCATATGTTTAAAGCTATAAATATAATAGGTGAGTTAAAAAAGCAAAGGGGTAAATGGATTTCAGAAGAAAATCTAATTGATTCTTATAAAAATATTTTTAAAAAGTTCGATGATGAAAACACTTCAACTTTAAACAAGTTAACATCAGAATCCACTATATTAAAAAATGATTTTATTTTTGACGAATTAGATGTTAATGCTATTTTTCATATTTCTGATATTAAAAAGATATGCATAGATTATAGACTTCGTTTTTTAAATACTGTTCATTTCAAAGATAAATATCCTATTGAAGCCGTTTTTAAAATTAAAAATTTAGAGAGGGTACATGGTATAATACTAGGAGGCTTTAAAATTGTTGCTCCTATGGATGTTTTCAAATTAAAAAAAGCAGACGACCCATTATTATTTGCACCAATGGGTAATGGTTTTTATTATTTAATACATAAATGGGGAAACGATTTACATCCTTTTAGAAAGTTAAAATATTGGTCTATAAAAAATATAGAAAATTTAGTAAAAGCATTAGCTCTTATTAGTATCTTCTTTACAGCCATAACTTATCCTTTATTTTTTACAAAACCAGCAACTTTTGGTTATTTATTGATGCTTTTCATGTTTTATTTTAAGGGTGCTGTTGGAATGGTTTTTATTATTTGTGGTAGTTCAGGTAAAAATTTTAGCGAATATTCCTGGCAAAGCCAATATGATAAGATTAAATAAATATATCTTATCACTAATAAATTAAATTATAGCATACATCAAAGTCATTTATTAATTGTAAATTTGTATGCAATTATACATTAATTGCAAAATGATAGCACACAACAACAAAATTTTAGGAGAAGGTTTAACATACGACGATGTTTTATTAGTTCCTGCTTTTTCAGAAGTTCTTCCTAGAGAAGTCAATATTCAAACAAAATTCACTAGAAATATCACTATAAACGTACCCATTGCTTCTGCTGCTATGGATACAGTTACTGAAGCCGCTTTAGCTATCGCTATTGCAAGGGAAGGTGGTATTGGAGTTCTCCATAAAAATATGACTATAGAGCAACAGGCTCAAGAGGTTAGGAGGGTGAAACGTGCCGAAAGTGGTATGATTTTAGACCCAGTTACCTTGCCTTTAACGGCTGTTGTATTGGATGCAAAAGCATATATGAAAGAACATCGAATTGGTGGAATTCCTATTGTTGATAAAAACGGAACTCTAAAAGGAATTGTAACCAATAGAGATTTGCGTTTTGAACACAACAATCAACGACCAATTGTTGAGGTAATGACAAGTGAAAATTTGGTAACTGCAGACATTGGAACTTCCTTAAATGATGCTGAAAAAATTCTTCAGAATTATAAAATAGAAAAACTTTTAATTGTTGATGAAAATTATAAACTGAGAGGTTTAATTACCTTTAGAGACATTACTAAAGTTACCCAAAAACCAATTGCAAATAAAGATTCATATGGTAGGTTGCGAGTTGCAGCCGCTCTAGGCGTAACACCTGATGCGATAGATAGGGCTTCAGCGCTGGTTAAATCTGGAGTAGATGCTGTTATTATAGATACAGCTCATGGGCATACAAAAGGGGTTGTAACAGTTTTAAAAGCAGTAAAAGAAAAGTTTCCTGATTTAGATGTGGTTGTTGGTAATATAGCAACAGCAGAAGCGGCTAAATATTTAGTTGAAGCTGGAGCAGATGCAGTAAAAGTAGGTATTGGACCGGGTTCTATCTGTACAACTAGAGTTGTTGCAGGTGTTGGCTTTCCTCAATTCTCTGCTGTGTTAGAAGTATCAGCAGCTATAAAAGGAAGTGGAGTTCCTGTAATTGCAGATGGTGGAATTCGTTATACAGGAGATATTCCAAAAGCAATTGCTGCTGGTGCAGATTCTGTAATGCTAGGCTCTTTGTTGGCAGGTACAAAAGAGAGTCCAGGAGAAACGATTATTTATGAAGGACGTAAGTTTAAATCCTACAGAGGGATGGGCTCTTTAGAAGCGATGAAGCAAGGTTCTAAGGATAGGTATTTCCAGGATGTAGAAGATGATATAAAAAAACTAGTTCCAGAGGGAATTGTAGGTAGAGTTCCTTATAAGGGAGAATTGTTTGAAAGTATACATCAATTTATTGGAGGTTTACGCGCAGGAATGGGATATTGTGGATCAAAAGATATTGCAACACTTAAAGAGACAGGTAAGTTTATAAGAATTACTGCAAGCGGAATAAATGAAAGTCATCCACATGATGTAGCAATTACTAAAGAAGCTCCTAATTACAGTAGAAGATAATATTTTATTTTTTTAAATAAGTACAAAAGTATTTATTCAAAAAATAAAAAGCCTCACAAATTTGTGAGGCTTTTTATTTTTATTTTAAAGTTTTTAACTTTCTCTACGTTTTCTTCCAAATCCACCAGAACCTCTACTTGACCTATCTGGTCTGTCAGATGAACGCCCATCTGATCTTCTAGAAGAATCAGTATTTCTTCTAGATGATGATGAACCTTCAGAACCTCTTCGTCTTCCAAATCCGCCACCACCGTCTTTTTTACCATAAGGCTTTCTGCTGCCACCTCCTCTTCTTGAACCTGAACCACCACGTTCTTTTTTTGTGATTTCTACATTTACAGAACGACCATCAAAATCTGGCTCATTTTCTAAAAAAGCAGACAATGTTGCTTCTTCGAAATTTTTATCAATTTCAAAGAAAGAAAAAGTATCTAAAATATCTATTGAACCAATTTCTACTTTGTTTCCAATATTTTGATCATTAATTAAGCCAATTAATTTACCAGGATTTAAACTGTCTTTTCTACCAATGTTAATAAAGAAACGAGTCATGTTCTCATTTGTAGCTCTTGCTCTAGAATTATCTCTAGAAGACAAATCGTTTAAGTCTTTAGAATTTTCGTAATACTTTAGCATGGTATTAAATTCTAATGAAACAAATTTTTTGATTAATTCTTCTCTGTCTAAAGATTCTAATTTTTCATAAATACTTGGAAGAAACTCTTCCATTTCAGATTCATTTACCTGTGTGTTTTGAACTTTATCAATTAAATTCATTAATTGATTTTGAACAATTTCTTTACCAGAAGGAACTTTACCTTGAATAAATTTCTTTTTAATGATTCTTTCTATCTGACGTAATTTTCCTTTTTCTTTTCCATTTACTAAAACAATAGAAATACCTTTGTTTCCTGCTCTACCAGTTCTTCCACTTCTGTGGGTATAATTTTCTATTTGATCTGGTAATTTATGGTTTAATACATGCGTTAATTCAGTAACATCTAATCCACGTGCAGCAACATCAGTAGCTACTAGTATTTTAATTGTTTTCTTTCTGAACTTTCCCATTACAGAATCTCTTTGTCCTTGAGATAAATCGCCATGTAAAGAATCGGCACTATAACCATCTCTAATTAAATTATCGGCAACCTCTTGAGTCTCCCTTCGAGTTCTACAAAATATAATTGCATAGATATCAGGGTTTAAATCTGCAATTCTTTTTAAAGCGGGGTAACGAGTTCTCTCTGTAACAGAATAGAATTCATGACTTACGTTTTCTGAACCTGCATTCTTTTCACCAGAAGTAATTTCAACTGGATTTGTCATATAGTTTCTGGCTATTGCTTCAACTTCTCTTGGGAAGGTTGCAGAAAATAATAAAGTTTGCTTTGTATCTGGGGTAGCTTCTAAAACTTTATCTAATTCGTCTTTAAAACCCATATTTAACATTTCATCAGCTTCATCTAAGACTAACCATTGAACGTTTCCTAATTTTAAAGCTCTCCTCTTAATTAAGTCTACCGTTCTACCTGGAGTTCCAACAACTATTTGAGATCCTCTTTTTAAAGATCTAATTTGATCTTCCATACTAGAACCACCATAAACAGTAGTGACTTTTACATCTTTTAAATATTTACAAAATTCCTTAATATTATTACCAATTTGAACGGCAAGTTCTCTTGTTGGTGATAAGATTATGGCTTGAACATTACTGTTTTTTATATCTAAAAGTTCTAATATAGGCAAACTAAAAGCAGCTGTTTTACCAGTTCCTGTTTGCGCAAATGCTTTTAAATCGTCAGTAGATGAGATAATTTGAGGTATTGCTTTTTCTTGTATAACAGTTGGTTTTTCATACCCTAAATCTGTTAATGCTTTGTTTATAGGCTCTTTTAGGCCTAATTCTAAAAATGTTGACATTACTGTGTTTTTGGAGATTCACAGAACGCCTACCTGCAAATCAAATTATAAATTCCGACTTGATTTTAAATTGAGTAAACTCAAAATTAAAATCTTGCAAATGTACAGTAAATTAAATAGATAGAATAAATTTAGGCTTGATTTAGTTTTTCTCTAAATCTTTAAGCTGTTTTAGTATATTTCTTGAGGAAATGGAAGCGTAACCATTAGTTATTATTCCCTTTTTATTAATTAATACAGAGCGTGGCATTTTACTTGTTAAAAATAAATTAGATGTACTAGTACTGTCTATAAAATATTGATTTTTAATGTCTAAATCATCAATTCTGGTATTTGAATCACCATCAATCTTAATTTGAATAAATTGAACGCCTGGAAAATTACTTGATAGATAATCTACTCTGGAAGAAATATATTTTTTAGATATATATTCAGGATTCCAAAACAGTAAAAAAGTATTCTCTCCTTTTAAAACTTTTTCAATTGAGTGTTTAGCATTATTTAAATCAGTAATTAAAAAAGGTTTTAAAACTTTATTTTTTTGTAATGCTTTGTTATCATTAAGTAACAACTGAACTATTTTTTTATCACCGTCATTAGAACTTAAATTAAAAAAAGTATCAAATGTATTTTTATTAATATTACAGCTAGATTTTCTGTAAAAATGTGTTATGGTAGTTTGCTTTAAAAAAGCGTTTTTTGTTTCTTCGGATTTTATTTTTTGATCAATAATATTTAATAAATCAACTGTAAATTCCGATGAAAATTGGTTAACCATAGGTTTGTGCCCAAGATAATAGGTAGAATTATATAAATAATTTCTAATGTATTTAGAATACGGGTAATAATACATTAAAGAATCGTTATTGAAAATTATATCTTTTCTAAAATCATAAAATTTTTCGTTGGTCTCAGGAAAATTATTTAATTTCATTTTAAGAGTATGAGATATTGGATATGTCTCTACTCTTGAATAAATTGGATAAGTTAAAGCTATTTTTAAAATATTTTTAAACCCATTAGTTTCTTTCGGATGGCTTTCTAAATAATTAGTAAGTGTTTCAATTTTAAGTGATGTGAGCGAATCAACTTTTTTCTTGAAGTCTTCAGGTTCTAAATTATTATAAGAATAAAATAATTTTTCATCTTTTTCATCTTCCAAAAAACAATCTATTAAAATGTTGTTTCTTTCTGCTCCTTTTCCCGCAAAAACTAAAGATTCGTCAAAATCCCAAGTATTTATACGTAACATTAAACTGTCCTTAGGTTCTAAATAAATATACTGGTTTTCTGGACCATGCTTAAAATAATATAGGCCTTCATGGGCAGTATCAATTTTGCCAAAAAATTTACCATGAGTATCTAAAAATAAAGTATCAATTACTTTCTTCATTGAATACAAAACAACATATTTAGATTTTGGATTTATAACCTTACCACCAAAATATGTTGATGTATCTTCTATAGTAGTTTTACAACTTGCACAGAATATAAGTATTGTAATGTATAAATATTTAATTGCTTTTTTATTCATTTTAAATTACTGAACATATGCCAACAAATTTAATGATACGTATGAGCTATAGTTGTTAATTCATTGTTAAAAATATTAATAAAACTCTTAATAATTCTGTAATTTTTATTGGATGTGAAATGTTTAAAACAAATTAAATACTTTATTCACTAAAAACCATTTAAAATGAAGCTGAAAAAGAAAATCAATTTATTACTTTTGCACAAAATTTAAAAAACAAGATTATGTTATCAGTTTCTAATCTATCAGTACAATTTGGAAAACGTGTTCTTTTTGATGATGTTAATACGAAATTCCAAACCGGAAACTGCTATGGAATTATTGGCGCAAACGGAGCAGGTAAATCCACTTTTTTGAAAATTATTTCTGGTGATCAAGAACCAACCTCAGGACACGTTCATCTAGAAAAAGGAAAAAGAATGTCTGTTTTAACTCAAGATCACTACGCATTTGATGAATTTCCGGTTATAGAAACTGTAGTAATGGGAAATAAAGATTTATTTAAAATTAAAAAGCAAATTGACGATTTATATGCTGATTATACAGATGAAAATGCAGAAAAAATTGGTGAACTTCAGATAATTTTTGAAGAGATGAACGGTTGGAATGCAGATTCTGATGCAGCTGCTATGTTATCTAATTTAGGTATTTCTGAAGCTTTACATTATACTTTAATGAAAGATTTAGATGGGAAGCAAAAAGTACGTGTATTAATTGCACAAGCACTTTTCGGAAATCCGGATGTATTAATAATGGATGAACCTACCAATGATTTAGATTTTGAAACGATTGCTTGGTTGGAAAACTTTATTGCAAATTTTGATAATTGTGTTATTGTAGTTTCTCATGATAGGCACTTTTTAGATGCAGTTTGTACGCATATTTCTGATATTGACTATAGTAAAATAAATCACTATTCTGGAAATTATACATTTTGGTATGAATCTAGTCAATTAGCGACTAGACAAAGAGCCCAGCAGAATAAAAAAGCTGAAGAGAAAAAGAAGGAGTTAGAAGAATTTATTCGTCGTTTCTCTGCAAACATGGCAAAATCAAAACAAGCAACTTCTCGAAAAAAAATGATCGAGAAATTAAATGTTGATGAAATTAAACCATCTAGTAGACGATATCCTGCAATTATTTATAAGAGTGATAGAGAAGCTGGAGATCAGATTTTAAATGTTGAAGATCTATCAAAAGATTTCGAAGGTGAAAAGTTATTTGATAAAATTCATATCAATTTAAACAAAGGAGATAAAATTGCTGTTATTTCAAAAAACTCAAGAGCAGTCTCTGCTTTTTATCAAATTATTAATGGAAATGATACTGCAGATGCTGGAAAGTTTGATTGGGGAGTTACAACCACACAATCTTACTTACCTTTAGATAATTCCTCTTTTTTCCAAGATGGTGAATTAAATTTAGTAGATTGGTTAAGACAATATGCTCAAACAGAAGAAGAGCGTGAAGAAGTTTTCTTAAGAGGTTTTTTAGGCAAAATGATTTTTTCTGGAGAGGAGGCTTTAAAGAAAAGCAATGTACTTTCTGGAGGAGAAAAAGTACGTTGTATGCTTTCTAGAATGATGATGAAAAGGGCAAATATTTTAGTTTTAGATGAACCCACTAATCATTTGGATCTAGAATCTATTCAATCATTAAACAACGCCTTGATTAACTTTAAAGGGACTATTTTGTTTACAACCCATGATCATGAATTTGCACAAACTGTTGCAAACAGGATAATAGAGTTAACACCAAAAGGAGTAATTGACAGGCATTCTACTTTTGATGATTATTTATCAGATCCAAAAATTAAAGAATTAAGAGAGAAAATGTACTCTTAATTTTTTTATTATTTTTTATTTATTAGGTGTTTAGCTTATCAACTTCTTATTTCTTTTGAAGTGGGCTAATGATTTTTACATCACTAAAAGAAATTGCACCTCTAATGACGCCATCAATTGTGTTTTTTAGAGCTTCAATCAATTGCATTTTTAATTGCGATTTATGATATATTATACTTACTTCTCTCGCCGGAGGAGGGTTTGTGAATTCACGTAAATGCTTTTTGTCCTTTTCGTTTAAGTCTAGCGTATGTAAATAGGGCAGAAGTGTCATACCCAAACCTTCTTTGGATAGTTTAATTAACGTATCAAAACTTCCGCTTTCTAATTGGAATCCTTTTTTAAGATCTCTTTTATGAGTTCTACAAAGATTTATAACACTGTCTTTAAAACAATGTCCATCTTCGAGTAGCAAAATATCATCCATTTCTAATTCATCAGATGTAATGAACTTGTTATTAAATAGTCGATGATTTTCTGGTATTAAACCAACAAAAGGTTCGTAATATAATGGGCGTTCTTTTATGGCTTCGTTTTCTAAAGGAGTTGCTGCAATTGCAGCATCTATATGACCATCTGTAAGTTTTTTAATAATATCTTCAGTAGTTAATTCTTCAATAATTAATTTAACTTTAGGGTACTTTTTTGTGAAATTATATAAGAACATTGGAAGTAACGTTGGCATAACAGTAGGTATTATTCCCAACTTGAATTCTCCACCAATATATCCCTTTTGTTGATGAACGATGTCTATAATTCTATTGCTTTCATCTACAATAACTTTTGACTGCTTTACAATTTTCTTACCAACCTCTGTAAGTTCAATAGGTTTTTTAGAACGATTAAATATTTTCACTCCTAATTGGTCCTCTAGTTTTTGTATTTGCATACTCAAAGTTGGTTGCGTTACAAAACTGTGTTCAGCAGCTACCGTAAAGTTTTGGTATTCCGCAACTGATAAAACATATTTTAATTGGGTGATTGTCATCTATACAATTTTATGATAAATATATGAAAAGTATAAGTAAAACGTATAGAGCGAATTAAAAAAACTAATTTTTTTGTAATTAAAAAGAGAAGTTAAAACTTCTCTTTTTGTTTAATTCCAAAACTTACGTTGTTCATTCAATTCTTCTTCTTCTTGTTTTAATTCTTCTATTTGTTTTAGAGTTAAAACTTTCAAAAAAGATGGATGTTGCTCAATTGCATATTCAATCTTTGTAATAATATCAGCAACATCTTCGTTTTCATAATCTATTTCTAGTGGTTTTTTTATGACCATAGATTGTAGTACGTTACGTTTCTTAATTTGTAATCCTTTTTTATCAAAAGAACGTCTAAAACCATCAATAACTATTGGGACAACAACTGGTTTATGCTTTTTTATAAGATGTGCAGTACCTCTTCTTATTGGTTTAAAAGCTGTAGTTGTTCCTTGCGGAAAAGTTATAACCCACCCATCGTTTAGCGCTTTTCCAATATTAGAAACATCAGACATTTTTACTTGTCTATTGACATCTTTTCCTTCACTTCTCCATGTTCTTTCTACTGAAACGGAACCTGCATATGCAAATATTTTAGGTAAAATGCCAGAACGCATTGTTTCTCCTGCAGCAATAAAATAAAAATTTAGTTTAGGCTGCCATATGTAACCTATATTTTTTAAAGAATTTACTCTTCCTTTTAATGAAGCATTAAATACATGAACCATAGCGGTTACATCCGCAAAATAAGTTTGGTGGTTTGATACAAATAGGACATTATTATCAGGTAATTCTCTAATAATTTCAGAACCTTCTATTTGTAAACTATTAAAACGTCTGTACCTACCATGAGAAACAACTCCAAAAAATCGAATAACCCACTTTTTTACAAATAAGATATGTCCAAAAGGATTCCTTTTAAATAAAGGCATTTATATAGTTTTACTTGGTTAAAAACAAAACTACAAAAGAATTAACGAAGATTAACTATTTAATAGTTCTTTAATTTCTGAAAGTATCATTGCTGTAGCTCCCCAAACAACATAACTATTTAACTTAAAGCAAGGGACATAAACATTTTCTACTTGAGAGTCGGATATATTTTCATCATTCATTAAATCAGAAACTAATACATTAATAGTATTCTCTACTTCAATATTTATTTTGAAATTAGGAGTTATCTCTGTGTAACCAATAAATGGAGTCACTAAAAAATTACTAGGAGGAATGTATACATTTGTTAATTCTCTAATAATTTTTACTGAATTTGGATGAATTCCGACTTCTTCAAAAGATTCTCTTAAAGCAGTTTCTTTTAAATTTAAATCAGATTTTTCAATTTTTCCACCTGGAAAACTTATTTGCGCAGAATGGGTTCCATTGTAGGTTGCCCTTTTAATTAATAAAAAACAAGTTTCATTATTTTTATTTGGATAAAACAGCGCTAAAACAGCAGCTTTTCTTGGATTATTAGCATTTATTTTATCGTTATCATATTTTACTCGAAATTTAGGTGCGAGCTTAAATTGAGCCTCTAAACCACCATTTATTTTTGTTTTTTTATGTTTTAGGTTGTCTAAAAATTGATTAAAATTCATTTAAAGATTCTTTTTTTATCAAAAATATAGATACCAATTTTAATAAAATACTTTTTGGCAAGAATTTTGATAAATAGTTAAGTGAATATGAAAAAAAAATACCAAAAATTAGTCCTAAGCATTGTTTTAGATGCAATAGGTTTTATTCCTTTTATTGATTTATTTTGGGCGCCAGTTTCAGCTTATATAATGTCTAAACTATATAAAGGCAAGAAAGGTAAAGTAGCTGCAGTCATTTCTTTTGTAGAAGAAGCAGTTCCGTTTTTAGACTTTATACCTACATTTACTTTAATGTGGATTTACACCTATGTTATAGAAAGTGAGGAAGTTTAATAAATGAAAAGTAATTTAGTTTCTTTCTTTAAACAAAAAACCCAAACCGACTCTACTTAAAAACTTTTTTTCAAAAGCCCAAAAGAATTTAAACTGACCAAATATCCATCCAACAATTGGTAATGTTATTTGATATATAGGGAAAACAAGAAGTATTCTTAATGGCCAATAGATCCAAGTACTAATAGTTTCTGGTGATAAACCAAAAAAATCTGTTATTGGTTTTGCAACCCATGCTGCGAAAGATCCGTTAATTGCAAAGACAATAAATATAGCAAGAATAGCCCAATTACTTTCTATACCCCAACGTTGTTTAATTTTTTTCATCAACCAAATAATATCTGCAAAAATACAACTAAAAATAAAAAATTCAAGCGAATTTGTTTGAGCTTTTTATCATTTGCAATAAAAAAATCTTAAAAATCAGCTTAAGTTTATTTTAGAAATTATAACGAATTATAATATTTTTCTAAAAAAAGTATTCTGTTTTTAAATATACCTAAAAGTATAGAAAAAAGTTCTTTACTTTTTTTACCTTTCCACAGAAATATTAAATGACTAATTAGAGAATATGAAGAAACTTGCATTACATTGGAAAATAATAATTGGAATGGTATTAGGAATCCTTTTTGGTTTTATTATGAATTCTATAAGTGGAGGAAAAGTATTTGTCACTGATTGGGTGGCACCTTTTGGTAAGATTTTTATCAATCTTTTAAAACTAATAGCGGTTCCACTAATTCTAGCTTCGTTAATTAAAGGTATATCAGATTTAAAGGATATATCAAAAATTAAAACAATGGGATTGCGGACCATTATAATTTATGTTGGTACTACTTTAGTTGCAATAATTATTGGTTTAACCATAGTCAATACTATACAGCCTGGAGTTGGTATGTCTGAAGCTACTATTCAAAAAATAAAGTTGAAATATGAAAATAATGCCGGTGTAAAAGATAAATTAGTTAAAGCCAATGCACAACAGAATTCTGGACCATTACAAGCTTTAGTTGATATTTTTCCAACGAACATCATAAAATCTTTAGGAGAAGCAAAAATGCTTCAAATTATTTTCTTTGCTCTGTTTGTTGGTATTAGTCTTTTATTAATTGCCGAGGAAAAAGCAAAACCTCTAATACAGTTTTTTGATTCACTTAACGAAGTAGTTATGAAGATGGTCGATCTCATAATGCTTTTTGCACCCTATGCAGTATTTGCATTAATGGCAAATGTTATTATTGCTTTTGATGATACAGAAATACTTTTAAAATTATTACAATATGCATTTTGTGTAATCGGAGGATTAATTTTAATGATAGGTTTTTATCTAATTTTAGTAAAAGTTTATACAAAAAAATCTCCTTTATGGTTTTTAAAAAAAATATCACCGGCTCAACTTTTAGCCTTTTCTACTAGCTCTAGTGCGGCTACACTTCCAGTAACAATGGAACGTGTTGAAGAACACTTAGGAGTAGACAAAGAAGTATCAGGTTTTGTATTGCCAGTTGGTGCAACAGTAAATATGGATGGTACGAGTTTATACCAAGGTATAGCTGCAGTATTTATTATGCAAGTTATTTGGCCGGAAGGGTTAACTTTTACAAATCAATTACTCATTATTGCTACTGCATTATTAGCTTCTATTGGTAGTGCAGCTGTTCCAAGTGCTGGTATGGTAATGTTAGTTATTGTTCTAGAATCTATTGGTTTCCCTGCAGAATTATTACCTATTGGTTTGGCTCTTATTTTTGCTGTAGATAGGCCTTTAGACATGTGTAGAACTGTTGTAAACGTAACAGGTGATGCAACAGTATCAATGTTAATAGCAAAATCTTTAGGTAAACTTCATGATCCTAAACCAAAAAATTGGGATGATAATTATGAGAAAGTAAAATAAATTATTACTTATACTTTTCATTTTAAATTTTAAAAGAGATCTATTTTTAATAAAGTATAAATATTTCACAAAATTAATGTCTTTAAAATTAAATAAACCTTTAGTTTCAGTAGATTGGCTATATAGCAACTTGGATAATGAAAAACTGATTATTTTAGATTGTACGATTTCGAAAGTCAAAATAAATTCCAAAATAATTTTAGAAAAAAATCAAATTAAAGGCGCCATTTTTTTTTGATATAAAACATGTTTTTTCTGATGAGAATGGAAAATTTCCCAATACCGTTTTAAAGCCAAAATTATTTCAAGAAAAAGCAAAAACAATAGGAATAAATAAAGATTCCATACTTATTTGTTATGACAATTTGGGAATCTATTCCTCAGCAAGAGTTTGGTGGATGTTTCAATTAATGGGGTTTAAAAATATAGCTGTTTTAGATGGAGGGTTACCAGAGTGGAAGTTAAAAAAATATCCTGTTGAAAATCTAGAAAAGTATCAAATAAATAAAGGCAACTTTATAGTTAATTACCAACCAGAGAAACTAAAATCTACAGAGGATGTCTTAAATTCCTATGAAAATAAAGATGTCTTAATTTTAGATGCAAGATCTAAAGGAAGGTTTAACGGAACAGAACCAGAGCCAAGAAAGAATTTATCTAGTGGGCATATTCCTAATTCTCATAATTTACCTTATAGCGAAATCTTATTAAATGGAAAGATGAAAACACTAGAAGAATTACATACTATTTTTAAAAATTTTAAAAATAAAAAGCAGTTTATTTTTACATGTGGATCGGGAATTACAGCTTCTATTTTAGCTTTAGGAGCGGCACTCATAGATTTAGAAAATATTGCTGTTTATGACGGCTCATGGACTGAATGGGGGAGTGAACTAAAAAATCCAATAGAAAGATAACAAGAAATTAAATTGTATAATCATAAAAATTTAAAATAGCTATTACATTAAATTTTATCAATGTGATATTCAATAATAGAGTAATTTTCTTGAGTAGAAAAGCAGTCCTGATTTACGACTTATAGATACTTATGATGTAAGCTTACATCAAACTTACAGGAAATTAGGCAACCATAAATAATTATAACCTACAATAATTAATTAGAATTAGTTTTTTTAAAGTTTGATTCTTTTTTGCTAAGCGTCTACATTAAAAAAGATGTACCTATAAAATATTTTTTAGTCGTTTAAAATTATTGATGATAAAATCTGCATTTTCGAGGGTTTGTCCTTCAGATAGTGGGTTTCTATAACCAAAAACAAAAATACCAGAATCGTTTGCAGCTTTAACTCCATTATCCGAATCTTCAATTACAATACAATTTCCTTTCGCTGTATTTCCTAAAATAGCTGCTTTATTAAAAATTTCTGGATGTGGTTTCGATTGTGTCAGATCTGCACCACTAATTTTAGCTGTAAAATATTTTTGTAAATCAAATCGATCAAAAACTCTGTTAATATTTATCATAGCAGAAGAAGAAGCCAATACCATTATGATTTCTTTATTAAAAAGGTATTGTATGATTTCTTTAACCCCTTTTACTAAATGCAAACTTGAATCATTCTCAAATAGATTTACATATATTTTTCTTTTCTGAAGAACCAATTCATTGGCATCTTGATCTAAATTAAAATGGGCAATTAATTTTTGAAAAGCATTAATCGTAGAAGAGCCTGTAATAGTCTTGTATAATTCATCAGAAACATCTAAACCTAAAGATATGAATGTTTTGTAATAGGCTTTTTTATGAATTTCTTCAGAATCTATAATGACACCGTCCATATCAAAAATCACACATTTTATTTCCTTTGGTATATTCATTTAGTCTAAAAATTTAACTTTTAATTCAGGTGATGGTATCATGCAATTTTCTTTCTTTCCAAACCATTTATAACGATTTTTAGCAATATAATCATATATTAAATTTCTAAATTTTTCTGGAAAAATTAAAAAGAGTTGAGTTGCTTTCCAAAACCCACCAAAATCATTCATAATTTTTAAAGCGGCAGTAGATTTAATATCATAAGACACATTGGGTTCGTATAAAATGATGGAGTCTATTTTAGAAATATCAATTTTTAAATGATTTATCACTTTTTTCCCAGTTTCAGATTGTAAAGCAGTAAAAACAAAGGTATTTTTACGGTCGTTTTTTATCACCTTAAGAACAGCATCGTTACATAAATTACAAATTCCATCAAACAAAATTAGTTTTTTATTTTTAGGTAAGTCAATCATTTACAATCGTTAAAATTATGAATTGCAAAGGTACTTTATCTTTTTTTAAAATTATTGTAACAATTATTTTATTCTAGCGTCTTATGGTAGTAAGTCACAAATAATTTATAATCCTTGCTTTTAACAAAATATTAGTAGAAGCAATGGGTAGGTTTGGGTACTTTAGTTTAAAATTAACTATTCGAAATGATTAAAATAGAAAAATTACACAAATCGTATCCAATTGGGAAAGATTCTTTACACGTTTTAAAAGGAATTGATTTACATATAAAAGAAGGAGAATTTGTATCTATTATGGGATCTTCAGGTTCAGGAAAATCTACCTTGCTAAACATTGTTGGTTTGTTAGATGAGCATGATGAAGGAGATTACTATTTAAATGGACAGTTAATAAAAGATTTAAATGAGAAAAAAGCAGCCATTTTAAGAAATAAATTTTTAGGATTTGTTTTTCAATCATTTAATCTAATTTCTTACAAAACAGCTTTAGAAAATGTTGCTTTGCCATTGTATTATAAAGGTATGGCAAGAAAAGAGCGTTTAAAGGTTGCTTTAGAATATTTAGATAAAGTGGAATTAAAAGATTGGGCAAATCATTTGCCAAACGAATTGTCTGGTGGGCAAAAACAGCGCGTTGCTATTGCAAGAGCCTTGGTTACAAATCCGAAAGTAGTGTTAGCAGATGAGCCAACAGGAGCCTTAGACTCCACCACTACAGATAATGTAATGGATTTATTAAAGGCAATTAATGATGAGGGAATGACCGTTTTTGTGATTACTCACGAAGAAGAAGTTGCAGAGCAAACCAAGAGAATTGTTCGTTTAAAGGACGGTGTAATCATTAGTGATACGGTAACTAGTGTAGCAAAAGCAGTATAATTATGTTTGATTTAGATCGCTGGAGAGAAATTTTTCAAAGTATCAACAAAAACAGACTGCGTTCTATAATGTCTGGTTTTACGGTAGCTTTTGCTATTTTACTTTTTACATTATTATTTGGTGTTGCTAGCGGATTGGGAAATTTCTTTAAAACTGCTTTTGCCGATGATGCACAGAACATGATGGTTGTTCGCGTTTGGAAAACCACAATACCATACAAAGGACTTCAAACGGGAAGAAGAATTCAACTAAAAAATAGAGATTATAACTTTGTAGCTGATGAATATTCCAATAACATTCAATTTCAAACAGCAAGAATAAATAATAATTTTTCTATCAAATACAAAAATAAAGCTAATAATTATAGCATTAGAGCGGTGCATCCAGATCATCAATTTTTAGAAAAAACAATCATTGATGAAGGTCGTTATTTAAATGAAAGAGATTTAAAGAGTAAATCTAAAGTTATTGTTATTGGTAGGTTAATCAAGAAAGATTTATTTGGGGAAAAAATAGCTTTAGGAAAAAGGGTAAATGTAAATGGGAGTTCTTTTTTAATTATTGGAATTTTTTCTGACGAAGGGGGAGATAATGAAGAAAGAATGGCATACATGCCAGTAACTACAGCACAAATGATGTATGGCAATAACGACTATATTAATCAAATAAATTTAGGGTATAATCCAGCTTTAAGTACAGATGCAGCTATTGCTTTTGGTGAAAAAGTGGAACGTGACATGCGTAAGAAATTAAACATTCATCCAGATGATCAAAGTGCTTTGTCTGTGAGAAATATGGCAGAAGCAAATAAGTTTTTTGGTATTATTATGTTTGCCTTATACTTAATTATTGCTTTTATAGGTTCAGGAACCTTGGTTGCTGGGATTATTGGAATTAGCAATATTATGATTTTTGTAATTAAAGAGCGTACCAAAGAATTAGGAATTCGAAAAGCTTTGGGAGCCAAACCTAGTGCCATTATAGGTATGGTTGTTCAGGAGTCTGTATTAATTACTGCTATTGCTGGCTATGCAGGTTTATCTTTAGGAACCTATATTTTAAGTTTAATAGGCAATAGCTTGGAAGAACAATATTTTATTAAAGATCCTAGTGTAAGCCCTGGAATTGTAATTGGTGCGACTATAATTCTTGTTTTTTCAGGATTAATTGCAGGATATGTTCCAGCCAAAAGAGCAGCAAAAATTAAACCCATAGAAGCACTAAGAGCAGATTAATTATGAAATTCTTATTCGATTCAGATACTTGGCAAGAAATTTACGGAAGCATTCGTAAAAATAAAATTCGTACCGTAATTACCATTATAGGAGTGCTTTGGGGAATTTTCTTATTAGTAGTTTTATTAGGTGCAGCGAGAGGTTTGGAAAATAGCTTTAACAAAGCCTTTGGAAACTTTGCTACCAATAGTGTTTTTGTCTGGACACAATCTACAGACACCCCTTTCAAAGGGTTTCAAAAGGGAAGGAGATTTCGTTTGAATACGAATGATATAGACATCTTAAAATCTGAATATTCCAATGAAATTAAATTGTTGGCCCCAAGGAACCAAACGAATAATCTTATGGTGAAAGACTTTAAATCGGGTTCATTTAGAGTAAGTGGTGATTTTCCAATTTTAGATCAAATTCAAAAGAAAAAATTAATATACGGTCGTTTTTTAAATCAAAATGATATTCTATCCATAGCCAAAGTCACTGTCATCTCAGAAGATATGTACAAACAGTTATTTGATAAAGGCGAAATGCCCATTGGGCAATACATTAAAATAAATAGTATCAATTATAAGGTTATTGGTGTTTATGAGCCTTCCAATACTATAAATCTTGATGGAGATACTGCTTATATTCCCTTTTCAACTTTTAGAAAAGTTTATAATACTGCCAATAATATCGATTGGATGATGATTACGGCCAACGAAGGTATCGATATTGAGCAAATGGAAAGAGACATTCTTCTAACCTTAAAGAATTTGCACAAAGTTCACCCCGAAGATGAAAGAGCTTTTGGAAGTGTTAATTTAGGTAAAGAAATTGGTAGGTTAACAGGCTTCTTAACAGGGATGCAGTTTTTAACTTGGTTTGTAGGTATCGCCACATTAATTGCTGGAGTTTTTGCCATTGGAAATATCCTACTAATTACGGTAAAAGAACGGACCAAAGAAATTGGAATTCGAAGGGCCATAGGTGCTACTCCAAAGAGTATTCGTCAGCAAATTATTTTAGAATCTGTTTTTTTAACTACGGTTGCTGGTATGATTGGTATTATATTTGGTGCCGCTGTATTAATGATTATTGATTTACAATGGGGTCAAGGTGTTGATGCCGCATTGGTAAATCCAACGGTAAATATCCCCATTATACTAATAGCATTTACAACCTTAGTTATTTTAGGAACATTAATAGGATTAATTCCTGCCCACATGGCAACCATAGTTAAACCAATAGAAGCATTAAGAGAAGAATAAAACAATCAATAAATTATGAGTAAAAGAGCAAAAATTATTTTAATTATTATATCAATCCTTTTTATAGTAGCACTTGTTTGGTTCGGTAAAAAGAATAAAAAAAATATTGTAGAGTATGAAACAGAAACACCATTTAGAACTACAATTATAAAGAAAACAGTTGCTACGGGTAAAGTAATTCCTTTAGAAGAGGTTGAAATTAAACCTCAAATAGCAGGAATTATAAATAAAATTTTTGTTGAAGAAGGTTCTATTGTAAAGGCGGGAGATTTAATTGCAACGGTAAGAGTTGTTCCCAATGTAGCCTCTCTAAACAGAGCAACAGGAAGTGTTAAAAATGCAAAATTAAATTACAATAATGCAAAAACACAATACAATAGAAATAAAAAATTATTCGATAAAGGCGTTATCTCACGTCAAGAATTTGAGACTTCAGAATTAAGTTTTAACAATGCAAAACTGTCCTTATCTAATGCGCAGTCAGACTTAGATATTATTAAGAAAGGATCTACATCGGGGCTTGGTAAAACGGCAAATACAAACATTAGAGCAACTGCATCTGGAATGATTATAGAGATTCCTGTTAAAGTTGGTTATCAAGTTACTCAAACCAACGATTTTAATGCAGGAACCACTATCGCTCGTGTGGCAGACATGACAAAAATGATTTTTGAAGGAAAAGTTGATGAATCTGAAGTGGGTAAATTGATTAAAGGGACTGATATTGAAGTCTCTATAGGGGCCATAGAAGGAACTAAATTTCCAGCAAAACTAATTTTTATTGCACCCAAAGGAACCGAAGAGGGGGGTGCTGTTCAATTTAAAATAAAAGCAGATGTAACTTTAGATGAAAACTTTTTTATTAGAGCAGGCTACAGTGCCAATGCCGATATTGTTCTGGAGAAAAAAGATAGTATTAAATCGATTAGAGAAGCGTTATTAAAATTTGACAGAAAGACCGAAGAGCCTTATGTTGAAGTGAAAAACTCTGATGGAAAATTTGACAAAAGAACTTTAAAACTTGGAACTTCTGATGGAGTGAATGTGGAGATCATAGATGGTCTTGAAATGGAAGATGAAATCAAGGTTTGGAATAAAGCAAAAAAAGAGGACGAGAAAGAAGAAGGCAAGGGTAAGTAATTAGCTTATTTTCATTCAATAAAAAAGGAACTCTTATAGAGTTCCTTTTTTATTATTCAATGCATAAGAAATTCCAAATTCTATACCTAAAACATTGTATCCATCATTGGGTGATAAAAAATTTAAGTTAGAAACATGCCCAAAGTTGGTTCCCAAATATATAGACGTATCTTTAAAAGTTTGATGGGATATACCAATAGATAAGTTTTCGATAAAAGTAAACCCATTAGCCAAGCGTTCTGTTTTGGTATTTATAATTGCGATTCCACCTCCAACACCAAATTGCATCTCTAGTTTGTTTAAGAGTTGTTTTTTTATAGTTACCGTCAATTCGAAGGCATACAGGTTCATGGATTTTTTTTTTGTATAGATTTCCCTTAATTCAAGGTAATTATCTCCATGGCGAGGTTGTACAAAAGATGGATTTAGTAATTTATGAGTTAAAAATTGAACTTGAGGCTGAGCAATTAAATCAAAATTTAAACTTTTCCAAGACCCGAGTTTATAAAAAAATTGCGCTTTATAGGTATTCGTTTTGTAGGAATAATCTTTATCATCAAATAAAAAATTATTTTCGTTTCCATAATTATAAAGCACTCCTACTTTATAGGGAGACCATATACCTTTCTTTAATTTTTGTCCGAATGATTTAAAAACCAAAAGGAAAAAAATTAAAAGAATAATAGTATTGTATGTTTTAAGAAAACATTTTTGCAACTTTTACAGCTTTTCTACTTTCAGAATAATCATAAAAACCTTCGCCAGATTTTATCCCTAACTTTCCAGCATTTACCATATTTACCAATAGGGGGCAAGGGGCATATTTGGGGTTTTTAAACCCATCATACATTACATTTAATATAGACAAGCAAACATCCAAACCAATAAAATCGGCCAACTGTAATGGTCCCATAGGATGCGCCATACCTAATTTCATGACGGTATCTATTTCAGCAACACCAGCAACGTCATTATACAAAGTTTCAATAGACTCGTTAATCATTGGCATTAAAATTCTGTTGGCAACAAAACCAGGGTAGTCATTTACTTCAACAGGAATTTTATTAATTTTTTTTGTTAACTCAACTGTAAAGCTCATCACTTCATCTGAAGTATTATACCCTCTAATGATCTCTACTAATTTCATAATTGGTACAGGGTTCATAAAGTGCATTCCAATTACTTTTTCGGGTCTCATGGTTACACCGGCTATTTGAGTAATAGAAATTGACGATGTATTTGTTGCTAAAATGCAATCTTTGGGGCAAAATTCATCTAGTTCTTTAAAAATTTTAGATTTTAAAGAAACATTTTCAGTTGCGGCTTCCACTACTAAACTGGCATTTTTCACTCCTTCTTTGATAGAGGTATAGGATGTAATATTTGCTAAAGTCTGATTTTTATCATCTTCAGAAATTTTTTCTTTAGCAACCATTCTATCTAAGTTCTTTTTGATGGTTGATATTCCTTTATCCAGTGCAACTTGAGATACATCAATTAGTTGAACATTATAATTAAATTGAGCAAATGTATGTGCAATACCATTTCCCATTGTTCCCGCTCCAATTACAGCTATATTTTTCATGTAAAATTATTTAATAACTACTATTTATTTTATTAACTTAAAATTGTGTTTTGTTTTGCAATCTTTATTATACTTATTTAATTAACTGAATTTTAAAAAAAAATCACTTCAATAACTATCATAACTAGTATATATTATTGATTTTAATCCATTAAAAGCTTTAAAAACAATCAATAATCATTTGTGCAACTCTTAATGCTTCAGTTCCTTGATGCAGAGAAACTATAGGTGTTGTATCATTTAGAATAGCATCTGCAAATGACTCTAATTCATCTAGGATTGCGTTGTTGGGCCTTACTTCTGGGTTATCAAAATAAATTTGTTTTTTCACCCCTTCAGCATTTTGTAAAATCATTGCAAATTCATCTGGATTTTCTGGAACATCTTTCATTTTTACAACTTCAGATTTTTTCTCCAAGAAATCAATAGAAATGTAGGCATCTTTTTGAAAGAATCTAGATTTTCGCATGTTTTTCATAGAAATTCTACTGGCCGTTAGATTTGCAACACATCCGTTTTCAAATTCTATTCTAGCATTTGCAATATCAGGAGTTTCAGAAATTACTGAAATACCACTAGCATTAATGTTTTTTACCTTAGAATTAACAACAGAGAGAATAATATCGATGTCATGAATCATTAAATCTAATACAACAGGCACATCTGTTCCTCTGGGATTAAATTCTGCCAACCTATGTGTTTCTATAAACATTGGTGTATCAATCATGTCTCTAACCGCTGTAAAAGCCGGATTAAAACGTTCTACATGACCAACTTGACCACGAATATGTTGTTGGCTTGCTAAAGTTCTAATGGCTTCAGCCTCTTGTAATGTATTGGTAATTGGTTTTTCAATAAAAATATGTTTTCCTTTCTGTATAGCATTTTTTGCACAATCAAAATGAGATAGCGTTGGAGTTACAATATCTACAACATCTACAGCATCGATCAAATCATCGATAGAATCAAATAATGTATAGCCAAATTCCTTTGCTACTTTTTCAGCATTTTCTGTAAAAGGATCATAAAATCCAATTAATTCATATTTTTCTGATTCCTGTAATAAACGAAGATGAATTTTCCCAAGATGTCCAGCACCTAAAACTCCAACTTTTAACATAAATATATTTTTTTATTTTGAGTAATCTAACAAAAACAAAGATACAATTTAATAGGAATCTATTTATATTTATTAGTATTTTTAGATTTTAGAAAACCAATTAAATTGAAAGACACAGCAAAACACCAAGGACTTAGAAATCAGTTAGCTAATGTGTTAAAAGCAAAAGGGATTTTAGACGAAAATGTATTGAATGCTGTCCGTAAAATTCCTCGCCATTTGTTTATGGATTCTAGTTTCGAATCTCATGCCTATCAAGACAAAGCATTTCCGATAGCAGCAGAACAAACCATCTCTCAACCCTATACTGTTGCATTTCAATCGCAAACATTAGCTTTAAAAGCTGGAGAAAAAGTTTTGGAAATTGGAACAGGTTCTGGGTATCAAACTGCAGTTTTATTAGAGTTAAAAGCAGAAGTTTATTCTATTGAAAGACAACACGAGCTTTTTAAAAAAACATCTTTATTCTTACCTAAGTTAGGATATAGACCTAAGAAATTTATTTTTGGAGATGGGTACATAGGATTAAAAGAGCAAGCTCCTTTTGATAAAATAATTGTTACAGCGGGTGCACCTTATGTTCCAAAACCTTTGCTATCTCAGTTAAAAGTAGGAGGGAAGTTGTTAATTCCTGTGGGAGATAAAACTCAAATAATGACTTTGTTTATTAGAAAATCTGTTAAAGAATTTGAAAAACACGAATTAGGTGACTTTGCTTTTGTACCCATGTTAGAGGAAAAGAATTAGAAATTAGCTTCAGATTTTAAAATTGAAAACTGATACCAAGGATATTTTCTGAAGAATAAAGAAAATTTATCGAGATTTTTTTTTTATTAATTGTTAATCGCTATTCCGATCTTTCCATATATTCAGTTTTACCAAATAATGATATTCCAATATATCCTCTTAATTTAAGCTTATTAGCATTTACAAGTTTTATGTAACATTGGTATATTTTTCCGTTTCTTGGATCTAAAATAGTTCCACCAGACCACTCATCATCATCTTTTTCTAAACCAGTAAGTATATCCATGCCTAAAACTGGTTTGTTTTTTTTCTTACCTTTACAATAATTGCAAAGTGCTGCTCTTTTTGTTTCATCTTTAATTTCTATTATTTTAGCATATGCTTTTCCATCTTTTTCATAGACTTCAATCACAGAATCTACAGTTCTAGTTTCTGGATCTAAAGATTCCCATTTACCAAAAATATTTTGAGAACTTATTGAGAATGTTACTAATAGAATTAGTAAAATGACAAGAGTATTTTTTTTATTAATCATATTTAGCACTAAAATTAGTATTCCATTTTCCTTGTACTTTCAAAACTTGTTCTATAACATCTCTAACACAGCCTTCTCCTCCTTTTATATTAGAAATGTATTTTGCCGTTTCTTGTACTTCAGCCACTGCATCGTTCGGGCAAGATGCTAGACCTACTTTTTGCATGACAGGAATATCTGGAATATCATCTCCCATGTAGAGTATGTTTTCGTGATTTAAATTATATTTTTTTAAAATTTCAGTATACTGATTTATCTTATTGTGTGCTCCTAAATAAATATCTTCAATCCCTAAAGCAGCCAATCTACTTTTTACTGCTTTATTGGTTCCTCCAGAAATAATACAAACCTTAAAACCTTTGTTTAAAGCAGTTTTCATAGCATACCCATCCTTCACGTTCATGTGTCTTACTAATTCACCGTCAGGCATAATTGTTAACATTCCGTTGGTTAGTACACCATCAACATCAAAAATAAATGTTGTGATCTTTGATAATAATTGCTTGTAGCTAATCTCCATTTTGAATTGATTTTGTAATGATTGTATAGATTTCTTTTTGTTTGTTATTGAGTAAATCTAGGTGATTTTTTATGGTTTTTTTATCATTTCTAATTGCGGGTCCTGTTTGTGCTTTTTCCGGTAATAATGTTTTCACTTTTACAGCAGTTTCTTCAATTAATGGCTGTAAAATTTCAAATGGCACCTGGTGTTCAATGCAAATGTCATTTCCCATTTTATACATATGATTGGTAAAGTTATTTACAAAAACAGCAGCAACATGTATGGCTTTTCGTTGTTTGGAATCTATCTGATATACATTATTTCCTATAGATTTTGCTAACTTTTCTAAAAATAGATATTTTTCATTATTTTCAGCTTCCAAACAAAAAGGAACTTCAGAGAAATCCACTTCCTTGTTTTTAGAAAATGTTTGCAACATGTAAAAAACACCTCTATCAGTTTTATTTTTTAATGAGTTCATAGAAACACTTCCAGAAGTATGAACTACAAAAGAATTCTTCACTTTTGATGAAACTTCCGCAATTGCATCATCTGAAACTGCAATAATAGTTACATCGGCAGTAGGAACGTTCTCAAGGTCTCTAGAATTGATTTGGTTAACCCTAATACCATCAGCATTTAAAAACGCTTTGTACAAATGTATTCCTACATTTCCTTTACCAATTATAACTACTGAAATCATCAAGGCGAAGATATTCAAAATTTATAGAAATTTAGAATTGCTTTTACTAAATTAGCTGATGAAAATTATATTTAATGATTGATAATAAAAAATTAGGAATAAATACCATCTGTACCCACGTAGGCGAAGTAAAAGATGAGCAATTTAAAGGGGCTATTTCTCCCATTTACATGGCCACATCCTATGCTTTTGATGGCGTAGATGTAAAACGATACCCACGTTATTTAAACACACCAAACCAAGAAGCTCTTGTAAAAAAAATAGCAGCTTTAGAAAAGACTGAAAATGCCTTAATTTTTGGTTCTGGTATGGCTGCTGTTAGTACAACTTTATTGGCTTTTTTAAACAAAGGAGACCATATTGTTTTACAACAAACTCTGTATGGAGGAACCTATAACTTGGTGGTTGAAGAGTTTGATAAATTCGGAATTGAATATTCATTTACGGAAGGATTATCTATGCAAGATTTTGAAAGTAAAATTCAGCAAAACACGAAAGTAATTTATATAGAAACCCCTTCAAATCCTTTATTGACAATTACAGATATGAAAGCAGTTTCTAAATTAGCAAAAGCGAAAGGAGTGGTAACCATGATAGACAATACCTTTGCATCGCCTATTAATCAAACCCCCATAGATTTTGGAATAGATATTGTAATTCATTCTGCCACAAAATACATGGGAGGTCATTCAGATATTTTGGCTGGAGCAGTAGCCGCTTCTGATGAGCATATTGATAAAATTTGGAATGTTGCCAAAAATCTTGGAGGAAGTTTAAGCGATTTTACAGTTTGGATGTTAGAGCGAAGTTTAAAAACCTTGAATCTACGTGTAAAACGTCAAAGTAAAAATGCGTTGAAAATGGCAAAATACTTGGTTAAAAATGAAAATATTGAAACCGTGTATTACCCGGGTTTAAAAACACATTTAGATCATGCATTAGCAAAAAAACAAATGAAATTTTTTGGTGGAATGATGTCTTTCGAATTAAAAGAAGGAATTGATGCGATGGATTTTCAAAATAATTTACAACTGATAAAATCTTCCATGAGCCTTGCAGGTGTAGAAAGTACGATGTTAAATCCTACAAAAACTTCGCATGCACTATTATCTTCGGAAGAAAGAGAAAACCAAGGAATTAAAGATGGATTGATTCGTTTTTCAGTGGGTATTGAAGAAACAAAAGATTTAATTGCAGATATAGAACAAGCATTACAAAAAGTAAAACAATGAAACTAGACATATTAGCTTTTGGCGCGCATCCAGATGATATAGAATTAAGTTGTGGAGGCACCATTGCCAAAGAAGTTTCCTTAGGGAAAAAAGTAGGAATTGTAGACTTAACACGTGGCGAATTAGGAACACGGGGTTCTGCAGCATTAAGAGACAAAGAAGCTGCAAACGCCTCAAAGATATTGGGTGTTTCTGTTCGGGAAAATTTGGGTTTTGCAGATGGATTTTTTATCAATGATAAAAAGCATCAAATCGAAATCATCAAAATGTTACGTAAATATCAACCAGAAATTGTGTTGTGTAATGCACTTGATGATAGGCATATAGACCACCCAAAAGGGAGTAATTTGGTTTCTGATGCATGTTTTTTAAGTGGATTGATTAAAATTGAAACGTCTCTAGAAGATAAGCAACAAGAAAAATGGAGACCAAAATTAGTATATCATTACATTCAATGGAAAAGTATAGAACCCGATTTTGTAGTTGATGTATCGGGTTTTATTGATAAAAAAAACGAAGCTGTATTAGCGTATTCCTCACAGTTTTACGATCCCAATAGCAATGAACCAGAATCGCCAATAACAAGTAAGAATTTTATTGATAGTGTAAACTATAGAGCAAGAGATTTAGGAAGATTGATTGGGGTTGATTATGCAGAAGGTTTTAATACAGAACGATACGTAGCTATAGAAAGTTTAGATAAATTAATTTGATTTTTTCTTTTTGTAAAAACTAAAAAACAGTTATATTTGCACCCGAAATTATATGGTGGTTGTAGCTCAGTTGGTTAGAGTATCGGTTTGTGGTACCGAGTGTCGCGGGTTCGAGTCCCGTCTTCCACCCAAAACAAAATCCTTCTCATTATGAGAAGGATTTTTTTGTAGTAATCTATTAGACAGATTTGAATGCTCTAAGGGCGGTAACAATTAAAAAGAATTCAAAATTTTTAAAATTTCTTGTCGTTTTCTTACAGAAACAGGAATGTTAGATTCATCTGTTAGTATCAAGTAGCCACCATCTGACTTTATAAATTCTTTAATATATTTTATATTGATTAAATGACTTTGGTGAACTCTTAAAAAACCAACTTCTTTCAGCATATCTGCATAGTATTTTAAAGTTTTAGAAACTAATATTTTTGATGCATCACTAAAATAAAAAGTGGTGTAATTATTATCTGATTTACAATGAATTATATCTTCAATATTCACAACAATAATCTTATCTGATGTATGTAAAGAAATTTTATTTGGCATCTTATTAGGTGATGATACTACTTCTTGTAAAATACTTATTTGTTCTTGATCTGGTTGTATTTGATGTTGTGCTTTTTCAATGGCATTTGCCAAACCTTCCTCTGAATATGGTTTTAAAATATAATCGATTGCTGCAAATTTAAAAGCTTTAATTGCATATGCATCGCTTGCAGTAACAAAGATTATTTTAGAGTTTAAATCAGGAAAAATTTCCAACACATCAAAACCAGTTCCATCCCCTAACATAATATCTAAAAATAAAATATCTGGTGTATTATTGCGCAATAGTTTTGCCGCTTCAACAACTGATTTTGCAGCACCAATAATTTCAATTTCTTTGTGATTGTTAGAAATATCATTTGTTAACATTTCTATTGCTATGGGCATATCATCAACTAAAATAGCAGTTACTCTTTTCATATTATATTTTTTCGGCTAATTGAAAAATTGTAATCTCTGGTCTAACATTAAATCTAACTTGCCAAAGGTTTCCTAATGCTCTATTAATGTAAAGTGTTCTTCCGTCATATAAATCAATTTCACCAGCGGTATAGTTCTTATTTTTTACAGGTACTATTAGGGGATTTAAAAAAGGAGGTTTTACTTGACCTCCATGAGTATGTCCAGCTAAAATCCAACCTTTATAATTACTCCAAACATTTAGATCACAAACATCTGGGTTGTGGCATAACACAAGATTAGCTAGCTCTGGATTGTGCTTAGATAGGATATCTTTTGGATTAAATTTCAAACCCCAATAATCATCTAAGCCAATAATGTGTAAACCATTAATTTCAGTTACTTCATTACTTAAAATGCGAACACCAGAATTTTCTAAAATTAAAGTAATATCATCTGCAACCTTTTGTTGCTGCCAATTTTCACCATAATCATGATTTCCTAAAATACCAACAGTACCCAATCTACCATTTACAGCATGTGAAAACACTTCCTTTAATTGATTTAGCTGTTCTTCGTTTTCGTAAGAAACATAATCTCCAGTATACACCACATAATCAGGATTTAACAATTGCGCTTTTTTAAACGAATCAATAATGTATTGATAATCAAATTTATTTCCTACATGAACATCACTAATTTGCATTAGAGTTTTACCTATTAGAGCTTTGGGTAGATTTTTTATGTGCATTTTCTTCTGAACAAACTCTAACCAAAAAGGTTCTATTTGCCAGGAATACATACCTGTAAATACGCCAAGACCAACAGATCCTAAAATTGTATTTTTTACAAATTGTCTTCTTTTCATATTTTTTAATAATCTGTTTTTAAAGGTATTTTAAACCAAACTTTAGTTCCTAAAATTGCATTGTCAATTTTAATTTCATCAATAGAAAATGAGTTTTTATTTGATAGGTTTATAATTCGTTCTTTAGTAATTGTTAAAGCCACAGATGCATGCTCTTTGTCTTTGTTATTATCTTTGGAGTGATGAAAACCTATTCCATTGTCTATAATGGAGCATTCTAAAAATTGATGGTCGATATTAAATTCAACTATTATTTTTCCTTCAACAGAATTTGCTTGAATTCCGTGTTCAATAGCATTTTCTAAAAAAGGTTGCAGTAACATTGGCGGAATTAAAATTTCTTCTGTATCTGTATTGTTAAGGTTTTTTTCTATAGAATATATAAAAGACTTTGAACTCATTCTTTGTTCTAGATCTAAGTAATTTTTTAAACTTTCAATTTCTTCTTGTAAAGAAATTTCTTCTAGACGTGAGTTGTTTAAAACACTTCTTAAAAGAACAGAGAATTGAGAAATAGTTTTGTTTAATTCTGATGTTTTACCATTATTTCCTAGGGCTTTAATTCCGTTTAAAACATTAAATATAAAATGAGGATTCATTTGTAACTGTAGGGCTTTTTGCTCTAAACCCTTTAAGTGTTTTTCTCGTTTTAACTCCTCAATTCTTTGTTTATTTTTCTTCTTAATATTTCTAATATAAAATTCTACAAATACACTTAAAATTAAGAGAATAAAACTAAAAGAACCAATTAAGAACCAGGTTTTTTTAAAGACATGAATGTCAATATAAAAAGAGAAATTTTTTAAATTACTTTCCAATAAATGATTGTTTCTAGATTGTACACTAAACGTGTAAGTACCCGCTTCTAAATTCCCAAAATTAATAGAGTTTTTAGAGCTCCAAGGAGAAAATTCATCTGCAATCCTATAGCGATATTGTATGTTGTTTGGAGCCTCTAAATCCACGGTTTTAAATGATATAGAAATATTATTTTGTGCTGGTTTCAACTCAAGTTTTTTGCTATAATTATTAATGTCTATTGAATCGATGTTTTGATAATTGATAGCAATATTTTCTAAATATATTTTAGGTTGTATTTTCTTAGAATTACGTGTTTCTTTTTTTAGTTTATACATTCCTTTATTAGAAGTTCCAATCCAAATATTATCTTTATTGTCTTTAAAAACAGTATGTATATTATTTGTTTCTAAGGTGTTGTATTTGTTTATTTTTCGTTGAAAAAAATAGTTGCTTCCATTGTATATCTCGATTCCATTTCCTAATGATGCAAGCCAAATTTCAGTATTAATGATAGCAATATTTTTGCTATTATCAGTGGTATGTATTGTCGAAGAAATAGTATCATTTTCAATAACTTTCATTCCGTCTTTGGAAGTAGCTGCAAGAATTTTTTTATTGTGGACTAGGAGTGAAGTAATGGTACCCTCAATAATCTTTTTACTATTGTTTCCTTTTTTTATCGAATTTAACTTCCACAACCCTTTGTTTGATGCAATATATATTGATTCCTTATCAACAATAAGATCATAAATAATAGAGAAATCTATTATTGAATTTATTTTTAAAGGCTGTAAATAATCCTTCTTTACTTCATAAATGCCTTCTGTTGTACCCAGAATAATTGTGTCATTAATAGCAATAATTTTAATAATGTTTTCTTTTCCAAAACAAGTGATTTCTGAGTTTTCTTTCACACATAAACCTTTTTCACTTCCAATATAAAGTTTATTGTTTTTAAAAAATAATGTATTTACTTTAGACGCATTTTGGGTATCAAAACGTTTAAATTCATTTCCATCAAATCGAACCAACCCTTTATTAGATGCAAGCCATAAGTAACCAATTTCATCTTGTAAAATATCGTTTATAGAAAGACTTAATAAGCCTTCATTCACTGAGAAATTCTCTAAACTAATTTGTTGCCCATATAGATTCGTTGTAAAATATGATAAAAAGAAAATTGCCGTGAGACTTTTACCTATTCTGCATAAAGAATAATAACGATTACTATTTTTTTTAGTGAAAAATTTCATTTTAACAAACTTACAGGAAAAAAGTAACTGCCCAAACCAAACAGTTACTTTTCTAATTATCAAATTCTATTCCACTTATTTTATAGCATACAAGCGTTTATTATTTGTATCAGGTTCTATGTGCTTTAAGTCACCATAAGGTTTAATTAAAGGCTTTAAAACACATAATACAGTTGTTTTTCCTTTTAAAATTAGCAGACTGTTTTTTACTTTCCATTGCCATCTAAATTTATCAACAGGAATTTTTAATTTTTCTAATTCTACAACTAAATCTTCCTGTTGGTCTATCCAATCCATTACTTCCTCTTGACTAGTAAAATTTGGTCGCGCCTCATCTGTATTATGGTAATCAAAGGTCCATTCTATAGGGATGTTAAATTGAGTTGTATATGCCTCGCCAATGTATCGCTCTTCGTAATTTTTAAGGGCTTTAAACCAATCGATTTCTCTTTCTTCTGAATATTTCTTCTTGATTTCTTTTGATAAATCCATTTTTCCCGGCGAATTCGCAGTCGGATAACAAATATAAAAGGGTTCTGCTAAATAATGATTTGAAAACTTTCCTCCAAAAACAGTAGCATATGAAGAGGCAATTACATTGGGTACTTCTTCTGCTACAAAAGCATCTTTAAGTGTTTTCATTAACTCCATATTTTGACCAATTCCGTAAGAATGAAAAATAATTTTAGAATTGCTTGTCACCACATTTTCTAGGGTTGGTAGGGTACCTTGTGTAATATTTTTACGCAAGGTTTCTGTGGTAATTTTTTCACCTTGTACAACAGTTTCTAAATTCATTCCTTTATAAGGATTGCTGATGTTTACAATATGAACTTCTCCATAAGGATTCTTAGTTGCGTTCGCATTCATCCAATGAATAATTTCTTCTATAGAATATTGATCTTCAATAATTTGATATCCTTTTTCAGTAAAGTAATTTCTTGCATTCCTATAAAATTGACTATTTCCTTTGTCAAGTCCTGTAATAAACACGATGGGTTTTCGTGCTTTTAATAGTAAAGGAGCTTCCTCTTCTATCACATCATTAACAATTACAGTTTCGCTTTTAATTGCAGTTTCTGACTTTTGGTCACAACTTGCAAACTGACCGATAAGTAATAGCAATCCCATTGCCATTCCTACATTTTTGATTGTTTTTTTCATCTTTTTTTAGGTTTTAAAAATTAATATTATTTTAAATAGATGTTTGTGAAGGCAGCTTTTCAAAAGGTTTCTTTTGGGGTATAATTATTTGCCAAAAAATATTTTCTTCTTTTTTAATTTTCAGAATTTCCTCAATTTGATAGATATATTATCATGTTTCTATTTTTTTATAGACATTTCTAATACTGATGAATAACTGCCTTGTAAACACATTTCTTTGATATTGATACATCAAATGTAGTGCTGGTTAGGAGTAAAATATTGGGTAAAATAGAATTCGTAAGAAGTGAATTAGAATTCGTTGTTGTACTATAAAAACATCATTGATTTATGAATTTTTGGATGAGAGTCAATAAAGTTTTAAGGAGGGGATTTTGTTTAAATAAATTTATTATTCATTTAATGATTATAAATGACTAATTCTGTCAATCCTTTTGTATTGGGATTGTTAGCATATGAGCGTAAATATGCATCTGTGTATTTTATAATTCGTTCTTCAGGATAAAACAATACTTTATTATCAAACTGTGCCCATTCATTAATATTTATGTATGTTTTTCCATTTTCGAATCGGTAGAATTTTTGAATGTGTTCTGGAAGTTTTTCTTCTAACTCTAAACTAATAAAAACATTGTAATAGTTTAAATCTGCTGTAAAAAAATGAAAAGATAGTAGTTTATCGTAAAAGCCAAAAAGATTATTACTTAAAGGTAAGAGCATTGTAAACACTAGTATTAAGGCTCTTTGTTTATCGAAAAACTTCACAAAAAAATCCAAAGAGCTAATAGTGTTAAGCCCCCAAAATAAAGCAACTACACTAAGCATATTTTGAATATTCCAAGGAACAACATTATAACCATAGCCTAAATAAAATAAAAGCAACGTTATAATTGTATGCATTCCTAAAATAAAAGCAACTCCAAATTTTCTTGTCTTATTAAATAATAATAGAATTCCCATAGAAGCTTCTAACCAAGGAACTAAATAGGTAAAAACTTTTAAGAAAATGTGTGGTAAAAAGCTAAAATGTTTTTCCAAAGCACTTAGCCATTGTATATAAAAAGCACTATTTAATTTTTGAATTCCACTCCAAAAATAAGTTGCAAAAAAGATGAGAATTACCGAGTAAAGTATTTTTTTAGCATCGGTTCTTTTTGGAAAAATAACAATTGCTAAAATGGTCAATGCAGATTGATAAAAATAGGGTTGTAATCTATTTTGATCTACAAAAGCCAAATACATATATAACACAAGTACAGTCCAGCCTAACCACCTTTTATTTAAAAATACATATAGAATTTGAGTACCAAAGAACAGCCACCAAAATACACTATCATAGAGTCCAGTAGGGATTGGAATCCAATTAAACAGAGGGATTACTGGGAAAACTTTAGCAGTTAGCCATAGTTTTGGTGCCAACAACATTAAAGTCAATGTAGATAAAAGAGCAGCAATTCTAACCCAATTAATTCGTTGCTTTAATGTTAAATTCAATTTCATAAGTACAAAAATAGTTGACCAAAAATAAAAAATTAAATAACCTTTGAAAATGATTTTTATTCTTATTTTTAATTTCTTTTAAAATTTAGTATCATGAAATTTATTTTATTTATTTTTTCGTTGTTTTGTGCGACACTCTCTTTTTCTCAGAAAAATAACCCCTATTTTACTTTAAAACCAACTTTAACTCCCGATGGAGACACTGTGATTTTTAGTTATCAAGGAGATTTATGGAAAGTCTCTTCTGATGGGGGAGATGCACTTAGATTAACTGCTATGGATGGCTCTGAAACCAATCCTTATGTTTCTCCTGATGGAAAATTATTAGCATTTTCTAGCAATCAATACGGGAATAATGATGTGTATATTATGCCTTTAAATGGTGGTAAAATTAAACAACTTACTTTTCATGAAGCCAATGATAATGTTACTTCTTGGAGTTGGGATAGTAAGACTATCAATTTTGACTCTAATAGAGAAAATTCAGTTTCAAATTATACAGTTTCTATAGATGGGGGTTCTCCTGCAAGGAAATTTACACATTATTTTAATACAGTACATCACGTTATACAACATCCTATAACAAAAGATTTTTACTTTAATGAAACTTGGGAAAGTTATCGTTTTGCGCATAGAAAAAGATACAAAGGAGATTATAATCCTGATATCAAGTCTTACAACGTAGCCACTCAAAAATTCACAAAACACACCTCTTACAGAGGAAAAGATTTTGGAACAACCATAGATAAAAACGGTAACGTATATTTTAAATCTGATGAATATAAGGGTGAATACAATTTATACACATTTACAAATGGTAAAAAGAAGCGTTTAACAAATTTCTCAACATCCATTATGTGGCCAAAAGTGGCAGCTGACGGGAATAAAATAGTATATAGAAAAGATTATCAGATTTATATTTATGATGTAGCATTAAAATCTTCTAAAAAACTTAAAATAAACATCAACACAAATTCTACAGCAGATAAAAATCAATCTTATAATGTAAAAGGAAAAATAACCTTCTTTGATGTTTCTCCTGATGGAAAAAAGATGGCATTTGTTTCTAGAGGAAAATTATTTATTTCTGATGTAAAAGGAAAATTTGTGAAAGAAATTCAAACAAATATTTTGGAAGCTGTTGGTGAAGTAAAATGGTTAAAAGATAATAAAACACTTTTATTTTCTAGATCTTATAATGGTTACTATAATTGGTTTGTTGTTGATGTTACTAATCAATCAAATAAAAAACAGCTTACTAAAAACACCATGAATAACAGACAAATAACTTTTAATAAAGAATTGTCTAAGGGTGTGTATTTAAGAGGTAGAAATGAAATTTATATTATCGATTTAACAACTTACAAGAGCGAGTTAATTGTAGAAGATGAACTTTGGGGCTTTTACAATGCCAATCCTTATTTTTCTCCTGACGATAAATACATTGTTTACAATGCTTATAGAGATTTTGAAGCGGATGTTTTTACATATAATATTGCATCAAAAAAATCAATGAATCTCACAAATACAAAAGTTTCAGAATTTGGGCCAATTTGGTCTGATGATGGGAAATACTTGTATTTTAGTTCAGAAAGAACAGCTCCAAACTTTCCAAGTGGTGGAAATGGAAAATCCAAAGTATACCAAATGAGTTTGGATAAATATGAGAAGCCTTTTAAAATTGATAAAGTAAATCAACTTTTCGCAAAAAAAGATACTACTAAAAAAGGTAAAAAAAAGACGATAATAACAACAATCAATCCAAATGGTTTAATGGATAGGTTAACAAGAATTAGCCCTTGGTTTGGTAATCAAAGTAATATTTCTGTGATTAAACAGGGTACTAAAACACATGTTTTATATACTTCAAATCACGACGAAGGGCAAAGTAAATTATGGAAAACTACTTTAGAACCATTTGAAGAAAATAAAACTGTAAAGTTAGGGGATAAAAGAATCTTTGGTTATCAAATTATTACTTCAAAAAAGAAACATTATGTTTTGGCTAGTGGTACAATTCATAGTTTAAATTTAAACTCAAATAAATTACAACCATTAGCAATTAGTTTTAATTTTAATAAATCTTTATCAAATGAATTCGAGCAAATGTACTTTGAAGCATGGGCAGGAATGGAAGAAAATTTTTATGACAAGAATTTTCATGGAGAAAACTGGCAAAAATTAAGAGATCGTTATGCAAAATATTTATCTTTTGTAACGAATAGAGCTGAACTAAGATTAATATTTAATGATATGTTAGGAGAACTAAATACCTCACATTTTGGTTTTAATTCTAATGGAGCTGAAGAAAAAATATATTATGGAACTCGAACTTTGGCAACAGGAATTGTTTTTGATGCTCAAAACCCATTCAGAGTGGCGCGAATTGTAAAAGAAAGTCCCACAGATGTAAAAGGAAAAAATATTAGGAAAGGTGATGAATTAGTTGCAGTAAATGATGTTAAAATTGATCAAAGTAGAAATAGAGCATCTTATTTTACAAACCCAATATTTCAAAGTGAAATAAAACTTACATTTTCTAGAAATAAAAAACAGTTTGACGCATTTATTCATACTACTAGCTTCAGAAGAATTAATAGTTTGGTATATGATGAATGGCAAGATGATAATCAGAATTATGTAGATAAGAAATCTAATAATACGATTGCCTATGTTCATATGAAAAATATGGGTGGAGGCGAATTGACAAAATTTTATGAAGATTTAATGAGTGCAGAAGCTTATAAGAAAGGTCTGATTTTAGATTTACGTTTTAATACAGGAGGAAACGTTCATGATGCTGTTTTAAATTTTTTACAACAAAAGCAGTATTTAAATTGGAAATACAGAGAAGGTAAATTGGCAAGTCAATCTAACTTTAGTTATGGAAATAAACCCATTGTTTTACTAATTAATGAGCAATCTTTATCTGACGCAGAAATGACAGCGGCCGGTTTTAAAGAATTAGGTTTAGGAACAATTGTAGGAACAGAGACCTACAGGTGGATTATTTTTACAACAGGAGGTTCTCTAGTTGATGGCTCATTTTATAGATTGCCTTCTTGGGGATGTTATACTCTCGACGGAAAAGATTTGGAAATTAATGGGGTTACTCCTGATGTTTATGTTGGTAAAAGTTTTAAGGACAGGTTGCAAAAAAACACACCTCAGTTGGATAAAGCGATTGAGATTATTATGAAAGAATTTAAGTAAATAGATTTTAAATTATAAAAATGAAACCTCGCTCTTATAATAATTGTGAGGTTTTTTATTTGCTTAAAGCACCAATTTTTTTGACAAATATTTAGCAGTATAAGAATCCTTATTTCTTGCTAGTTCCTCAGGGGTTCCCTCAAAGATAAGTTTACCACCATTTTTTCCACCTTCTGGTCCCAAGTCAATAATATAGTCTGCACATTTTATAAGCTCAATATTGTGTTCAATTACTACAATTGAATGTCCTCGATCAATTAAGGCGTTAAAACTTGCCAATAATTTTTTAATATCGTGAAAATGCAAACCAGTTGTAGGTTCATCAAAAATAAACAAGGCTTTATCTTTTGTATTTCCTTTTACTAAAAACGATGCTAATTTTATGCGCTGTGCTTCTCCACCAGAAAGTGTAGAGGAAGACTGACCTAGTTTTACATACCCTAATCCAACATCTTGTAGAGGTTTTAATTTATTTGCAATCTTAGTTACTAAGTTTTCATAGAAAAAATCTACTGCATCATCTATCGTTAAATTTAAAATGTCATCAATAGATTTTCCATCAAAACGCACTTCTAAAACTTCTTTTTTGAAACGCTTTCCTTTACAAACATCACATTCTAAATGAACATCTGCCATAAACTGCATTTCAATGGTAACTTCACCTTCCCCTTTACAAACTTCACAGCGACCACCTTCAACATTAAACGAAAAATGTTTTGGTTTGTAGTTTCTTATTGCGGATAATTTTTGATTAGAAAATAGGGCTCTAATATCGTCATATGCTTTAATGTATGTAACTGGATTAGAGCGTGAAGATCTTCCAATAGGGTTTTGATTTATAAATTCTACATGTTTTATATTTTCAAAATTTCCTTTTATTTCAGTATGCTGGCCGATTTTATCTCCATAACCAATCAATTTTTTTTGCATTGTTGGATATAAAATATTCTTTACCAAAGTACTTTTTCCAGAACCAGAAACTCCAGTGATTACCGTTAAACAGTTCAAAGGAAAGCTAACATCAATGTTTTGCAGATTGTGTTCTCTTGCACCAATAATTTCAATGCTATATTTTGATGTTCTTCGTTTTGTAGGAACTTCAATCTTAAGTTCTTCATTTAGGTATTTTGCGGTTAAAGAATCTGATTGTAAGATTTTTTCAAAACTTCCTTCAGCAACAACATGTCCACCAAAAGTTCCAGCTTCAGGACCAATATCGATTATATAATCTGCTTCTTTCATGATGTCCTCATCATGTTCTACAACCACAACAGTATTGCCTAAATCTCGTAAGTTTTTTAAAACTCCAATTAATTTTTCTGTATCTTTTGGATGTAAACCAATGCTGGGCTCATCTAAAATATACATGGATCCCACTAACGAACTTCCCAAGGAAGTTGCCAAATTTATACGCTGACTTTCACCACCAGAAAGAGTGTTTGATGTTCTGTTAATCGTTAAGTAGTTTAAACCAACATCAGTTAAAAATTGGAGTCTATTTTTGATTTCTGTGAGTAGACGTATTCCTATTTTAGAATCATATTTATTTAATTCTAGGTTGTTAAAAAATACTGATAGTTCATCCAAAGGGAGTGCAACTAAATCAGAAATATTTTTACTGTTTATTTTCACATAATTTGTTTCAATTCTTAGACGCTTTCCATTGCAAACGGTACATTTCGTTTTACCACGATAGCGAGAGAGCATAACTCTATTCTGAATTTTATAACTTTTTTCTTCTAAAACTTTGAAAAAATGATGAATTCCATTAAAATTATTATTCCCTTGCCATACCAGTTCTTTTTGTTTTTCTGATAGTTCAAACCAAGGTTTGTGGATAGGGATGTCATATTGATAAGCAACATCAATTAAATTTTCTTTATAATGAATATAGGAGGGTGTTTTAAAAGGAAAAATACAATCTTCAAATATTGATAAACTTGTGTTTGGAACAACCAAATCTGCATCAATACCAATTACATTTCCATAACCTTCACAAGTTGGGCATGCTCCATAAGGGTTATTAAAACTGAATAAATGTGTGTTTGGTTCTAAGAAATTCATTCCGTCTAAATCAAATTTATTACTAAATTCAACTATTTTATTATCTTCTAAATTTTCTATGAAACATATTCCTTTTCCTTCAAAAAAAGAGGTCTGTATTGCATCTGCTAAGCGATTAAAAAAATCTTCATCATCATTAGTAACTATTCTGTCAACAACTAAAAATAACTCATCATCTTTAAACTTATCTTTAGGGAAATCTGCAATTTTATAAACTTTATCCTTCCATTTTAATCTTGCATATCCTTGCTGTTCTAAAACTTGTAAAACTGTTTTTAAATTCCTGTTTTCATCAAGAACGATAGGAGCAAGCAACAAAAGTTTTGTTTTATTATCAAATTTCTTTACAAATGTTACAACATCAGATACTGTATCTTTTTTTACTTGTTTACCAGAGATAGGAGAGTAGGTTTTTCCAATTCTTGCGTATAATAACTTTATGTAATCGTAAATCTCGGTAGATGTGCCAACTGTAGATCTAGGATTTGTAGAATTTACTTTTTGTTCAATAGCAATTGCGGGAGCAATACCTTTTATGTAATCAACTTTTGGTTTATGTAGTTTTCCTAAAAATTGCCTTGCGTAAGAACTTAAACTTTCTACATAACGCCTTTGACCTTCTGCATATAATGTGTCAAAAGCTAAAGATGACTTTCCTGAACCGGAAAGACCAGTAATTACTACTAATTTATTTCTTGGAATTACAACATCAATATTCTTTAAATTATGGAGTTTAGCTCCTTTTATAATGATATTTTCTTTTGGATTTACAGTTGATAATTCAGTATTCATTATTAAAAATTATTGGGCATAAAAATACCTTTTTTTTAACCTATTTTAAAATTAATACGAATGGAATTTGTTGAAATATTTGTTATTTTAAAAAATAATACTGATATTTGAAAATATTAACAACTACAAAAAATACCGTTTATAGCAAAAAATTACTTTTATATTATTAATTAATAATAAAAATTAGAAGGATACTTTATTCTTCAAAAGTAATTATGACGGAAAAAAAAACAATAAAAGACAGCATTTTAATAAGCGATTATATCCTTGGTAAAGAAGCGGCCTTAGGTGTTTTAATAAAAAGGCATCAACAAAGATTGTATAGTTTTATTTATAGTAAAATTTATGACAAGGATATTGCTGAAGATATTTTTCAGGATACTTTCATAAAAGTAATTAAAACCTTAAAAAAAGGAAATTATAATGAAGAAGGAAAGTTTTTACCTTGGGTAATGAGAATTGCACACAACTTGGTGATTGATCATTTCAGAAAGTCAAATAGAATGCCCACGTTTAAAAACACTGATGAGTTTGATATTTTTTCTGTATTAGGAGATGGATCTCTAAATGCAGAGAAACAAATGATACAAGATCAAATTTTTTCTGATGTAAAGGAGCTTGTAAATGAATTACCAGAAGAACAAAAAGAAGTTTTGATAATGCGAATGTATAAAGATATGAGCTTCAAGGAAATTAGTGAAAATACAGGAGTTAGTATTAACACAGCATTGGGTAGGATGCGTTATGCATTAATAAACATGCGTAAATTAATAGAAAAACATAAAATTATTTTAGTGAATTAACAATAAATATAAAAAAGTGACGTTAGTATTTTTGTAACCAGCCCATTAAATTTAATGTATGATGCAAATTTACTCTAAAAAGCCATCTGAACTTCAGATGCAACCAAAACAAGAAACAGTTCAATTTTTGATTAATTTTTCCAAATCGCTAACTTTTGTAAAAACCAAATCAAAAGACTTTATTGAATTGAATTTGAATTAAGAGTGGAAAAAGCTTCAACAAATGTTGAAGCTTTTTTTATATTTGCATATTATGAAATACAGACAACTCACAAAAGAGCAATTTGAAAATTTGCATGAAGAATTTGCAAGATTTTTAGCAAGTCAGAATATAGATGTAAAAGAATGGAATCAAATTAAAGAAGAAAAACCAAAACTCGCTGAAGATGAAATGAATGTTTTTTCTGATGTTGTTTGGGATGATGTGTTAGTAAAAACAGCTTATGTAGAACATTTTTCTGAAACTTCTGTGAATTTATTCAAATGTGAGGATAAAGAAATTCATAGAATTGCTATTAAAATAAATTGGGATATAAATTTATTAGAACAAAAAGGTTTTGAGTGGTTAATGAAAAATCCTATGGATAATTCTGTAGATATTTTTAAGGGAACAAAACCTTATCATTCAGAAAGAAATATAGAAATTTTTGATCTAATTGAAAAAGGAAGTTCTATTTCTAAAGGTGAAATTTTCGAATATTTTAATCAATTGGTTTCTTGATTTTTCTTTAGAATAACCAATAGAAATTTATATATCAATATTTCTATGAATTGCTATATTGTATATTTGTAAAGTACTTGAAGTAATTTATCCGTTCCAGAACTTGCAACATCTTTTATAATAGTTAAGTTATCGAACTGATCTTCAGATATTGATGGTTTTGGATCAATAAAATATATCGGTGTGTTAGCTTTTACATATTGAATTAGGCTCGCTGCAGGATATACTTGCATAGAGGTACCTATAACTATTAAAATATCAGCAGTTTTAGTGATTGCAATTGCTTTATCAAGCAATGGAACCATTTCTCCAAACCAAACGATATGAGGTCTTAATTGAGACTTATCTTTAGCAAAATCACCTACTACTAAATCTTTTTTCCAGTCTAGTACTAAATCCTCATTTAGAGAACTCCTTACTTTCAATAGTTCTCCATGAAGATGTGTAATATTAGAACTTCCTGCAATTTCATGTAAATTATCTACATTTTGAGTAATTATTTCTACATTAAAATCATTTTCTAGTTTGACTAGATTTGTATGTCCTTTGTTAGGAGTGACCTCTAATAATTGTTTTCTTCTTTGGTTGTAAAATTCTAATACTAATTCTGGATTTTCAGAAAAACCCTCTGGAGTAGCAACCTCCATTACATCATGTCCTTCCCATAAGCCATCAGCATCTCTAAATGTTTTTAGTCCGCTTTCTGCAGAAATACCCGCACCTGTTAAAACAACTATTTTTTTTCTCATAAGTAAAAATAATAATTTTAAGTTTGTAATTATGAATGATCAAAAACTATTAAATTATTTTGAAGGCTTTTTAACTGATAAAAGGAAAAACTTATTTAAAAATATTTTAGACGATAGAACTAGACATTTTTCAGTTGTTCTAGAAGATATTTATCAGGCACATAATGCAAGTGCAGTTGTTAGAACTTGCGATATTTTTGGTATTCAAGATATTCATATTATTGAAAATAAATACACGAATAAAGTTTCTAGACATGTAGCTAAAGGTTCTCAGAAATGGTTAAATTACTATAGATATAGAGCAGATGGAGATAATACTAAGGTCTGTTTATCCTCTTTAAAAGAAAAAGGGTATCAAATTATAGCAACATCTCCTCATAATGATTCCTGTTTATTACAAGATTTTGATATTACAAAAAAAACTGCTTTTGTATTTGGTGTAGAAAAAGAAGGTGTTTCTGACTACGTTAAAGAACATGCAGATGGCTTTTTAAAAATACCTATGGTTGGTTTTACAGAGAGTTTAAATATTTCCGTGGCTGCTGCAATTATCTTACAAAATGCAACTACAAAACTCAGGAGTTCTAAAGTTAATTGGCAATTGACTGACGAAGAAAAAGAAGTTTTATATTTTGATTGGGTGAAGAAAACTATTAAAAACGTTGATAAGATTGAAGAATATTATTATCAAAATAATTCAAGTGATTATTAATTTATTTTAAATATGGAGAACCTCATACTAAAAGAAGTCACTTAACAATTACTTTTTCTATACTTGCTAAAGAATCACAGCGTTTTACTAATAAACTGATATTTTCTAATTCCTTTTTTCCTGAAATATAGTATTCTGGACAGGGTTTTTGTCTTGCCTTACTTTTACCAAAATCAACATCACCAACATACAAAATAGTAGAGATTTTTGTAGTATCTATATTGTATTTAAGCATTGCATTTTTTGCTTCATTAGAAAAGACTCTTTTTCTAATACGAATAGTTTTTAAAGTCCTAGCATCCATACCATAATCAAATGTAGCTTGTTTCTTTTGCCAAAAGAAGTATACTGCTATGGAGCCTAATGATAAACCTACTAAATAATAACCTATTCTTTTAATTAACATACTAGGATGAATTGAATTGCAAAGGTACTTTTTTTGAATTCAAAAGAGGTATATTATAATATCAATAAATTAATATCCCTAAACGGTAAATCAAACCAATCTGCCACAGTTTTATTTGTTAAAACTCCATGATAAAAATACATGCCATTCCGCAAACTTTTATCAAAACGAGCAGCATTTTCAAAACCACCCTCTTTAGCGATATCCAATAAATAAGGAGTAAAAATATTACTAATAGAAACAGAAGCTGTTCTGGAATAGCGAGACGGAATATTGGGAACACAATAATGAATTACACCATGCTTTTCAAATGTAGGGTTCTTATGACTTGTAACCTTAGAAGTTTCAAAACAACCACCTCTATCGATACTTACATCAACAATAACAGCTCCATCTTTCATTTGCTTAATCATTGTTTCGGTAGCAGCAATTGGAGATCTGTTTTTACCCCTAATTGCACCAATAGCAACATCACAGCGCATTAATGCTTTTGCTAAGGTTTTTGGTTGTAAAGTTGATGTATAAATTGGCATATTTAAGGCATGTTGTAACTTCCTTAGCTTGGTAATAGAATTATCAAATACTTTTACTCTTGCTCCTAAGCCTATAGCAGATCTAGCAGCAAATTCACCAACGGTTCCGGCTCCAAGAATTACAACGCTTGTGGGAGCAACTCCACCAATATTTCCAAAGAGTAAGCCATTTCCTTCGTTAACTCCACTCATTAGTTCTCCAGCAATTAATACAGCAGCAGTTCCTGCTATTTCACTCAAAGATTTTACAATTGGATAGGTATCATGTTCTTCTTTTATATAATCGAATGCTATGGCTGTTACTCTTTTTTTAGCCAAACATTCAAAGTATTTTTTGGATTGTGTTTTTAATTGTAGTGAAGAAATTAATATTGCTTGAGGGTTTATAAATTTAATTTCTGTTTCTGTTGGAGGAGAAACTTTTAAAATGATATTACATTTAAAGGCTTCTTCTACATTATAAGATATTTTAGCTCCAGCTTCAGAGTATTCTTTATCTGTAAAGTTTGCACCATTTCCAGCTTCTGTTTCTATAACAACTCTATGTCCGTTTGCTGTTAATGCAGCAACTGCATCTGGTGTTAAGCAAACTCTTTTTTCTTGAAAATGTGTTTCTTTAGGAAGGCCTATAAATAATTCTCCTTTTTGTTTCTTAACTTCAAGCATTTCTTCTTGAGGGATCAATTCTTCTTTGCTAAATGGAGAAAATGGACTCATATATTTTGGTTTAGTTGAATTTTACGTTGACCATCATCCAGTCTAAATAAATGAATTTCAACGAATTTTAAAGGTAATAAATTTTCTGCATTTTCTGGCCATTCTATTAAACACCAATTATTAGAATCAAAATAATCTTCAATTCCAATATCATAGACTTCTTCTTGATTTTCAATTCTGTAAAAATCAAAGTGATATACAACTTCATTCTTAGTTGTATTATATTCATTTACTAGAGAAAAAGTTGGAGAAGAAATAGTATCTAGTACACCCAATTGAAAACAAATTTCTTTAATAAGTGTGGTTTTTCCGACTCCCATTTCTCCATAAAATAATAACATTTTATTTTCTGCTATTGCAAGAACTTCTTTTGCAATGGAAGACAAATTTTTTAAGGAATAAGTTTTATTCATTCTCACAAATATAAAAGTATAAAGGTAAAAAAGAACAAAAGTAAACAGATAATTATTATTTGATTTTTTACCCATTTATTAAAAAGTAATATTTCTCTATTTAGGCTCATAAACTACACAGGGGATAATCATTTCTTCTAAAGAAATCCCTCCATGTTGATAGGTGTTTTTATAGTAGTTTACAAAATGATTATAGTTGTTAGGGTATGCAAAAAATAAATCCTCTTTTGCAAAAATAAAGGGACTATTAATGGCAATACTTGGTAAGTAAATATCCTTTGGATTTTTTACAGCAAAAACATCTTTTTCTTCAAAAGAAAGACTTCTACCTGTTTTGTATCGAAGATTAGAACTAATATTTTTATCTCCTATTACTTTTGTAGGTTTCTTACAATTTATAGTTCCGTGATCTGTAGTAATAATTAATTTTTGACCTAAGTGTTGAGCTTTTTGAATGATTTCAAACAATGGAGAGTTCTTAAACCAACTGACAGTTAGAGATCTGTAGGCTTTATCGTCTCCTGCAAGTTCTTTAATTACTTCCATCTCGGTTTTAGAGTGCGAAAGCATATCAACAAAATTATAAACAACTGCTGTTAAATCATTTTGTTTTGTCCCGTTAAAATTATCTGCCAGTTCTCTTCCACTTTTTAAATTGGTTATTTTATAATATTCATGTCTTATGTTGAGATTAAGTCTTTCTATTTGAGATGATAAAAATTCATTTTCAAATAAATTCATTCCACCTTCGTCTGTGTCATTTTTCCATAAATTTGGATATTTTTTTTCCATTTCTAAGGGCATTAATCCAGAGAAAATAGCATTTCTAGCATATTGTGTTGCCGTTGGTAAAATACTATAATATGTATGTTCTTCTTGCTTCTTGTAATAATTATTTATGAAAGGTTCCAAAATTCTGTATTGATCATAACGTAAATTATCTATTACGATCCATAAAACTCCTTGTTTATTATTTAAATGAGGAACAACATAATCTTTAAAAAGAGTGTGTGAAAATGTTGGCTTATCATCAGAAGTCAACCAATCTTGGTAGTTTTTTTTAATAAACTTATAAAACTGATTGTTTGCTTCAGATTTCTGACTTTCTAGTATACCTAACATACCAGGATCATTAATGTTTTCTAATTCTAATTCCCAATGAACTAATTTTTTATACAAGTCAGACCATTCTTTGTAAGAATTTGCCATAGACAAATCCATAGATATTTTCCTAAACTCCTGTTGATAATTAGAAGTTGTTTTTTCTGAAATCAAACGAGAATTTTCTAAATTCTTCTTTAAGCTTAATAATATTTGATTCGGATTTACAGGTTTAATTAAATAATCTGAAATTTTCGAACCAATAGCTTCTTCCATTATGTATTCTTCTTCACTTTTAGTAATCATAACTATCGGAAGATTTGCCTGCTTTTGCTTAATATGAGCAAGAGTTTCTAAACCATTTATTCCAGGCATATTCTCATCAAGAAAAACAATATCAAACTTTTTTTCTTCTACCAAATCAATTGCATCAGCACCATTGGTGCACTCAGTTACTGAATACCCCTTCTTTTCTAAAAAAATAATATGTGGTTTTAGTAAATCAATTTCATCATCCACCCATAAGATTCGTATTTCACTCATAAATTAAATTTTAAATAGAACGTTAAAAATAGAGTTTTGTTATTCTTTTTTACTCACATAAATGATAAAATATTCCCAATAGAAATATTATTGTTTGTATTTTGCCAATGTTTATAAAAAACAAATTATTTTGAAACATACAATATCAAATAAATTAAAAATTTTAAACGATCCTGTTTATGGTTTTATCACAATTCCAAGTTCGTTAATCTTTGATATTATAGAGCACACATATTTTCAGAGACTGCGAAGAATAACTCAAATGGGTTTTTCTAATTTGGTCTATCCGGGTGCAAATCACACTCGTTTTCATCATGCAATTGGTTGTTTGCATTTAATGCAAAAAGCGGTCAATGTTTTACGCTTAAAAGATATAAAGGTTTCAGAAGATGAAGCAGAGGCCCTTTATATTGCTATTTTGTTGCACGATATTGGCCATGGTGCATTTTCTCACGCTCTAGAACATAGTATTGTTGATGGAATTTCGCATGAAGAAATTTCTCTAAAATTTATGAGAAAATTAAATATTGAGTTTAATAATAAATTAGATTTAGCAATTATAATTTTCGAAGGGAAGTATCATAGAAAATTCTTTAGCCAGTTAATTTCTAGTCAGCTAGATATTGATCGATTAGATTATTTGAAAAGAGATAGTTTTTATACGGGCGTTGCAGAAGGAAATATTTCGTCAGACAGATTAATTGCTATGATGTATGTTCAAAATGATGAATTAGTTATCGAGGAAAAAGGAATTTACTCTGTAGAGAAGTTTTTAGTTGCAAGACGTTTAATGTACTGGCAAGTATATTTACATAAGACTGGTTTGGTAGCTGAAAATATGTTAGTAAATGTTTTAAAAAGAGCGAAAGAATTAGCTGGTAGAGGATATGAATTATTTGCTAGCTCTTCTTTAAAGTATTTTTTATACAATCACATTGATGAAAAATCTTTTAGTCTGCAAACATTAGATATTTTTTGTAAACTAGATGATTATGACATCTTATCAGCAATAAAAGAATGGGTAAATCACAAAGATAAAATACTATCTGTATTGTCAAAGATGATTATTGATAGGAATTTATTGAAAATTGAGATTCAAGACAAAGAGTTTTCAAAAAAATATTTAGAATCTAAATTGGAAGAGCATAAAAATAATTTAGATTTTTCATCTACTGATATTAATTATTTTGTCTTTAACAAAACTATTTTAAATCAAGCATACAATAAAAAACAACCTATAAAAATTTTAAATAAAAATGGAGATTTAAAAGATATCGCTGAGGCATCAGATCAATTAAATCTCCAAGCGTTAACAAAACCAGTAGTCAAGTATTTTCTTTGTTATCCAAAGAAAATGAAATTAGAAGATTCATAACTTTTTTTATACTTTTGTTTTTTATGAAATTTACAGCAAAACAAATAGCAGAGATTTTAGAAGGAGAGATTATAGGTAATCCAAATGAAGAGGTGTCTAAACTTTCAAAAATAGAGGAAGGAGAAAAAGGTTCTCTAACTTTTTTATCTAATCCCAAATATAATTCATTTTTATACTCTACAAAAGCATCTATTATTATTGTAAATTCCAGTTTTGTTCCCGAAAAAGAAATTAATACAACTTTAATAAAAGTTGAAGATTCTTATGAGTCTTTTTCCAAATTATTAGAATTTTATAACAGAGTAAAAAATAATAAAACAGGAAGAGAACATCCACATTTTATTTCTGATAGTTCTAAAATAGGATCTAATGAATATATAGGGGCTTTTGCTTATATTGGAAATAATGTAATCATAGGGGATAATGTAAAAATATATCCAAATTCTTACATAGGTGATAATACAATTATAGGTGATAATTGCTATATCTTTTCGGGAGTAAAAATCTATTCAGAAACAAAGATTGGAAATAATTGTAAAATTCATTCAGGTGCAATTATTGGTTGCGATGGTTTTGGTTTTGTACCGGATAAAAACGGAGAGTTTAAAGCAATTCCGCAAATAGGTAATGTAATTATAGAAGATAATGTAGATATTGGTTCAGCTTCAACTATAGATAGAGCCACATTAGGTTCTACCATAATAAGAAAAGGAGTTAAGCTAGACAACCAAATACAAATTGCTCACAATGTAGAAATTGGTAAAAATACTGTAATTGCTTCTCAAACAGGAATAGCTGGTTCTGCAAAAATAGGAGAAAACTGTATGATAGGAGGACAGGTAGGAATATCTGGTCATATCAAAATTGGAAATAATGTAAAAATATTAGCGCAAGCAGGAATTTCTAAAAGTATAAAAGACAACAAAATTGTTAATGGAACACCAGCTTTTAAAGTTACTGACTTTAATAAAAGTTATGTGTATTTTAAAAATTTACCAAAAATAGTATCTAAAATAGAGTCTATAGAAAAGGAGTTGAAAGCTCAAAATTAAAATAATGGTTAAGAAACAAAAGACAATAAAAAAACAAGTTACATTATCAGGAGTTGGTTTGCATACAGGTAATACTGTGTCAATGACCTTAAAACCAGCACCAGAAAACCATGGGTTTGCATTTATTCGTATAGATCTAGAAGGCACTCCAATAATTGAGGCCAAGGCAGAATATGTTGTAAATACACAAAGAGGTACAAACATAGAAAAGAATGGAGTGCAAATACAAACTTCTGAGCATGTTTTAGCTGCAGCAGTTGGTTTAGATATTGATAATTTATTAATTGAAATTGATGCTTCAGAACCACCAATTATGGATGGTTCATCAAAGTTTTTTGTTAAAGCTTTAGAACAAGCAGGAATTGTTGAACAAGATGCTGAGATTGAAGAATACATAGTAAAAGAAATTATTTCATACAAAGATGATGCGACTGGTAGCGAGATTATTTTAATGCCTTCAGAAGAATACCAGGTTACCACAATGGTAGATTTTGGAACTAAAATTTTAGGAACTCAAAACGCTACACTTGATAAAATTTCAGATTTTAAAAAAGAAATAGCAGATGCAAGAACGTTTAGTTTCCTCCATGAAATAGAAATGTTATTAGAAAATGATTTAATAAAGGGTGGGGATTTAAATAATGCTATTGTATATGTCGATAAAGAATTATCACACAATACAATGGAAGGATTAAAAAAAGCCTTTAATAAAGATAATATATCTGTAAAACCAAATGGAATTTTAGATAATTTAACTTTGCATTGGGCAAATGAAGCTGCGCGTCATAAATTATTAGATGTAATTGGAGACTTAGCTTTAGTAGGTTCAAGAATAAGAGGTAAGGTTATTGCTAATAAACCAGGACATTTAGTAAATACACAATTTGCCAAAAAATTGTCAAAAATAATAAAACAAGAGAAGCGAAATAATGTTCCTCAATTTAATTTGAATTTACCTCCATTATTAGATATTCATCAAATTATGGAAATTCTTCCACACAGACCACCTTTTTTATTAGTTGATCAGGTTCTAGAACTTTCAGACATGCACGTAGTTGGATTAAAAAATGTTACTATGAATGAAAATTTTTTTGTAGGTCATTTCCCTGGTTCTCCTGTTATGCCTGGAGTTTTACAAGTAGAAGCAATGGCACAATGTGGTGGGATTTTAGTGTTAAGCACGGTCCCAGATCCCGAGAATTATTTAACATATTTCATGAAAATGAACAATGTTAAATTCAAACAAAAAGTATTACCAGGAGATACATTAATTTTTAAATGCGAATTAATTACACCAATAAGAAGAGGTATTTGCCACATGCAATCCTATGCTTATGCTAATGGTAAATTAGTTGCAGAAGCAGAGTTAATGGCACAAATATCAAAAATAAAATAACTATGAATCAACCTTTAGCTTATGTACATCCTCAAGCAAAAATTGCTCGTAACGTTGTAATTGAACCTTTTACCACAATACACAACAATGTTAAAATTGGTTCTGGAACTTGGATAGGTTCTAACGTAACCATAATGGAAGGTGCTAGAATTGGTAAAAATTGTAGAATTTTCCCAGGAGCTGTAATTTCTGCAATTCCACAAGATTTAAAATTTGAAGGAGAAGATTCAACTGTAGAAATAGGAGACGACACTACTATAAGAGAATGTGTAACCATAAATAGAGGTACAAATTATTCTGGTAAAACAAAAATTGGAAAGAACTGTCTAATAATGGCAACAGCACATATTGCTCACGATTGTCATATTGGAAATAATTCTATTGTGGTTAATGGAGTTGCTTTAGGAGGTCATGTTGTAATTGGTAAATATGCTATTATTGGTGGTTTAGCAGCCGTTCATCAGTTTATTCATATCGGAGACCATGCTATGGTTTCTGGTGGTTCATTAGTAAGAAAAGATGTTCCTCCTTTTACAAAAGCAGGTAAAGAGCCTTTGTCTTATGTAGGAATCAATTCTATAGGTTTAAGGCGAAGAGGATTTTCTACAGAAAAAATTAGACAAATTCAAGATATTTATAGAATTCTGTATCAAAAAAATTATAATAATACCCAAGCAGTAGAAAAGATTGAAGCAGAAATGGAAGCTACTCCAGAAAGAGACGAAATCATCTTATTTATAAAAAATTCTCAACGTGGAATTATGAAAGGGTATTGGGGAGGATAAAATAATAAATACGATAATATTAAAAAAATAAAAACATTTATAAAATGGCAACTACATCAGATATTAGAAACGGATTATGTATTAAATATAATAATGATATATACAAAGTCGTAGAGTTCTTACATGTAAAACCAGGAAAAGGGCCTGCTTTTGTGAGGACAAAATTAAAAAGTGTTACCAACGGTAAAGTTGTAGATAATACATTTCCTGCAGGAAGAAAAATTGAAGATATTCGTGTAGAAACTCATAAGTTTCAATATTTATACAATGAAGGAGAAACCTATCATTTTATGAATGAAAAGGATTACTCTCAAATTCAATTACAAAAAAGTACTCTAGATTCTCCAGAATTAATGAAAGAAGGAGAGATCGTAACAATTATAATAAATTCTGAAGATGAGATGCCTTTGTCTGTAGATATGCCTGCTAGTGTTATTTTAGAAGTTACGCATACAGAGCCCGGAGTTAAGGGAAATACTGCAACAAATGCAACAAAACCTGCAACTGTAGAATCTGGAGCAACAGTAAATGTGCCTTTATTTATTAATGAAGGTGATAAAATTAAAGTAGAAACGACAAAAGGAACTTACCAAGAAAGAATTAAAGAATAGTTTTTATGTCTAAAACTAGAGATGAAATTAATCAAACAGAAAAAGATTATTGGAACGAGGGTAACTTAGATAGAGGTAAGATTAAAAAGTTAAGAAGACATGCTTTTTTTTATTCATATAAGAGAGAAAAGATAATTTTAAATAAACTTCTCGAAGATTTTAATAATAAGAATGTCTTAGAGATTGGCTCTTATACATGGGCAGCTTGGTTTAATGAAGACACAAAACCCAAAAAACTCACTTGCATTAATATTTCTGAAGTAGAATTAGAGAATGGTAAGGAAAAAGCTGCATTAACGTCTTTTTCAATAGAGCATTATTTAATGGATGCAAATAATTTAACTTTTGAAGATGAATCATTTGATATTGTTTTTGGAGGTGCAATTCTTCACCATTTAGATGTAGAAAAAACCATAGGACATATCCATAGAGTACTAAAGCCTGGAGGGAAAATTATATTTTTAGAGCCCTTAAATATGAATCCGTTATATAAACTTTATAGAAAATTGAATCCTCAAGAAAGAACACCAGACGAACATGCTTTGGTTTCCTCTGATTTTAAAATTATTCGAGATAAATTTACGTTCGATCATTATTTTTTCGATTTCTTTAGTGTAATTTTCGGTTTCATTTCTTTAAAAATATTTGGTGACAAAAATTATGATAACTGGATAAATAAATTAGGATATAATTTAGATGTTTTTTTTTTCAAAAATACCTTTTTTGAACTTCCTATTTGCAAGAGTAATTATCTATGGAAGTAAAAAATAACATCAATGAAGTTCAATACACCTCAAACATTACAACAAATAGCAACACTTTTAAATATAGATTTTATTGGTGATAAAAACTTTAAAATTTCAGGAATTAATGAAATTCATGTTGTAGAAAAAGGAGATATTGTTTTTGTCGATCATCCTAAGTATTACGATAAAGCATTAAATTCAGCTGCAACAACAATTTTAATCAATAAAAAAGTTGAATGTCCTAAAGGAAAATCTCTATTAATATCTGAGGATCCTTTTAGAGATTTTAATAAAATTACAAATCATTTCAATCCTTTTTAGCTTCCAAAATACCTCTCTCTGAAACTGCTATTATTGGAGAAGGAACCATTATTCAACCCAATGTATTTATTGGTAATAATGTTACAATTGGAGCCAATTGTTTAATTCATCCCAACGTTACAATTTATGATCATACAGTAATTGGAGATCATGTAACTATTCATGCAAATACAGTTTTAGGTTCTGATGCTTTCTACTACAAAAATAGAGTAACTGGTTTTGATAAATTAATTTCTGCCGGAAGAGTGGTTTTGGAAGATCATGTAGATCTGGGGGCTTCTTGTACAATTGACAGAGGGGTAACAGGAGATACAACCATTGGTAGAGGAACCAAAATAGACAATCAGGTTCATGTTGGTCATGACACTCTTATTGGAAAGAAATGTTTAATTGCCTCTCAAACAGGTATTGCTGGTTGTACAGTGATAGAAGATGAGGTAACTATTTGGGGACAAGTTGGTATTAATAGCGGTGTTTTAATTGAGAAAGGTAGTGTTCTTATGGGACAAACAGGTGTTACTAAATCATTGAAAAAGGATATTTATTATGGTACTCCTCAGGTACCATACCGTCAAAAATTACGAGAAACTATTTATCTTAAGAATATACTAAGTGTCCAGAAAAAGTGATTCAATATTCGTTGTATAAAGAGATAAAAAGACTTATTTTCGCACAATCTTAAAACGATTAAATTTTAATTGAAAATTTAACAAGATAAAAAAACAAACAAATGAGCGTTTTAGTAAATAAAGATTCAAAAATTATAGTTCAAGGTTTTACAGGTAGTGAAGGTACCTTTCACGCTGGTCAAATGATTGATTATGGAACCAATGTTGTTGGTGGTGTTACACCAGGTAAAGGAGGGCAAGAACATTTAGGGAAACCGGTTTTTAATACAGTAAAAGAATCTGTAGAAAAAGTAGGAGCAGACACTTCTATTATTTTTGTTCCACCAGCATTTGCTGCAGATGCAATTATGGAATCTGCAGATGCAGGAATTAAAGTAATTATTTGTATTACTGAAGGAATTCCTACTGCAGACATGGTAAAAGTTAAAGCGTATATAGATAATAAGGATTGTAGGTTAGTTGGACCTAACTGCCCTGGAGTAATTACTCCAGATGAAGCTAAAGTTGGTATTATGCCAGGTTTTATTTTCAAAAAAGGTAAAGTTGGTATTGTTTCTAAATCAGGAACATTAACTTATGAAGCAGCAGATCAAGTTGTAAAACAAGGATTTGGAATCACGACTGCAATTGGTATTGGAGGAGATCCGATTATAGGAACTACCACTAAAGAAGCTGTTGAGTTATTAATGAATGATGATGAAACTGAAGCTATTGTGATGATTGGAGAAATAGGAGGAAATCTTGAAGCTGAAGCTGCACAATGGATTAAAGCTGATGGAAATAGAAAACCAGTTGTTGGTTTTATTGCAGGTCAAACTGCACCAGCAGGGAGAACAATGGGGCATGCAGGAGCAATTGTGGGTGGAGCAGATGATACTGCACAAGCAAAAATGAAGATTTTATCTGAAAATGGAGTTCATGTTGTGAGCTCTCCAGCTAAAATAGGAGAAATGGTAGCGAGTGTTTTAAATTAAGATTCTATTCTAAATTTTAGAAAAAAATATAAAATTCCTGTTTATGCTGAACTAATTTCAACATATCGGGAATTTCTTTTTTATATTTGGTAATAAACAAAGAAGTGTTATGAAATTATTAGAAAATAAAACAGCAATTATTACAGGAGCTTCCAGAGGAATTGGAAGAGGGATAGCTTTAGAATTTGCAAAACAAGGAGCAAATGTTGCTTTTACATATAGTTCTTCAGTAGATGCTGCTTTGGCTCTAGAAAACGAATTAAAAGAGCTAGGCATCAACGCAAAGGGATACCAATCTAATGCTGCAAATTTTGATGCTGCACAGAATTTAGCAAAGGAAGTTTTAACAGATTTTGGTTCCATAGATATTTTAATTAATAATGCAGGAATTACTAAAGATAATTTATTAATGCGTATTTCTGAAGACGATTTTGATAAAGTAATCGAAGTTAACCTAAAATCAGTTTTTAATTTAACAAAAGCTGTAATTCGTCCAATGATGAAACAACGCAAAGGTTCTATTATTAATATGAGTTCTGTAGTTGGTTTAAAAGGAAACGCAGGTCAGACAAATTATGCTGCTTCAAAGGCTGGTATAGTTGGTTTTTCTAAATCTGTAGCTTTAGAATTAGGGTCAAGAAACGTTAGAAGTAATGTTATTGCACCAGGTTTTATAGAAACTGAAATGACTTCAAAGTTAGACGAAGCTACTGTTCAATCTTGGCGAGATGGAATTCCTCTAAAACGTGGAGGAACTCCGAAGGATATAGCCAATGCATGCGTATTTTTGGCATCAGATATGAGTTCTTATATCACAGGACAAACATTGTCTGTAGACGGAGGGATGTTAACCTAATTTATAAATAGATACATTTAAAAAGAGCTTTGCTATTCTAAAAATAGCGGAGCTTTTTTTTTAGAACTTATAATTTGCTAACTGCTTCTTAAATAATTCCTCTCTCACAAATTTCTCATTCCAATAACAAACTTCATATAGGTATTAGTTTTTTTTAATCTTACTTTGGTATGATCTTTCCTACTATTATGTTCAATAAAAATATTGTTTAGTTTTACATCTGAAAATTAATACTATTTATTGGTACTATCAAAACAGTTTTTTTGCTAGACTGATAAATTCATTATTTTAAATATGGACATCTAGGAATCATAATTTTATTTCGTAATAAGAATGTGTATAGCAATAGATTTGTCTTGAAGAGTATTAGATTTTTTATTTCTTAATTATATAAATTAACTGAACAGTTTTAAATAATTAATGGTGCAGTTTTTTGTTTTAAGATAGTTCTTTATATCTTTCGGTTTAAATAAATATCATTGCAAACAACAACACTTTTATATCTTTTATTGGCATTACTATTGAGTATCTCAATCGCTTATTTTCAATATTTCTTTAAGAATACAAATAAGACCAAAGTGAATACCATATTGTTTGTTTTACGTACATTAAGTATTTTCTTATTAGTATTGTTACTGATAAACCCAACAATAAATAAACAAGAAATAAAAAACATTAAACCAATTCTTTCTGTTTTAATTGATAATTCTCAATCAACAAGGTATTTTCAACAAGAAAATAATATTGAACAAACTTTACAAAAAATAAAAAGAAGTAAGGGTATTAATGAAAAATTTGATGTGCAATTATTTTCTTTTGGTACTTCTTTAAATACATTAGACAGTTTATCTTTCGATGAAAATCATACCAATATCTCTAATGCACTTACTTCTGTAAATGAATTATATAAAAATGATTTAGGTGCAATTTTAATGCTTACAGATGGCAACCAAACCATTGGCAACGATTATGAGTTTACGAACTCTAAACAAACAATTTTCCCTTTGGTTATAGGAGATACAACACAGTATAAGGACCTTAAGATTAATCAATTAAATGTAAATAAGTATAGTTATATTAAAAATAAATTTCCTGTAGAAGTTTTAGTATTATATGAAGGTAAAGAAAATGTAACAACCAGATTTGTAATTAGTAATAAGGGAAAAACAATCTTTTCAAAAAAAGTTCGTTTTTCTCCATCCAAAAAAAGTGAAACTATTTTAGCAAATTTACAGGCAACTAGTGAAGGACAAAATTACTTTACAGCTTCGATAAGAAAACTTACCAATGAGAAAAATACTAAAAATAATATTAAAAATTTCTCTGTAGAGGTAATTAACGAGCAAACAAAAGTATTAATTTTATCTTCCGTCATGCACCCAGATTTAGGTGCTCTAAAAAAAGCGATAGAAAGAAATAAACAACGAACAGTTGATATTGAATTAATTCATGAATTTAATGGTGAATTAAATGACTATCAGTTAGTTGTATTGTATCAACCCAATACTAAGTTTGTTAAAGCTGTTACTTATTTAAAACAGCAGAATTTAAATTATTTTGCTATTTCTGGTTCAAAAACAGATTGGGATTTCATAAATAAACAACAATTGGGCTTTACTAAAAAAGCGATTAATCAGACAGAAAATTACACAGCAAAATACAATGAAGGTTTTTTAACTTTTTTACAAAAGGATATTGGTTTCAATCAATTTTCTCCATTGAAAGATAAATATGGAGACGTTGCTATTTCAAAATCATATCAAACAATTTTGTATCAGATCATCAATGGAATTGAAACGAACCAACCCTTATTATTAACTTTTGAGCAGAATAATCAAAAATCTGCTGTTTTGTTTGGTGAAGGAATCTGGAAATGGAGATCGGCTAGTTTTTTAAATAGTAACTCATTTCAAGATTTTGATGAATTTATTGGAAATTTAGTACAATATTTAGCATCAAACAAAAAAAGAAATAGGCTAGAGGTGGCATCAGAGAGTTTATATGCTTCTAACTCAATAATTAATATAGCTGCTTTTTATACAGATAAAAATTTTAATTTTGATAATAGAGCTTCCTTAGAGATAACTATTACAAATTTGGAAACGAAAGAATTTAAGAAACTTCCTTTTTCATTAGTTAATAATTCATATCAAGTAGAAATTGAAAATTTAACTGCAGGAGAGTATTCTTATAAAGTTTCAGTTGATGGTCAAAATATTAATAAATTTGGAAAATTTATAATTACTGACTTTAAAATTGAGGAGCAGTATACAAATGCCAATTATAAAAAGCTAAAAAAACTGTCAAACAAAACGGGAGGAAAACTATATTTTACAGATAAAATAGATGCCGCTTTAGAGGATTTTATAAGTAATAAATTATATTATACAACACAAAAATCAACATTAAAAAAGCAGAACTTAATACAGTGGAAATGGATTTTATTTATTGTAATTGGTTTATTATCAATAGAGTGGTTTGTTAGAAAGTATTATGGTAAAATATAATAAAAAAAGTTTTAAGACATTCCTTAAAAATAGTGCACTTAGAAGTTCTATCAAGCTATATAGGTCTAAATTAATACTATTATTTAATACATGAAATTTAATAACAATTTTAATATTTATAATTATAAACTGTATTATTTTTTTTTTTGTAAAGTATTAATTTCATCCACTAATATTCTAATGAATATTGTTTCAATATATGTATAGGAATTAAAATCTTTAATTGTAAATTTGATTTAAATATAAAATTAATAATAATGGCAAATAATCAACAAATAGATTTTAAATTACCAAAGGGAGGATTATTTTTTATTGTCCTTGCAGTAGTTGTAATAATTCTTTTTTCAAAATCAACAGTAACTATAAAATCTGGTCAAGCTGGAGTTTTATATAAAACTTTTGGAGGTGGTGTTGTAACTGATGAACCATCTTTAGGTGAGGGTTTTCAAATAGTAGCACCTTGGAATAAAGTTTTTATATATGAAGTACGTCAGCAAGAAATCTTTGAAAAAATGCAAGTTTTATCATCTAATGGATTGGAAATTCAATTAGAAGCCTCCGCATGGTTTCAACCTCAAACAGAGAATATAGGTTTATTGCACCAAGAAAAAGGAGAAAATTATATTTCTAGAGTGATACAGCCAGCAATTAGATCTGCAGCAAGAAGTGTTGTAGGGCGTTATACTCCAGAACAATTATATTCTAGTAAAAGAGATATAATCCAAACTGAAATTTTTGAAGAAACTAAAAAAATTCTTGACAATCAACACATTCAATTAAACGAAGTTTTAGTTAGAGATGTAACCTTACCGTCAACAATTAAAGATGCAATTGAGCGTAAGTTAAAGCAAGAACAGGAATCTTTAGAATATGAATTTCGACTAGTTACTGCAAAAAAAGAAGCAGAAAAGCAAATTATTGAAGCACAAGGTAAAGCAGATGCAAACCGAATTTTAAGTGCTTCATTAACTGATAAAATTTTACAGGATAAAGGAATTGAAGCTACAATTAAATTGTCTGAATCTCCAAACAGTAAAGTAATTGTAATAGGTTCTGCAAAAGATGGATTGCCAATCATATTAGGAAATCAGTAAGATAATATTTCGATCAAAAAATTAAAATCCAGCTTTTAGGCTGGATTTTTTTATATCATAAAATTACGTATTTAAATTTTTAACCCTTTCCAATAAAGTTGGGTGTGAATAATGCATAAAAACATACGCAGGATGAGGAGTTAAATTACTCAAGCTATTTTTTGATAACTTTTTAAGTGATGAAATTAAAGGTTTTGCAGCAAAGGTTTCTTTCGCATAATTATCTGCTTGATATTCAAAAATACGTGAAATATAATTCATAAATAGTCCCGTTATTTCTGATATTGGTGAATATAAGATTCCGAAAACTATGAGTCCAATATGAAAACTTGGTATCGATATTTCTAAAGCTTCTGATAAAACGGAGGAGTTAATACATAGTGATAAAAGAAACAATGTAAAACCTGTTATTAGGATAGATGTAGACAAATTAAAAACTATGTGTTTTCTTTTATAATGTCCTACCTCGTGTGCTAAAACAGCTACAATCTCATCAGTTTCTAAATCATTTATTAAAGTATCGAAAAGTGTTATTCTTTTTTGAGAACCAAAACCAGAAAAATAGGCATTTGCTTTTGATGAACGTTTTGAGCCATCAATCACAAAAATATTCTCTAACGTAAAACCAACTTTTTTCGCATATTTTTCGATAGCCAATTTTAATTCTCCGTCTTCCAATTGAGTTTGTTTATTAAATAGAGGAACAATTATTTTTGCATAAAACATATTCATAAACAAAGAAAAAACAGTTATTAATCCCCAAGCATACATCCAGAAGTTATCTCCTCCAAATTCATAAAACCAGATAATTAATGCTAAAATACTACCTCCAAGAATTGCAGACATTCCCCAGCCTTTTATTTTATCGATCCAAAAAAGCTTCTTTGTCGATTTGTTAAAACCAAATTTTTCTTCAATTACAAAAGTTTTGTAATAAGAGAAAGGTGTTGTTAAAATATCGGAGCCAACCATAATAACTCCAAAGAAAATTAAAGCGACTAGAACTGAATTCTCAGAATAACTCCTTGCAAAATCATCTACATATTTAAATCCATCTAAGAAAAAGAATCCTATCGTTACTAATATAGAAAATAAAGCGTTAATACTAGAAAACTTTGCATTTGCCTTTTTGTAATCTTGAGATTTCTTGTATTCGTCTTTATCATAAACATCTGCTAATTCTGCTGGAATGTCATCATTAAAATGTTTTGCGTTTAAGGCATCTAATACCTTATCAATTATAAAACTGATGAGTAGAATTAAAATTAGAATATAGAATAGAGTAGTAGGTTGCATTATTTTTAATAATTATGGTTAAACCAAATTTTGTTGTATTATTTGTGAATTTTAAAATTAACTTTCTTTCTATAGAATAAGCTACAACCAATAAAATATATCATTACTAAAAACTATCCTAAAAACCTCTCTGTCTCTTGGCTTCAAAAAGAATAATAGCTAAAGAAACAGAAACATTCATAGAGTCTATTTGACCTTGCATTGGTATATTAATGTTTTGTGTTGCGTTTTCTCTCCAAATTTCTGTTAAGCCTGTAGCTTCCGTTCCAACAACAATTGCTGAAGATATGGTATAATTTTCTTTATAATACGGATTAGAATTTTGGAGAGTAGCAGCATATATATTAATGTTTTTTTCTTTTAAGAACGCTATAATTTCTTCTGATGTTCCTGTAGCAATTTGATTCGTAAAAACGCAACCAACACTTGATCTAATTACATTAGTATTGTATAAATCTGTCTTTGGATTTGCAATAAAAACTGCATCTATATTAGCAGCATCTGCAGTTCTTAGTATTGCACCTATATTCCCTGGTTTTTCTGTTGCTTCTGCAATTATAACCAACGGGTTTTCAGATTTAAACTTAATATTTTTTAATGAGAAATCTTTCGTTTTTACAATAGCAATAATACCTTCTGTAGAAACTCTGTAGGCTATTTTTTGATAGACTTCTTTAGAAATTTTTATTCTATTTATATTTTCGTTAAATAAATGTAGAATCTCGTCTTCAGAAATAATTTCCGGGTAAAATAAAATAGTTTCAAAATTATATTTTCCTTTAATTGCTAAAGAAACTTCACGTTTTCCTTCAACAATAAACACGCCTTGTTTTTTGCGTTCACGCGCTTTTTCTTGTAGTTTTAATACATTCTTTATATATGAATTCTGAATACTGGTAATCTCTTTCATTAAGGCAAATATACCTAATTATAGGTATTGCGTAAAGTCTAAATTATAACAATATTTGTGTATAATATTTTAGATCTTGTTTTTATTAAGTTAAATTATTTGAAAAAGAGAAAGTTGCTGTGAAATTGAAACAACTAGGTTTAAAATAAATTATTATTTGTTTTTTGATCTAAAAAGGCTCGTATTAACGAGCCTTTTTTTATTACAAATTTAATTTATATTTATTCTGATTTGTATTTATTAGAATAACGTTTCCATAATTTTGTTTGATGAGATTCTAGACTAATTTTTCTTCCTTGGATAAAAGCATTTGTTAGAATATTACCTCTCATATCCAAAGCATCTCCATCGGAAACAAATAGAGTAGCGTCTTTGCCAACTTCCAAGGTTCCTACAATATTATCTATGCCTAAAATTTTTGCTGTATTTGATGTTAATAATTTTAAAGCAATTTCTTTATCTAACCCATGTGCAGCAAACGTACCAGCATAAAAAGGTAAGTTACGAGTATTCATTCTTTCCATTTGACCTTCCATTCCAATACTAACAAGAATACCATTGTCTGTTAAAACTTTAGCAATTGTGTATGTATAGTCGTAGGCGTCATCTTCATTATTTGGATTTCTATGTGGTCTGTCTAAAATTACTGATACGTTATTTTTGACCAAGAAGTCAGTAATGTTTTCTGCTCCTTCTCCGTTAACAACAACAATATTATTAATTCCTAATTCTTTTGCCATACTTACTGCATCAATAATTTCTCTTTCTCCACTCACATGGATAAATAATTTTTTTGAAGCATTAAACAAACCTTTTGTTGCACCAAAAGGTAGGTTTGTTTTTGATTGATTTCCAGATAAATATACCTTAGCATCTGATAGATAATTTTTAATTTTATCAATATTTTCTGGGTATTTTTTATTGGGTTTTAGGGCAGGATCTTCTCCGAGCCAAGACCTACCACTTGTAAAGCTTCCTGGCCAATTCATATGAATCGCATCGTCTGTTTTAATTGCAGCATCTTCCCAGTTCCAAGCATCTAATTGAACTATGGATGAAGTTCCGGAAATGATTCCTCCACGAGGTGTAATTTGGGCCATTAACACTCCATTAGGTCTCATAGACTCTACAACCTTACTTTCTGCATTATAAGCAATTAAACTTCTGATGTGAGGATTCATGATTCCAATTTCACTTTGATCATCACTTGCTTTTACAGCGTCAATTTCTACCAATCCTAAAGTTGAATTTGCAGCAATAAATCCAGGGTATACATGTTTTCCTTGTGCTTTAATAGTTTTACCCATTCGTGCAATTTTCATATTTGCACTTCCTACAAAAGTAATTTTCCCATCTTTAAACATAATCAAAGAGTTCTTAATTACTCTTCCATTCCCTAAATGAGCTGTTGCTCCTTCAATAGAGATTGCTTCTGTTTGTAAATTTCCAGGTGTTTGTTGTGCATTGATATTCCCTAAAACGCAGAAAAGTATCAAACTATATATTATTTTTTTCATGAGTATTAGTTTTTATTTTCTTCTAAAGTTTCACATTGGAAATTTCTATCTTTTCTTTTCATTGGTGCTTTTATTTGACCTCCATTCATTTTATCATCCAACATCATACTAATTAGTTTGCTCTTTTCCAGTTTAATTGCTTCTCGCTTTTTGAAATCTTCAGTTCTATCAAAGAAAATTTTACCATCAACAATTGTTTTTTCTGCTTTGGCATAAATAGACATTGGGTGGTGACTCCATAAAACTACATCTGCATCTTTTCCTTCTTTAATACTACCAACTCTATCATCCAAATGCAAAAGTTTTGCTGGGTTTATAGTTACTGTTTTCCAGGCTTCTAATTCAGACATACCACCGTATTTAATAGTTTTTGCAGCTTCTTGATTTAAACGTCTAGACATTTCTCTATCATCAGAATTTATAGCTACAGTTACACCGGCATTGTGCATAATTGCAGCATTGAAAGGTATAGCGTCATTTACTTCATATTTATATGCCCACCAATCAGAAAAAGTTGATCCACCAACACCATGTTTAGCCATTTTATCTGCAACTTTATATCCTTCTAGAATATGTGTGAATGTGTTAATTTTAAAATTAAATTTTTCTGCAACCTTCATTAGCATATTAATTTCTGATTGAACATACGAGTGACATGAGATATAACGTTCTCCGTTTAGAATTTCAACCAAGGTTTCCATTTCTTCATCTTTTCTGAAAGGTTTACCACTCTTTTTCAATACCTCATATTCTTGAGCTCTTGTAAAGTAATCGGTAAACATTTGTTCAACACCCATTCTTGTTTGTGGAAAACGTGTCCCGTTTGGACTTCGAGATTGCTTTACGTTTTCGCCTAAAGCAAATTTTATAAATTTTGGTGAATTTTTATAAATCATATTGTCTGCACTTTCTCCCCATTTTAACTTTATAATTGCAGAACGTCCACCAATTGGATTTGCAGAACCATGAAGTATTTGAGCGGAAGTTGTACCTCCAGAAAGGTTTCTATAGATATTAATATCGGTAGGATCTACAACATCTTCTATAGTTACTTCTGCAGATGAATTTTGCGCCCATTCATTAATTGCAGAAGCTGCAATGTGAGAATGTTCATCTACAATACCAGCGGTTAAATGTTTTCCTGATCCATCGATAACTTTAGCACTTCTTGATTTTAAATTTTTACCGATATTAGTAATTTTACCATCTTTTAAAAGCACATCAGTATTCTCTAAAATGCCAGCATCTTCACTTGTCCAAACAGTAGCATTCTTAATAAGAATAGTTTCTGTTTTTGGTAGAGCAAAGTTTCCAAAACCAATGTTAGGATAACTTACAGGTAAAACAACGATTGCTTTTTCTTTCTTATTTTTCTCAGATTTTTTCTTGCTGTCTTTTTTTACTTGCTTACTTGCAGACCATGAGGTTTCATTTCCTTTAGTGTCAAAAGCAGTCCCTTGCATTACATTGGATGTATTGATTATTTTACCCATCATTCTAGTGTAACCAGAAAGTTCATTTAAGGTAATAGATATCCAATCATCTTTGTAAGAAAACTTAGATTTTATCTTTTTATCACCTATTTTTATAATGCCAGTTTGTTTTAACCCTTTACCAGAAATAGTTAAATCGTAATTTTTATTATTTACAGAGAGCATATACGTTCCTGTAATATCTTTAATAGTCATATCGTTTACTAAATTCTTAGAACCTTGAACCCAATTTTCATAAATAATCGTTTCTGCATCAAAAATATCACCAGAGGTAACAATGAAGTTTGCGTAACTTCCTGTATTTAAATTGCCAATAGTAGTATTACCTATAATAGCTGCAGGAATTGAAGTTAATGAAGCCAAGGCTTTTTCTTTATCGAAACCATATTTTATGGCCTTTTGTAAGTTTTTATGAAATGATTTTACTGATTTTAAAGAACGTGTAGTTAGTGCAAAGTTAATTCCGTTTTCAGATAATACTTTTAAGTTAGAAGGTTCTTGGTTCCATTTACGCATATCTCTCAAAGAGATTTGATCTGCTAAAAGCGGGTTAGAAACGTCATATGCATTACTAAAATTAATAGGGATTATGAAATTTGCACTTGTACTTTTGATTTCATTAATTCTCTCAAATTCATCTCCAGAACCAACAATAGTATATTGAATACCAAATTCATCACCAACTTTATCAGCTCTTAAAGCATCTAATAAATTTCCAGTTTCAAAAATTTGAACCAATTGTTTGTTATTATTTAAAGCTTCTAAAGCCAAATCTTTATTTTTCATATTTCCTTTCGCATACCAAGCAGCATCATTGTATGTTTGTCTTAACAAAGCCATTGATCCCATTCTAGAACCAGGATATGCTTGTTTAGACAACCTACTCTTTGAAAAAGATAAATATTGGGCAGATTTTGTCCTTAATATTCTATAAGCATTAGAAGAATTTGGATTGAGTGCAATTAACAGACCATTTCCACGAATAATCCCATCTTGCATGTGTGTATTTACAACACCAAAACCAGCATTCAGTAGTTCTTTTGCTTTTTTTGTATCAAAAGAAAATTCTTTTGTAGGATTTATATCTGGTCTGATATGATCATTCCAATAATACCCTTCTCTGGAGGCTTCATATTGAGTATTTCTTGAACGATTGGGTGTTCTTTTTGGCTTTTCAATACCAAAATCTGAATACAAATCGATGAAAGAAGGATACATTGTTTTCCCTGAAAAATCTATAACTTTTGCTCCTTTGGGAATTTTAATAGATTTACCAACAAGTATTACTTTCCCGTTTTCAATTAGTAAAGTTCCTTTTTTTATAACTTTTTCTGGTGTAATATAAATTTTTGCATTTTTAAATGCAATTAAGGTGTTATTCGCTATTTTAACTCCAGCATCTGTAGGGAAATAATCTTGGGCCTGAGAAACAGAGAATGACATTAAAAAGAGCAATAGTAATGGTAGTTTTTTCATGTATATTTAATTGATTTAATAATTTTTATAAATTTATTGATATACTTTTTGTAAATTAAGTTATCAATTCACTTTAACATAACTTTAATAAATTTATATTTTATTTGAAGTTTCAAAGTAGGAGATGAGCAAATCAACTACATAATTATAAGAATCTACACCTTTGGACTGTTTGTTTGCTTTTAAATATGTGTTGTACCCTTTTTTAATCAGTGGTTCTAGTGGGTTTTTATATTCTTGCCAAAACTCATAGCTAGCATTAAAATCTTTAGTGATTCCTAAATTCACTGTTTTCCATAGTTCTTTCGATATTTCTACATCACGCCTTTTAATTTCAGAAATACAATATCCCAAAGCCATTCTGTAACTTGCATATTTAAAATAGTTATTTTCATGATAGTTAGCTGCTAAAAATCCTATAAAATTAGCCTCATTTTCCGCTGCGAAACCTAATTGATGCGCCATTTCATGACATGTTGTTGTTGGGTAACTTGTTTTGGGAATTTTATCATTTATTTGAGCTTCTCCAGTTAAAGGGTTTAAATATCCAGCAGTACCGTTATAACTTTGTAATAAGCTTATAAATGAATTTTTTATTGATGCATGTTTATATTCCAACTGAGGAAAGTCTTTTGATAAATTGTTATACCCATCAATTGCCATAACATACATTTCTTTCTGAGAATATGGATTATTAACTTTTAAAGTATCATTTTTTGTGATTTTAAATTGATACTCATTTAACTTTTTAATAATGTGTTCAGTTACTTTTTTAAGTTGTTCTGTTTTGTATTCAGATTGAGGGTAATTAAGGTTTTTAGCTAACGGATTTCTGTAGTAATTTAATCCCCAAAAAAAGTAAAAACAAAAATAAATAATTGATAATGTTGCGGTAAAATGTATGATTTTGGGAATAAAATGTATAAATTTATTTGAAATTAATGTGTAAATAAATTTAAGAAACACAAACAAACTAAGAATTAATAAGATGTCTCCAACAGAAAAAGGAATCCAACCTAAAGCAATTCTTAAAAATGAAGATATGAATGGATAAATTCCGTTTGAGTAATAATACTCAATAAATTGGGGGTTATTGGCAGCTAATTTAAGCAGTATAACTTGAATAGGTAAAAATGCGGTAAGATAAATATGTTTTTTACTTGTTTTCAATAAATAATTGAGTTTAATTATAAAAATATTCAGGTAAATATATGTGAAATAAACTTTTAATTAATTTAATTTTTAAATAAAACTAAGAATTCATTTTGGAAGTTGATTGGTTATTAACAACATAATAACATTTTTATCTACAATATTTGTTTACAAATTAAAGTAAAGTTTTAGAAAAGATTTTCAACCTAAAAAAAGTACATTTGTGAAGATGGAAAAAACAACACCTTTAGCAGGAAAAAAAATAGATAAATCAAGAATAATTAGTCTTGAAAAAGGTAAAATACCGCCCCAAGCAGTAGAATTAGAGGAAGCTGTTTTAGGTGCAATGATGATTGATAAAAAAGGAATTGATGATGTCATAGATATTTTACATTCAGACGCTTTTTATGATTCAAAACACCAAGAGATTTATGGAGCAATTTATCAATTATTTCAAAATTCAGAACCAATAGATTTATTAACGGTTTCTAATCAATTAAAAAAGAATGCAAAACTTGAATTGGTTGGTGGAGATTTTTATTTGATCCGTTTAACCCAAAAAGTAGCTTCTTCTGCTCATATTGAGTTTCATGCACGTATTATATTACAAAAATATATTCAGCGAAAATTAATATCAATCTCAAGTGAAATTATAGAAAATGCTTACGACGAGACTACAGATGTTTTCGACTTATTAGATGATGCTGAGGGGAAGTTGTTTGAAGTTACACAAGGAAACTTAAAAAAGAGTTCAGAAGATGCAGGTTCACTTGTAAAACAAGCTTTAAAAAAGATTCAAGAGATAGGTAATTCTGAGGGAATGTCTGGTTTAGAAACAGGCTTTACAAAATTAGATGCATTAACCTCTGGCTGGCAGCCTTCCGATTTAGTCATTATTGCTGCACGTCCTGGTATGGGAAAAACTGCATTTGTAATTTCGATGGCAAAAAATATGGCCATTGATTTTAATCATGGTGTAGCTGTATTTTCTCTAGAGATGTCCTCTGTTCAGTTAATTACGCGTATGATTTCTTCAGAAACTGGTTTAACTTCAGAAAAATTAAGAAAAGGAAATTTAGAACCTCATGAATGGGAACAATTAAATGTAAAAGTCAAGAAACTTTCTGATGCTCCTATTTTTATAGATGACACACCCTCTTTGTCAATTTTCGATCTACGTGCAAAAGCTCGTAGATTAGTCTCACAACATGGCGTAAAGATTATTGTTATTGATTATTTGCAACTAATGACAGCTGGAGGAAACGGAAAAGGTGGAGGGAATAGAGAACAAGAAATATCCATGATCTCTAGAAATTTAAAAGCACTAGCAAAAGAATTGTCAGTTCCAGTGATAGCACTTTCTCAATTATCTCGAGCTGTTGAAACTCGAGGAGGAAGTAAAAGACCTTTATTATCTGATTTACGTGAATCTGGTGCCATCGAGCAAGATGCAGATATTGTATCTTTTATTTTCCGTCCAGAATATTACGGAATGACAGAATGGGATGATGATGAGCATACACCATGTGAAGGGCAAGGTGAATTTATTGTTGCAAAACATAGAAATGGTGGTTTAGAAAATATTCGTTTGAAATTTACAGGCCATTTAGCTAAGTTCTCTGATTTAGAGGAAGGCTTTAGTTCAGAATTTCAATCTTCTATGAATGCTGACGATTTTTCTGTAAACCAAAGAATTGAACCAAAAGATGCTTTTGGTGATGATGATGTTCCTTTTTAAATAGTGAAAAAATATAAAAATATAGATCAATAATCATCTCTAAGTAAAACGTGTATTTTAGTTTTTAATATGAAAAAAATCATAACAATACTTTTATTTATATTGATATCAAACTCCATTTGGGCATCATTTATTTACGTGCCCATGAGTTACGACAATCAGAAAAACCATTTAAAGGCATACGGAATTGTTTATTTTGGTTTAGAAGCTGGTTTAAAATCTAAGTGGTTATTAAACTATGATGGTGGTGCTTTTTTAATAGAAAATAATAAAGCTATCGAGAATGAATGTAAAATTAGAGGAGTTTCTTATCAAATAATTTCAGACGCTAAAGCACAATTAATACTACAAGAAATAGCTGCGCCATCTTCTAATCAAGATGCGGTAACTTTAGAAAAAGCTCCAAAAATAGCCGTCTACTCTCCAAAAGATAAAATGCCTTGGGATGACGCTGTTACCATGGTTTTAACCTATGCAGAAATTCCTTTTGATGTAATTTACGATAAAGAAGTTTTGGAAGATAAATTACTAATATACGAATGGTTGCATTTACATCATGAAGATTTCACAGGCCAATATGGTCGTTTTTATGGTTCTTTTAGAACAGCACCTTGGTATATAGAAGGGAAGCAACGTGCAGAAAAATTATCTAAAGAATTAGGGTTCTCTAAAGTTTCTCAAGAAAAACTAGCAGTTTCAAAAAAAATTAGAGATTATGTAATAGGTGGCGGATTTATGTTTGCCATGTGTTCTGCGACGGATAGTTTTGATATTGCATTGTCTGCAGAAGGAATAGACATAGCAGAAGCAATGTTTGACGGAGATGCATCTACACCCAATTATCAATCTAAAATAAACTATAACAAAACCTTTGCGTTCAAAGATTTTGATTTGATTAGAAACCCGTCAACCTATGAGTTTTCTACAATTGATATGACAAGAAAGCGTAAAATTCCTAAAACATCAGATTATTTTTCATTGGTTGAGTTTTCTGCAAAATGGGATCCTGTTCCAACAATGTTAACTCAAAACCATACAGTTTTAGTAAAAGGATTTATGGGACAAACTACTTCTTTTGATAGAAATATGGTAAAAAGTAATGTATTGGTTTTGGGAGAAAATAGAACAAATAGAGAAGCTCGTTATATTCATGGCACAAAAGGGAAAGGGATGTTTACTTTTTATGGAGGACATGACCCAGAAGATTATACACATCGAGTTGGTGATCCCAAAACAGAATTAGATTTACACAAAACTTCACCTGGTTATAGATTAATTTTAAATAATGTTTTGTTTCCTGCGGCAAAAAAGAAAAAACAAAAAACTTAAATAGTTTTGAAAAATAACACGAAACTTCTTATTGTTTTATCGTTTTTTTCAATTTATATAATTTGGGGTTCAACCTATGTTTTAAATAAAATTGCTGTCAGCGAAATTTCACCCTTATTGTTATCAGCAACTCGTTTTATAATTGCAGGTTTTTTAATTTTAATTATAGCTAAAATCTTAAACTACAAATTATCAATTAGTAAAAAGCAAATTATAAATTCTATAATTGCTGGTTTTTTATTCTTAGTCTACGGCAACGGAGTTTTTGTTTGGGCGTTAAGATATGTAGATAGTAGTTTTGCAGCACTTTTAGCCTCTACACAACCATTGTTTGTGCTTTTTCTATTACGTCTGATAGATGGAAAAAAAATGCAAATAAAATCGATTATAGGTGTCTTTTTGGGTGTTTTAGGTATGTACCTTCTTATCAACCAAAAAGGTATTTCAACCCAGGAAAATAGTATTTTAGGGATCTTTATGATTTTAAGTTGTGTACTAAGTTGGAGTTACGGAAGTGTTTTTGTCTCGAAAGCAAACCTACCAAAAAACTTTTTTGTGAGTACCGGTTATCAGATGTTATTTTCAGGAATTATTCTTTTAATATCAAGTCTTTTATTAAATGAAGTTTGGATTCTACCAACAGAATTAACTTTAAAAGCACAAGTTTCTTTGCTATTGCTTGTTGTTTTTGGTAGTATTATAGCATTTACATCATTTAATTATCTATTAAAAGTAGTTTCCCCAGAGAAGGTGGCTACATCTGCATATGTAAACCCAATAGTTGCCATGTTATTAGGCTGGTATTTTTTGGATGAAGAATTAACAACTCAATCTATTTTAGCTGCTATAGTGTTATTGACAGGTGTTTACTTTATAACTTCAAGGAAAAGGCAGTCAAAAATAATTGCAAAAAAAACGATGTAAATTATACATACTTCTATTTTTATTCATATTGTTAAATCAACAATATGTTAATAGAATTTTAGAATAAATAGAATTTTAAAATTGGTTTATCATTATTAAAAAATTACTTTTGCCATCAATAAAATTATAACAATGCCAACTACAAAACAATTACAAGACTTTACTCAGCAAGTTCGTAGAGATATCCTACGCATGGTTCATGCAGTTAATTCTGGTCACCCTGGAGGTTCTTTAGGCTGTGCAGAATTTTTAACAATTTTATATCAAGATGTGATGAAACATTCATCAGATTTTAATATGGATGGAAAAGGAGAAGATTTGTTTTTCTTGTCTAACGGACATATTTCTCCAGTTTTATATAGTGTTTTAGCACGTAGTGGATATTTTCCAGTGCCTGAATTAGCAACGTTTAGGAAATTAAATACTCGTTTACAAGGTCACCCAACAACACATGAAGGTTTACCTGGAATTCGTGTTGCATCGGGTTCTTTGGGTCAAGGAATGAGTTTTGCAATAGGTTCTGCTGAGGCTAAAAAATTAAATGGAGATGATAGATTGGTGTACGTTTTGCATGGAGACGGAGAATTGCAAGAAGGCCAAATTTGGGAATCTGCAATGTATGCCTCGGGTAAAAAGATTGACAATTTAATTGCGACTATAGATTTAAATGGAAAACAGATAGATGGAGCTACTGATGATGTTTTACCGATGGGAAGCATTAAGGCGAAGTTTGAAGCTTTTGGTTGGGATGTTTTAGAAGTAGAGGAAGGTAATAACATTCAGGCGATTCAAGCTGGTTTATCGGATGCAAAATCTAGATCTGGTAAAGGAAAGCCAGTTTGTATTTTATTGCACACAGAAATGGGTAATGGTGTTGATTTTATGATGGATACTCACGCTTGGCACGGTAAAGCACCAAACGATGAGCAATTAGAAAATGCTTTGAAACAAAACCCAGAAACTTTAGGAGACTACTAAAATCGAATTTATTTCAGACTTTTTATATACAACCTACAATTTTAATTGTAGGTTATTTTTATGCTTGTTTTTTGAATTAAAGTTTAAGAATACCTTTATCTTTACATTTAAAGTGATTAATTATTAATCTTATTAATGCAATTTATGAAAATAGGAATAGTATGTTATCCAACATTCGGAGGAAGTGGTGTAGTGGCAACGGAATTAGGAATGGCGTTGGCAGATAAAGGGCACGAAGTTCATTTTATTACTTATACTCAACCAGTTCGTCTAGATTTTTTGTCACATAACTTACATTTTCATCAAGTAGTGATAGAAGAATATCCCTTGTTTCAGTACCAACCTTATGAATTAGCATTGTCTAGTAAAATGGTAGAAGTTGTGGAGAAACACGATCTAGAAGTATTGCATGTCCATTATGCAATTCCCCATGCTTATGCTGCGTTTATGGCAAAAAAGATGTTAAGGGAAAAAGGAATTCATGTAAAAGTAGTAACTACTTTGCACGGAACAGATATTACACTTGTAGGAAGCCATCCAACGTATAAAACGGCAGTAGAATTTAGTATTAATAATTCTGATATTGTTACAGCAGTTTCAAAAAACCTGAAGCAAACTACAAATAGGCTTTTTAATATCAAAAATGATATTAAAGTAGTTTATAATTTTATTGATGTAGAAAAGTATGATTTATTAAAAGAGACTGAATGTAAAAGAATTGCATTAGCAAAGCCAAATGAGAGAATTTTAACACATATTAGTAATTTTAGACCTGTAAAAAGGGTAGAAGATGTCATCAAGGTTTTTTATGAAGTAAATAAAGAGATTCCCTCCAAATTATTAATGATTGGTGAAGGACCCGAAAGAATTAAAGCTGAAAGTCTAGTAAATAAACTAAAGATTTCTGATGATGTTATTTTTTTAGGCAATAGCAATGAAGTAGCAAAAATTTTATGTTATTCTGATGTGTTTTTATTGCCCTCAGAAACTGAGAGTTTTGGTCTGGCAGCACTAGAGGCTATGGCAGCTAAAACAGCAGTAATATCTACAAATACAGGTGGTTTACCTGAAGTAAATATTCATGGAGAAACAGGTTTTTTAAGTGATTTAGGAAATATAGAAGACATGGCTAGAAACGCAATTTCCATATTACAAGATGATAAAACTTTGAATCGTTTTAAAGAGAATGCAAAAGAACATACCAAAAGGTTTTCATTAGAAAATATCTTACCCGTGTATGAAGATATCTATAAGTCTTGTTCTGTAAAGGTTTAAGAATTATAAAACTCCATACTTTCAATAATTAATTCCTCAGGTACTTTACAGTCCAGCTTGTGGTCTTCATAATCTTTTAGAAGTACAAAGTTAACCTGACCGTTTACATTCTTTTTATCATGTTTTAAAAATTCTAAGATCAAAGAAAAATCTTTTTTTAGTAAAATAGTTTTATCATAAATAGATAAAATAGTTTCTTTAATAGTCATCAACTTACTTTCAGGAAAGCTTAAAAGCTTGTTAGAAATATAACTTTCGCATACCATTCCAATGGCAATTGATTCACCGTGTGTTAGGTTCTCTTTATCGTCAGATTCTAAATAAAAAGACTCAATTGCATGTCCAATTGTATGGCCGAAATTTAATATTTTTCGTAGGTTATTTTCTCTGGGATCTTTTAAAACAACCTCGTTCTTTATCTCTATAGATCTATATATTAAATCATTGATTTTTAAGTTTTTATTAATGTTTATTTCATTAAAAAGTTTAATATCATAAGTTACCCCATATTTAATAATTTCTGCGATTCCAGATTTGATTTCTCGTTCTGTTACAGTTGTTAAATATTCTGTATCTACAATAACCATTTCAGGATTTGAAAACAGTCCAATTTGATTTTTTAGTACGCCTAAATCAACTCCAGTTTTCCCACCTACAGATGCATCTACCATTGACAATAAAGTTGTAGGAACATTCACAAAATCAATTCCACGTTTATAGGTAGAAGCAACAAAACCACCTAAATCTGTAATTACACCACCACCAAGTGTTATTAAGAGGCTTTTTCTATCTCCTTCTAGTTCTGTAATAGCTGTCCAAACACCAATACAAGTTTCTATGTTTTTATTAATTTCACCTGCTTCTATTTCTATGACCTCAATGATTGTATCTGTTTTTAAATTTGGTATAAATTTAGGATAACAAAATTCCATTGTATTTTCATCAACTAAAATAAAGATTCTAGAATACTCATTTCGAATTATTAAATTAGAAAGTTCTAAATATGCTTTTTCTTGAAAATGAACTGGATATGATTCAGCTTGGATGGTTTTCATAAATAAAATATTAAGTGTGCAAATTAAATAGAAAAAATTGAATTATTACTAGTTGATACTTATCTTTGTTATAATTAAAATTTATCTGATGAACCTTTTTGACAACACTGAAATAGCTTTTTCTTTAAAATCTGATTCTGAATTAGAACGTGCTTACTTTTTATTTAGGATGATACAAAATCAACCAATGGTTAAAATTGGAACTGCTGTTACAAACTTTGCATTAAAAGCACATTTACCAGTTGAAGGTTTAATTAAATATACTGTTTTTGATCATTTTTGTGGTGGAGTAACAGAGGGTGACTGTTTGCCAACTATTGATAAAATATTTACAAAAAATGTACATTCTATATTAGACTATTCTGTTGAAGGTAAGGAAGATGAAGCTAGTTTTGATGATGCTTTAGCAAAAACTATAAAAACAATTAATTTTGCAGAAGAGAAGAAATCAATTCCTTATGCGGTTTTTAAGCCAACGGGTTTTGGTAGGTTTGCATTATATCAAAAAATATCGGAGGGTAAAACTTTAAATACAACAGAACAAGAAGAGTGGAATAGGGTAGTGGCTCGTTTTCATAAAGTTTGCAAATTAGCTTTAGATAAAGATGTTCCATTATTAATTGATGCAGAAGAAAGTTGGATGCAAAATTCTGCTGACGATTTAATTGAAGAATTAATGGAAATTTACAACAAAGAAAAAGCCATTGTTTTCAATACCCTTCAAATGTATCGTCATGATAGAATGGACTACTTAAAGGCATTGTATTTAAGAGCACAAAAAAAAGGGTTTTATATTGGTATGAAAGTAGTTCGTGGTGCATACATGGAAAAAGAGAGGGAAAGAGCTGATTTTAAAGGATACACATCACCTATCTGCAAGAATAAAAAAGCTACTGATGATAACTACAACACCGCTATTTCATACATGATGGAACATCCTAAATTAGCATTGTTTGCAGGAACCCATAATGAAGAAAGCTCTGCTTTAGTTATGGATCTTGCTAAAAAGTATAAGATTAAATCAGGTGATATGCGTTTATGGTTTGGTCAATTATACGGGATGAGCGATCATTTAAGCTATAATTTAGCAAATGAAGGTTATAATGTTGCAAAATATGTTCCTTTTGGACCCGTTAGAGACGTTATGCCATACCTAATTAGAAGAGCAGAGGAGAATACTTCAGTTGCCGGTCAGACTAGCAGAGAATTAAACTTAATCAAAACAGAACGTAAGCGAAGAAGACTATAAAAGGCTGCTATATTTTTTTTTATTAGTTTTATTGGATATTTCTCTAATTATTTGGGGATGCTGTAAAATAAAAAGTTGATGTATAGTTGTCCATATTTTTATTTCAATTGTAGCTCTCATAAATTATTTATAACGCACTCCTTTGGAATTGAATTCATTCAATTTATTGCTAGAATACTTTAAATTAACTTATAAAGTACAATACTATTTGATACCATTCAGATAAAAATTTATAGAACCATCATCTAATTTAAAAAAAAAAGATAAATTTGGTGTAAATCACTTCTAAACAACTACTTTTGCACGAAATTTAAGAAATTACAAATGCAATCAATAAGAAACATCGCTATTATAGCTCACGTTGACCACGGTAAAACAACATTAGTTGATAAAATCATAGATCAAGCAAAAATTTTAGACGATCGTAAAGAACGCAAAGATTTATTGTTAGACAATAATGATCTTGAACGTGAAAGAGGAATTACAATTCTTTCTAAAAACGTATCTGTAATGTACAAGGGTACAAAAATCAATGTAATTGATACCCCTGGTCACGCCGATTTTGGTGGAGAAGTAGAGCGTGTATTAAAAATGGCTGATGGTGTTTTATTATTAGTTGATGCATTTGAAGGACCAATGCCACAAACCCGTTTTGTATTAGGTAAGGCTTTAGAGTTAGGATTAACTCCTATTGTAGTTGTAAATAAAGTAGATAAAGAAAACTGTACTCCTGACTTGGTTCACGAAAAAGTTTTTGATTTAATGTTTGCATTAGAGGCTACTGAAGAACAATTAGATTTTGCTACCGTCTATGGTTCTGCAAAAAACAATTGGATGAGCACTGATTGGAAAAATGAAACAGATAATATTATTCCATTGTTAGATGCTGTATTAGAGTCTATTCCAGAAACGAAGTACAATGAAGGAACACCACAAATGCAAATTACTTCTTTAGACTTTTCATCATTTACTGGTAGAATTGCTATTGGGCGTATTTTTCGTGGAGATTTAGAAGCTGGTAAAGATTACATGCTATGTAAAGCTGATGGATCAACTAAAAAGGTAAGAATTAAAGAATTGCATGTATTCGAAGGAATGGGCAAAGTTCAAGTTCAAAAAGTGCCTTGTGGAGATATTTGTGCTATTACCGGTATAGAAGGATTTGAAATTGGTGATACAATTGCAGATTTAGAAAATCCAGAAGCATTACCAAGAACAGAAATAGATCAACCTACAATGAGTATGTTGTTTACAATTAACAACTCTCCATTTTTTGGTAAAGAGGGTAAATATGTAACATCTCGTCACTTAAGAGATCGTTTATTTAAAGAATTAGAAAAAAACCTTGCATTAAAAGTAGAAACTACAGATAGTGAAGATAAATTTAATGTTTTCGGACGTGGAGTATTACACTTATCTGTATTAATTGAAACAATGCGTAGAGAAGGGTATGAATTACAAGTTGGACGTCCACAAGTAATTTTAAAAGAAATAGACGGTAAGAAACATGAGCCAATGGAAACATTATCTATTGATGTTCCTGAGGAGGCTGCTTCTAAGGCTATTAATTTAGTATCTCTTAGAAAAGGAGATCTTTTAATTATGGAACCAAAAGGAGACTTACAGCATTTAGAATTTTCAATTCCTTCTAGAGGTTTAATTGGTTTAAGAAACAGAATTTTAACAGCTACAGCTGGTACAGCAATTATTAACCATAGATTTAGTGAATATGGTCCCTATAAAGGAGATTTTACCGAAGAAGTAAAAGGTGCTATTATTTCATCTGCTGCTGGTAAAGCTACTGCATATGCATTAAATCGTTTACAAGATAGAGGACGTTTCTTTATCGATATAAATCAAGAAATTTATATTGGCCAGGTAATTGGAGAGAACTCTAAGTCAGATGATTTAGCAGTTAACTTAATTAAAGGAAAGCAATTAACAAATATGCGTAAATCTGGAACAGATGATGCAATGAAAATTGCTCCAAAAGTAGATTTTTCTTTAGAGGAAAATATGGAATATATTAAAGGAGATGAGTATTTAGAAGTTACTCCAGAAAGCTTAAGAATGCGTAAAATTGTTTTTAAAGCATAATTAAATTATTTTAATAATTTCAAAAACGTCACTTTTAAGTGACGTTTTTTGTTTTTAAACAATTTATATTTGTAGTATGAGTCAATTTAATGAATTTTTTGAAGCTTTGAAGCAAAGCATTTCAAATGATGAGTTTGTAAAACTAACATTAAGCAAACCTATCAAAAAAAGTGAAGGTCTATTAAATATATATATGCGCTTATTAATGGTTGATCGTAAAATAGCTCTAGAGTTTAAGTATCGATTCGCTTCAGGCGATAATAAGTACAAACAATTTTTTATAAAAGAGGCCATGTTAGAGTTGGAAATATTACTATTAGAAACTTTTAGGACTGGGACTTTATTTACATTAAGTTATGACTTACTTATAATGGTTTCTAAAAAAAAACAAATTTCTTACAGAGATATTGCTCCAAGTTTTAAAAATAAATTACCGGTAATTCCACGAGAATTATAAGTTAATTTTTTCAATATATGTATACGTATAATTATTTTAGTAATTAAAACCAAAGAGTTGTTGTTGATTTATTTTTATATATAAAATCAATATAATTAGTTAAGTTATGAATCTGTCTTTTAGTTTTTGTACTTTATTTAAAGGATATAGTTATACTTTATTTTTAAATAATTAGGCTTTGTTCTGTTGCGTATGTTTTAAAGTTGCCATGGTCCAATAGGCACCAGCTGCATCTATTACTGCAAATAAAAGAATCATAATTTCAACTTCTTCTAACAACCAAAGTGCAATCATAAATATAGCTGCAAAATATCTGAGTATGATTGTCAATTTGTAGAGCTTATTAATCTCATATTTTGCAATGTAGATATCAAATACTCCAATAATAAATGCTAGAAGTCCAATCATTCTTGGTATCCATAATTCTTCTCCATAACTTAACTTGAATAAATCAAGTATAAAATTAGGAACTATCATTAGTCCAATTCCAGGAATGAGTATCATATACATACCAAATACCTTTAAACTTGTTGTTGTGGATCTCATTTCTATGTTTTTTATTATTT